>NZ_JAXAVV010000004.1:0-477532 GCF_033949925.1 Lentzea kristufekii
CCCACTCCCCACCCCCCCCCCGCCCCCCGGCCCCCGCCCCCCCCCCACTTCTGGTGTGTTCACCAGCTGGACACGGTCATCGGCAGGCCGTCCCGCATGCGCAACGTCAGCATCGGCTCCGGCACCGCCGCACGTCCCGGCACCCCCGTGAGCTTCAACGCCCTGGTGACGGTGGCGAGCACGAACGTCGCCTCCATCATCCCGAGGTGGTTGCCGACGCAGTACCGCGGACCGGCGCCGAACGGGATGTAGGCGTAGGTGGGCCGGCCCGCCGCGTCCCCCATGAAGCGACCGGGGTCGAACCTCTCGGGGTCCGCCCAGAAGGCCGGGTGCCGGTGCAGCGTGTACGGGCAGATCAGCACGTCCGCGCCGGCCTCCACGCGGTAACCGCCGATCACGTCGGACTCCCTGGCCTGGCGCGGCAGGATCCACACCGGCGGATACAGCCGCATGACCTCCTGCAGCACGGCCGACGTGTAGGGCAACACGTGCAGGTCCTCGAACACCGGCATGCGGTCCCCCAGCGCACCGACGACCTCGTCGTGCACAGCGGCGGCCACGTGCGGATGCCGGTCGAGCAGGTGGAACGCCCAGCTCAGCGTGCTCGCCGTGGTCTCGTGACCGGCCAGCAGCAACGTCACGAGCTCGTCGCGCATCCGGCGCCGCCCGACGGCCGGGTCCGTCTCCGCGCGCGTCGACTCGACGAGCCGCGACACCACGTCGTCGCTGTCCGCCCGCGCCCCGTCGGCAACGAGCTGGTCCACCACGCGCTGCAGATCAGCCCGCGCCCGCCGGAATCTGAGCTGACGTCCCAGCGGCACCCAGGTCGGCACCGCGCTGAGCGACATCATCTCGAACATCGCCTGGTCCTGGACCGCCTCGAACGACGCCCCGAGCGTGTGGAACTCGCTCAGGTCCGCGTCGAGCAACACCCGGCCGAGCACCCGCAACGTCAGATCGGTCATCTCCGCACGGACGTCGACGGTCTGGCCGCGCGCCGAACCCAGCCGTGCGGCCATGTCCTCCGCCTCCCGGGCGATCACCCCGGCGTACCGCGCCATCCGCTTGGCCTGGAAGACCGGCTGGATCACCTTGCGCTGCTTGCGCCACAGCTCACCGTCGCTGGTGAGCAGGCCGTCGCCGAGCGCGCGCCGGGCGTGTGTCAGGCCGATGCCCTTGACGTAGTTCGCGGCGTGGTCGGCGAGCACGTGCTTGGCGTGGTCGGGATGGTTGAAGTAGTTCAGCGTCTTGGGTCCCAAGGGCAACCGCACGACGTCGCCGTAGTGCGCGGACATGGACGACATGACGCTCAGCCGGTTCCTGGCCATCTTCGCGAGCACCGCGAGGGTCGCCCGCCGCGGTGGACCAGGGGCGAGTGCCGCCGTCATTCGGTCACCAGGTGCGAGACCAGGGGCAGGACACCGTTGCGCGCCGACGTCTCGCCGTCCGGCGACGGCGCCCCGTAGGACACGTCGACGCCGCGTTGCCGGGCCGCCCGCACGATCGCCGGCACGGCGCGTTCGGCCAGTGCCGCGATCGTCATGGCCGGGTTCACCGTCAGCGCGCCGGGCACCGCGGACCCGTCGGTCACGAAGATGCCGGGATGCCCGCGCAGCTCGTGGTTGTCGTCCAGCGCCGAGGTCGCCGGGTCGTCGCCGATGCGGCACGACGACAGCGGGTGCACGGTGTACGCGCCCACGACGTCGTTCGTCCACGGCATCACGCGGGACATGCCGTCGCGTTCCAGGATGTCGCGGACGGCCTCGTCGGACTCGGCCCAGCCGCGCAGGGTGTTCTCGGTCGGCTGGTAGCTGATCGTGCCGCGGCCGAGCATCTGCTGGGAGATGCGGTGCGCGTTGCCGGTCGGTGGCGGCGGGCCGAAGACTCCCTCGTTGTCGTCTTCGGACATCGTGAACACGGTGAGCCACGACTTCCACCGGCGCAGGATCTCCTTCTTCTCCACGCCGAACCAGCTCGGGCCGGTGGCGTCGGGCGCCTGGGCGAGGATGGTGCCGAGGCCGGGCGGGAAGTACAGCTGTTCCAGCGAGAACCGCGAGTACTCGGGCAGCGAGCCGTCGAGCCGGTCCCAGCTCGCGACGCACGGGCCGCGGCCGATCTGGTTGGCCTGGTAGGTGACCGCCTCGTCGACGCTGATGCCCAGCACCTCGCGCACCCTGTCCTCGTTGAGGATCGCGGTGTTGAGGCGCTCGCCGTTGCCGGAGAAGTACCTGCCGGCGGCGTGGGGCATCGCGCCGAGCGTGGGCTCGGACCGTTGCAGGATCACGGGCGTGGCGCCGGCGCCGGCCGCCAGGACCACGATCTTCGCGTCGATCGTGCCGCTGCCGGTGGACACGCGGTAGTCCTCGCCGTCGATCACGTTGTAGTGCACGCGATAGCCACCACCGTCCGTGATGGACAGTTGCTGGACCTCGTGCAGCGGCCGGATCTCCGCGCCATGGGCGAGGGCCGCGGGCAGGTAGTTCAGCAGCAGGGAGCGCTTCGCGTCGAACTTGCAGCCGGACATCATCCAGTTGCAGTTGGTGCACAGCGCGGTGTCGATGGCGGCGGGCACCGGGTTCGCGGTGTGGCCGGCGTGGGCACAGGCCGCGCCGAAGAGTCCACCGCCGTAGGTCATCGTGTCCCAGTCGGTGGTGCTGATCGGCAACGCCTCGGCGACCCGGTCGTACCACGGTTCGAGGCTCTCCCTGGTGATCGCGGCGGGCCACATCCGCCTGCCGATCGAGCCCTGGCGGTCGAACACGAAGCGCGGCGCCCGCGGCATGGCGGCGAAGTAGACGACGCTGCCGCCGCCCACGCAGTTGCCGCTGAGGACGCTCATGCCGTCACCGACGACGAAGTCGAACACGCGGGTGGAGGACGAGCCGAGCCGGAAGTCGTGGTCGAACTCGTCCGCCTGGAGCCAGGGCCCCCGTTCGAGCACGACGACCCGCGCGCCTCCGGCCGCGAGGTGGTAGGCGGTGATCGCCCCGCCGAACCCGCTGCCGATCACCACGATGTCCGTCTGCTCCACTGTGGACGCGGTCATGCCGGGCTCCCTGAAGAAGTCGTGTCCGGGTGGCGGCGCGCGAGCGGCTTGCCATAGGTGTAGTCGGGAAAGCGCCACACCCCGTCGGGGTCCGGCGGGGCGAACCCGATCGTCAGCAGCCCGGGATGACCTGCCGCGATCGCGTCGGTGGTGTGCATGTGGGCGCCGGTGTCGAAGGCCATGTTGCTGAACAGCGCGATACCGACCCAGACCTCCTTCTCCGGGTGGCCGGGTGTCGTCAGCAGCTGCACCAGGGCGGTGCGGTCCGCGAACGGCAGTGCGACGAAAGCCGGCAGCGCTGGGTCGAGTTCGACGTCGTGCTCGGCCGCGTACGTGGCCGCGTGCGTGTTCAGCAGGCCCGCGAGCGGGTCCAGCAACGCGGCCATGCCGCCTTCGGGCATGCGCAGCAGCTCGATGGCGCCGGCCGCGACGGCACCGGGACCGGCGCTCGCCCCCGCGACCGCGACGTCGTCCGGCCACCTCTTCTCGCCGGGCACGATCGTGTCCGCGAACGCCTCGAACGTCATAGTCGTGACGTCGATCTGCGGAGTCTCCGTTTCGGTGGCGGTCACGTGCGCGTCCTCCTGTCCTCTTCGGTCGGGCGAACGCCCGGTGATGGTGCGAGCAATGACTTTCACCGGCCGAACAACCCGTTCGGCGGAAGACACGGAAGGCAGTCAATGCACGACCAAGGCTTTCCGCGGACTCCATTCTCGCGAGCGTCATCCGAACGGCGCATCTCCCGGATTGCGGTCTCGATGAATTGGAGATCAACTCCCGGGATGGGATGATCCCCTTTGCGCACGGAGGGCGACAAAGAACACGACACCCCTGGGAGCGGACCCACAACTCCAAGCGGTCCATCCCACTGGACCGCTCAGAGCAACCCGGGTTGTTCCTCCGCACCGCACGACCGTGCGTTTTGTTCATAGCCAAAACGCAGAGGCGACATAAAGGTCTTCGATCGCCTACCCAGAGTGAGGAAAAGAGCAGGTCGCTATGCCGGAATCGCACCTTGCCTGGCGTTTTGCCCGCTGCTAGCTTCGGTTGGGATGATTCCAACGCACTTTCCCAACAACTGGAGAATCCACCACAGTCACCACAACGGCGGAATCGGGGGACCCAATGGACAAGCTCGGTGAACAAGCAGTGGCCAGAGTAGTGGATGCCATGCAGACGAACCTCGGCGAGCGGATAACCATCGACGACATGGCCAAGGTCGCGATGTTCAGCAAGTTTCACTTCACCCGAGTGTTCCAGCGGGTTACCGGGGTTTCGCCGGCACGTTTTCTCTCGGCGTTGCGACTGCAAGAGGCCAAGCGGTTTCTCGTGGCGACCGATCTGAGGGTCACGGAGATCAGCCACCGGGTCGGTTACAACAGTCCCGGCACGTTCAGCTCGCGGTTCAAAATCAGCGTCGGACTCTCCCCCACCGAGTACCGGCAGCTGCGTGGCCGCACGACGCGCATCCCCGTCGACAACCGCAAGAACATCGTGCTGCGCCGCACGAGTTCGGTCAGCGGGCGGATCTACTGCCCGGCCGGGTGCGAGCCCGGTCCCACGTTCGTCGGCTTGTTTCGCGACCCGATCCCGCAGGGCGCGCCGGTCAGCTGCGCGGTGCTGCCGGGGCCGGGTCACTTCGTGCTGGAGAACGTGCCGGAGGGCGCTTGGTACCTGCTCATCCACACCGTCCCACCGGGCAGTGAGCACACGGCAGACCGCATGCCTTCCGTGGGCTCGCACGGGCCGTTGGTCGTGTCGAGCAGCACGATGGCGCACGTCGTGGACGTCGTCCTACGCCCGATGTCGGCCATCGACCCGCCGGTGCTCATGGCGTTGCTCGACGTCCGCACCACCGCGCTGGAGGCTCCGCGGGCGAGCTAGTGGCGCGACTCGGAACGTTGGCGAGGTAATTCACGCTCAGCAGGGCACCTCGCGGCACCGCCCCCACGCCCCCATACATCCAGTACGAGGACGTGGGGGCGGCACCACGATGCACCCGTCTGACCGCGAATTCCCCCGGCAACCTTCCGAGCCACACCACTAGCAGGACGAGAAGAAGGCGGGTCGCCAGTGGCGGCCCGCCTTCTTCTCGTCCTGCTCAGGTATTTCAAGCCGACAGACCGGAACGCTCCAGTGCGTGGAAGGCGCCGTTGAGGAACAGCAACGCGTTGCGGCCGGCCGGACCGTCGGTCGCGAGGAGGCGGCCGAGGAAGATCGTGTGGTCGCCGCCGTCGTAGGTCCGCCACAGCGCGCACTCGAACCGGGCGAGCGCGCCGCCGATCAGCGGCGCGTCGATCCGGCTGCCCGGCACCCAGTCCACCGCGTCGAACTGAGCACGGCCCGCCGGCCGCCACCGGCTGGCGAAGTGCCGCGCGACGTCCTCCTGGTCCGCGGCGAGCACGGACACCCCGAACGCCCCTGCGGCGGTGAGGTGCCCGTGCATGGACGCGTCCCGGCCGACGCACACGAGCACCAGCGGCGGGTCGAGGGACACGGACGTGAAGGAGTTCGCGGTCATGCCGTGCGGTGACGGGCCTCCGACGGTGACCACGGTGACGCCGGTCGCGAACGTGCCGAACACACGCCGCAGCGTCTTCGGGTCTTCGAACTCGTCCATGCAGGTCTCCCCCGTCATGATCAGGCCGCCACCGGCGCGTACCGCTCGAGCGCGAGACGCAGCGAGTCCGGCACCCGCGCCGGCCTGGTCGCGTTGTTCGGGCCGCGCATGCACGCCACCCGCTGGGCTCCCCGCGCCACGAGCTTCTCCGCTCCGCCCGCGCCGACCAGGACGTAGTCGAAGCCGAACTCGACCTGCGTCTGCGCCAGCTCGACCAGCGTCATCCTGACCGCGAGCTCGTCGAACGCGGTGAGCTCGGCGTAGAACTCGCAGTCCACCTTCAGCGTGAAGAGCTTCAGGTCGTCCTGGAGCTCGGTCAGCACGTCGGGGGCGTGCCGCACCAGGAACATCTCCCGGCACCGTCCCTGCCAGCGCAGGTAGTTCACGTAGTACACGTTGCCGACGAGGTTGGTCTCCTCGAAGCCGACCGTGTGCCTGATCTCGAAGTACGACTCCACGTCAGCTCCCCTCCATCAGCAGCACGGCCGCCACCACGGGATTCGAGACCCCGCGCAGGGACGTCACCAACGTTGCAATCCGCAGTCCCGGTGCTGTGAAGACCCGCCAGCCCTGCGGCCCACCCGGTTCCGGCGTGAGCGGTGTGTCGAGCGAGAGACCGGCCTTCTGCAGGCACTCGACGGCCGACCACACGCGCGTGGCCGCCACCGCGAACGGCTCACCGGCCTCGGCGAGCAACGCCGCCGTGCGGTGCCGGCGACCGAGGAGCCCTTGCCACACCTGGTCCTCCTGCTCGACCACGTCCTGCAGGTCGCAGGCCGTGGCGCGATCCGCCGCGACGCAGAGGGTGACGCCGGCGGCGTGGGACGCCGACACGGTCAGCCCGCCGTCCACCTCCGGCCGTCCGTCGGCCCGGTACCGGACCTCGGTCTCCCGTCCCAGCAGCCGGCTCACCGCGAGCGCGGTGCTCCTGCGCCTGGTGGCCCGGTCGGTGCCGGGTTCGCGGTCGGGCTCCACGACCACCGCGACCCGGTGGCCCAGCAGGTCCTCGACCTCCCGCTCCAGGTGGGAGCCCAGCAGCGGGGCCACCCACGGGCCGGCGGATCCCTTGCGCCGCAAGGCACGCAGGTGCAGGCCCTCCCACCGCTCCACGAGCTCGTCGCCGTCGAACACCGCGATGTCGTAGACGTAGGTGTCGCCGTCGCGGTGCCGTTCGGTGGCACGCATCCGCACTTCGCTCGCGCCGATGCCCGCGCCCGCCGGGTACACGCGGTCGATCCGTTCCGGCAGCAGCGTGCCGTCCGGGACGCAGACCTGGTTGCCGTGCATCAACGCGTCCCGCATGCCCGGATCGGCGAGCAGCAGGTCGGCGGGCAGGTACCCCGCGAACCCGTCCGGGTGCGCGCTCACCGCCACGTCGGCGTCGACGTCGCGGGCGCGGGCCTCGTGGAAGCGCCGCAGCCGCTGGAATCTCGCGCCCTGGAACATGGTGTCGCCGTACAGCTGGGTCGCCGGGTCGAGCGCGACGGGCGGCAACCCCGCGTCCGGGACGTTTTCCCCCAGGGGCAAGGTGTTCCCGTACGACAGCCTGGCCACGAAGTGATCGACCTCGAACGCCGTCTCCGAGCTGCGGATCGCGACGTCCACCACGTCGTCGGCGGTGACCACGGCGGCGATCCGGACCGTCGTGGACCCGCGTGGCGGCACCACGATCGGTCGCAGGAACCGGATCCCGGACAGCGCGGGCGTCGACTCGTGTCCGGTGACCGCCGCGGCGACCTGGGTCATCGCCTCCATCCCGTAGACGGCGGGGAACAACAGGTTGCCGTCGAGCAGGTGGTCGGCGAGGTAGAGGTCGGTGCCCGCGTTCAGCTCGACCTCGGTGACGAGCTCGACGCCGTGGTAGCGGACCAGCGGCTTGTCCACGAACCGCAGCAGTGGCAACGGCGGCAGGTCGTGGCGCACGGTGTCGACGCCTTCGGTGCGCCCGCTGACCACGACGACGTCCGGCGTCTCGGGATCGACGAGCAGCCGCCGCAGGATCCGGACACCCTCGTCCGGTGGGATGGGCGCGACGCCGTCCCGGGAAAGCGACTCGACCACGGCCAGCCGCTCCCCCATGCCGACACCGGACCACACCGACCACTCCAGGCACAGGGCCCGGCAGGACGGGTGGCCGTCGGCGAACTCGCGGGTGAGCGCCGCCAGCCAGTCGTTGGCGGTGCCGTAGTGCGCCTCGCCGCGCAGGCCCGAGCGGCCGATGATGCTGCCGAACGTCACCAGCAGCCGCAACGACCCCGCGTCGACGGCGCCGAGCACCGCGCGCAACCCGTCGATCTTCGGTGCCATCGTCGACCGCAGCCGATCCGCGTCCACTGTGGACAAGGCGGCCGGCTCGTTGCGCCCGGCGCCGTGCAGCACGGCGGTGACCGGGCCGAGCACGGCCTCCAGCTCCCTGACAGCGGTACGCATCCGTTCCGCGTCGGTCACGTCGGCCACCGCGTAGGCGACCTCGATGCCCCTGGCCCTCATGCGGTCGAGGTTCGCTGCCAGCTCGGCATCGGCGGAGGGCTCGGACCTGCCGAGCACGGCCAGCCGCACACCCCACTCCTGCGCGAGCGAGATCGCGCACTCGGCGGTGATTCCCTTGCCGCCGCCGGTGATCAGCAGCACGTCGGTGTCGGTCAGCGGCGGGATCTCGGCGGACGGCGACACCGGCAGTGCCCGCATCGTCGGCACCGTGCGCGTCATCTGGCTGTCGTAGCGGACTTCGCTGAACGCCGTGGTCGCCAGCACCTCAGGCAGCACGACGTCAGAGCTCGCGCCCGCGGGCAGGTGCACGACGGTCACCCGCACGCCCGGTGCTTCCAGCCGCAGCGTCTTCGCCATGGCCGCCGCACCCGCGTCGTGCTGCACCAGCACGAACCTGCCGTCACCGCGTGCGGCCGCGGACTTCGCGCCCCGCAAAGCCAGCTCCAGGTGCCGTTCCTCGCACACCTCGGGCAGGCAGACGAGCACACCGTCGCCCGCCGCGCCGCGTTCGAGGTCTCGCCGCAACCGTTCAGCGAACGGGTGGGAGTCCTCGGCGTAGAGCTGCCATTGGCCGTCGTCCTCGTGAGCGGCGACGGGCCGCAACGGCACCGGGTCGTCGTCCACGACGAACGCCCGCGCCCACGGTCCGGCGCCCGTGACGACGGTCGCCGCGGCATCGGTGTCCCTCGCGGTCGCACCCAGGTCGTCCAGCGCGTCGGCCAGTTCCCGCACGGTCGCGGTGGCGAAGTTCGTCGGCGCGCTGGCGGGCGGCACCCCGAGCCGCTGGGCCGCCTCGTTGACGAGCTGGCCCACGGTGATCGAGCTGAGGTGCAGGTCGTCGAGCAGCCTGCTCTCCGGGGCGACCGCTTCGCTCGGCAGTTCGGCCCGTGCGGCGGCCATCTCGCGCAGCACGTCCACTGTGGACGTCGCGGTGCCGACGACGGTCATGCCCGCGACGGCCGTGACGACCAGGTTGCCGGCGCCGACCGACAGTTCCGGCGCCTGTTCGCACGGGCTCGCGAAGAACGAGAACTCCTGGCCGACTCGCAACGGCCGGACCAGCCGGTCCGCGAACAGGGCGGCCGGGTTCAGCGCGGCTCCGGTGACGTGCGCGGCACCGACGACGCCGAGCAGCGACACCAGCGACTCGTCGTCGGTGTCCAGCGCGACGACCGGCACCTGCCCGACGTCGGCGGCCAGCGTCGTCAGCACCCGGCCGGGACCGACCTCGACGAGCAGGTCCGCGTCCTTGGCCGCGACAGCGATCGCCTGCGAGAACAGCACCGGATCGGTGATCTGGGCACGCAGCAACCCGCGGATGTCGGTGTCGGCCGCCAGCGTCTCGCCGGTCACGGTGGACACGACGTGCCCGCTGATCTCCGTGAACGTCTCGGCACCGAGCTTCGCGTGCAACGCGTCGGCCGCCGGTGCCACGAGCGGCGAGTGGAACGCGTGCGAGACCCGCAACGCGGTCCCGCGCACGCCTTCCCGCGCCGCCGCCTCCACCGCGGCAGCCACCCCCGCGTCCGTTCCTGCGACGACCGTCTGCTGGGGACCGTTGAACGCGGCGATCACCACCGGCAGCTCGCGAACGAGTTCGCTCACCACCTCCGCCGACGCGCCGAGGCTCGCCATCGTGCCGGAGGCGCTGTGCTCGGCCATGGTCGCGCCACGCACGGAGGCCACGCGCAGCAGCGTCCGTTCGTCGATCGCCCCTGCCCAGTGCAGCGCGGTGATCTCGCCGAGGCTGTGCCCCACCGCGACGTCCGCGGTGACACCGAGTCCGGCCAGCACGCGCAGCCCCGCGAGCGACCCGGTGACGATCCGCGGCTGGGCGACGGACGTGGCGACCATGTCACCGGACGTCGGCAGCGCGGCCCGTTCGTAGACCTCCCGCGCGGCCGCGAACCGCCGCCGCATCGCACCGCCGCTGGTGCCCTGACCGGATCCCTGGCCGGGGAAGAGGAACCCGACCGTCGCCGGTTCCGTGACGTGGCCGAGGAAACCGCGGCCGTCCGGCCCGAACCACGTGACGGCACCGGAGCCGGCCGCCTCCAGCACGCGGTTGAGCCCGCGCACGGCGTCCTCCGGCGACCGCGCCACCACGGCGGCGCGGTACGGCCGGTCCGCCAGTTCGGTCTGCAGCGTCGCCGCGAGGTCACCCAGTTCCGCGTAGGACACCCGTGCCGCGAACTCGGCCAGCTCGGTCAGCCTGGCCCGCAACGACTGCGCGGACTCGGCGTCGACCAGCAGCACCTCGGCGTCCTGCGCGGCAGCGGAGATCTCCAGCGCACGGGCGTCGGGTGCCCGCAACGGCGCGGACGACTCCAGCACGACGTGGGTGTTGATGCCACCGAAACCCATGGCCGTGATGCCGGCCCGCAGCGGAGCACCGGCAGGCCACGGTTCGGCGTTGCGCAGGACCCGCAGGGTCGCCGCGTCCTCGGTCAGCACCGGATGCGGGTCGACGCAGCCGATCGTCGGCGGCAACGTCTGGTGGTGCAACGCCAGCGCGGCCTTGATCAGACCGGCCACGCCCGCCGCCGCCTTGGTGTGGCCGATCATGCCCTTGATGGTGCTGATCGCGGCAGGGGCCGCCGCCGGGTCGGCATCCGCACGGGCCTGCGACAACGCCCGCAGTTCGGTCGCGTCACCGACCTCGGTGCCGGTGCCGTGGCCCTCGAACAGCGGCACGGTGTCGACGCCGAACCCGGCCCGTTCGTAGGCGCGGGCCAGGGCGAGCCGGTAACCGCTCACCTCCGGCCGGGTCATGCCGCCCCAGCCGTCGGAGGAGACGCCCCAGCCGGCGACGGTCGCGTAGACCCGTTGGTGCGGCTGAACGTCCTGCTCGCGCATCAGCACGACCATGCCGCAGCCCTCACCCGGCCAGAAGCCGTTGGAGCCGCGGTCGTACACCCGCATCTCCGACCGTGCGAGCGCTCCGGTCTTGGCGAACCCGACGATCTCGAACGGGTCGATCGACAGGTCGACCCCACCTGCGACGACGACGTCGAGGTCGCCGTCCACGAGCCGGCCCGCTGCCGTCGCGACGGACAGCAGCGACGACGAGCAGGCGCCGTCGACGGTGTAACCCCCGCCGTTGAGGCCGAAGTAGTTGCAGACCCGGCCTGCGATCGTGTTGGCGAGCCCGCCGGCGAGGCTGTCCTCGTCGATGGCGGGGAACGGGCTCTTGTACGTCGCCTCCAGGTCGGCGAGGAAGCCTTCCAGCTCACCGTCCGCCCAGCCGCGGGCCTTGAGCGACGCCGCGACCGTGCGGCGCACGTACGGCCACCTCAGCCGCATCAGGTTGGCTCTCGCGAACTCCCCTGTGAGCGTGTTGCCGACCACGACACCGGTGCGTTCGCGAGGAAGCCCTTCACCGCCGGCGAACCCCGCGTCGCTGAGCGCCCTGCCCGCCGTGTCGAGCGCGAGCCAGTGGGTCAGGTCCGTGGAGCGGTAGGTGCTGCCCGCGATCCGGTGTGCCACGCGGTCGAACTCGTAGCCCTCGATGACGGCGGCGGTGCGGGCGTAGAAGCGGTCGGGCGTCGAGGGGTCCGGGTCCCAGTAGTCCTCCAGCCGCATCCGCTCGTCCGGGAGCCGCCGGAACGCCCTGCGGCCCGCCAGCGCGTTCTCCCAGAGCTCCTCCGCCGACACCGCGTCCGGGTAGCGGCAGGCAACACCGACGATCGCGATCCTGGTCATGCCGGTACGACCTCCTTGCCCAGTGTCGACGGAGGCGAGACGACCTTGCCGTTCTCCGTGGTGCTCCCGGCTTCCTTCGCCAGCGCCTGGGCTGCCTCGTGCTGCTCACGCGCCTTGTTCACGAAGTGGATGCCCCACAGGAACATGCCGCGGATCAGGCACACCAGCGCCGTCGCGAAGAACAGGCCGTATGCGATGTGCACGCCGGTGAAGAAGCCGTACGCGAGGGCCACGCCGCCTCCGAACGCGATCTGCGAGATCGGCTTCGACGGGCTCGTGCCGGGGTCGGTGATCATGTAGTTGGTGAACAGCACGAACGCGACGCCGGTCATGGTGAGCAGGGCGCCGGGGATCGAGGTGCCGAACAGGATTCCCCTGACCACCGACTGGACCACGAAGAAGAACAACCACGACAGGATCAGCCACATCCGGCCGGTGAGCTTCGCGTTCAGCATCGTGCCGGCGGTGACGATGATCGCCGGGATCAGCCAGTCGAACAGGCCGGTGACGTTCTCGGTGAAGTGGTAGGGCGGCACGATGCTCGCCCACGGGAAGATCAGCAGGATGACCGCGATACCGAAGTTGGAAGGGTTCATGTAGTGCCGCAACCGGCCGCGGACCGGCGCCCGCAGCACCCACTTGGCTCCGACGGCCACGACGACGCCGAAGATCATCACCCAGATCTGGTCGTTGACGTAGATGAGCATGTTCATCGCGAGACTGGTGATGTGCGCCGGGTAGAGGAACTCCACCACGCCGCGCACCCCGTTGCCGAGGAACCTCGGTGGCCGCCCGTCCGTCCTGGCCCCGACGAGTTCGAGTCCGATCTCGACGGTGTAGCCGGTCAGCAGTGCGATGAACGGCCAGAGCCACGGTTGCTCGAACCCGAGCACGGAGTATCCGATGATGTTGAACACCGTCATCGACATCGCGAAGTTGCGCAGTGCCTTGACGACCTTCGGGTCGTGCCGGGGCACGTTCGCCGCCACGTCCGTCACGTCCGTCACCTCTCCTTAGCCTGGGAGCCGAGTTCGATCAGGTGCCTGCCGGGGGCGAGCGTCAGCGTCTGCTCGCGGGTCTGTCCCGAGCGGTCGCGCCAGTTGAGCCGCACCTCGACGGGTCCGTCGGTCTTGCCGAGTCCGATGTGGACCTCGTGGCCGCGTTTGCCGGAGTGCCCGCCACCGCCGTCGACGTGGCCGATGAACGTGCGTCCCTCCTTGGTGGTCGCGGTGACCTGGGTGCCGACCGCGGGCGATCCGCCCTCGTGGCACAGCCGCAACGTGAGACCGCGGCCCTGCGACGGGCCGGAGTTGCGGTAGAACACGGGTTCCGCCCACTGGCGTGCCACGGCGAAGTCGAGCTTGCCGTCGCCGTCCGCGTCGCCCGTCGCGATGCCGCGGGTGGGCACCGGGACGGCGAGGCCGAGCTGGTCGGCGATGTCGACGTACCGGTCGCCGTCCTTCACGTAGAACGCGAGCCTGTGGTTGCCCCCGACGTCGTCGCCGACCGTGACGCGCGGCCAGGAGACGGGGTGGCGCAGCGCGAGGTCGTTGGCGGTGGCCAGCTCCTGCAGCTGGGGCCACCTGTTGACCTGGCCGCGGACGAAGCCGGTCGCCTGGGCGATCGCGGGTTCGCCGGAGTTGGCGAAGTCGGCGATCTTGACGTCCCAGCCCCAGCCCGACCACGCGGTGCCGGCCGGCGCGCTCACGTCCTCCCACGGCGCCTCGTTGTTCGCGAGCTTGGCGCGCAGCACGTTCCGGTCGCCGGTCTGCGACATGAACTGGAAGTTGCTCTCCTGGATGCCGTACGACGTGGTGATGTTGCTGACGAACATGTCGTAGACGCCGTCCTGGTTGAGGTCGCCGAAGTCGACCCCCATGCCCTTGAACGAGTCGTGGCCGACGACCTTCGACTTCGGGGTGAGCGCGGTGCGCACGCCCTCCACCAGTGCCAGCTCGATGCGGCCCGGCGTGGACCTGTTGTGGTACATGCGATCCGGGCCGAAGTCGTTGGCCAGGTAGAGCTCGGGCAGCAGGTCTCCGTCGAGGTCGGCGGCCGCGGCGCCGAGCTCCCAGCCCTTGGAGGCGTCCAGGTCCTGCACGCCGTCCTGGACCTCGTAGCGGGGCACGCCCGCCGAGGTGGAGTTCCAGCGCAGGAAGTAGTTCTCGCCGCCGTTGTAGGCGGCTGACATCGAGTCGTTCATCTCGACCCCACCGCTGACGGAGGGATCGAGCACGGGGCCGTGCGGGAAGTAGTTGCCGATGAAGATGTCGTCGTGGCCGTCGCCGTCGAAGTCGGCGACCGCGGCGGCGTTGGAGTTCCACTGCGGACCGGTGTAGCGGCCGGACGTCGCGTTCGCACCGGGCACCAGTTCAGTGGCGGTGTAGGAGCCGGCGGTGAGCTTGTCCTGGCCGTCCGTGGAGATGTGCGCGATCGGGGTGCGGCCCCACATGTAGACCAGCAGGTCCATGCGGCCGTCCTCGTTGAAGTCGCCGGGCACGCAGCCCATGGGCGCCATCACGTCGTTCATCGGCAGGGTGCCGGGTGAGAGCGCGAACGCCTCGTAGCGCTCCTCCTTCGCGCCCGGTGCCGGCGTCACGACGACCTGGTCGATCCGCGGGTCGACGACGCACAGGTCGTTGTCGAGGCCGTCGCCGTCGAGGTCGTTCATCGCGATCGCCGCACCGACCGAGGAGATCCAGGCGTCGATGTGCTGGTAGTCCTTGTTGACCTTGCGGATCGTCTGCTGGTCGAACCCGCCGGGGAGCGAGATCGACATCGGGGTGAAGCCGTAGCCGCTCGCCACGTCGCGCTTCTCCGCCTGCGACGCAGCGGGCAGCCGGGCCATCAGGAAGGTCACCATCACGAGAACGAGCGCCAGGATTCCCGGCAGCTGTTTGCGGGTCCAGCTCACTGCTCCACACCTCCTGAGTGGACGTACTGGTCGGCGAAACCGCGCCGCCACAGCTCGTAGGCGGGCACGTCGTCCCGTCCGGGCCCGGCCGGCTTGAGTGCGCGGACCCGGTGCGCGGCCTCGTCCGCGCCGGTGCCGCACAAGATGTCGGTGGCGACGTGCGTGTGGTCGACGGTCAGACCGGCGAGTGCTCGCGCTTCCGCGGCGAACGCGCTGCCCTGGGCGACCACCGCGCGATGACGTCCCGAGTGCTCGGCGAACCAGCGCAGCTCCTCGGGTCCCGCGCCGCCCGCGTAGGTCGCGGCGAGACCCGCACCCGCGTACAGGTCGGCCCGGCGCGTGTCGGGGAAGCCGTCGATCAGCTCGGCGACCTGGGCGGCGTCCGCTCCTCCGACGAACCACAGCGCACGCCCGATGCCCTGGTCGATCGCGCGGTTCGCGTACCAGGCCGGGCCGCTGAACGGCCACGGGAAGTCAGGTTCGCGGTAGTGCCGGTGCACGTACTTCTCCGTGTGGAAGTACGCCTGGTGGAAGCCGTAGCCGTCCATCAGGAGCCACTGCAGCAGCTCGTCGCCCACCGCGAGCTTCGGCCAGCGGAACCTCGGCACGCGGGCCATCGCCCAGCCGACCCCGACGTAGACCATGTAGACGTGCTTCCCGCCGGCTCCCGCGAGGAACTCCGCCACCCGGCCACCGCCGCCGAACGGCAGCGCGTCGAGCGTGGCGAACCCCATGCCCGCGCCCTCGTAGGCGAAGCCGCGGAACTGTGGAGGCACGGTGTCGAGGAGCCGCTCCGCCTCCGCGGGTGCGCGCGCCTCGACAGCGGTCGCGAACCCGAAGAGGAAGTTCCGGCCGATGCTTTCCAGCAGTTCCTTCGAGGCTTCGTTCTTGTGGTGAAATCCACGTACTTCGAGCGTGGCCTCCGAACTCTTCGGCGTCAGCAATCGACGCCGCAAAGCGCGCAATCCCGCTTTGGTCACGATGCACTCTCCCCAACCGGACATATTCCCGACATCATTCTTTGCGTCACCGCAGCGGGATGACATCTTCCAGCATGCTCGAACACGCCTGCTTATCTCACGCAGTGAAATGCGCCTTGATACGACTGCGCCAGAGTTCGTATTCCGGCTCTTTCCCCGTCTCGCCGGCGGGCACGGAAGCGGTCTCGACGACGGCGACCGCGGCGGCCGGGCTCAGGTCGCTCAACGCGTGGACCGCCTGTCCGGCGCGGTCGTCGACGCAGTCGGCCGCCGCCTTGGCCATGATCGCGAGGGTCGCGCCGAGCGCCAGCTCCGGCCGCTGGTCGCCGGCCTCGGCGCGCAGCCACGCCAGGTCGTCCGGTCCGGCGCCGCCCGCGAACGTGGCGGCGAGCCCGACGCCGCTCCACAGGTCGGGCTGCCGGTGGCCGGCGAACGCCCGCACGGCGCCCGCGACGGCCTTCACGTCGGCGCCGTGGATGAACCACAGGGCCCGGCCCAGCCCCTGGTCGAAGGCCCGCGGGAAGTACGAGGGCATGTCCTGCCACGGGTAGGGCTTCGGCGGTTCCTGCTCGGCGACCCAGCGCTTCGGGTGGAAGTAGGCGCGGTCGAAGCCGTAGCCGTCGACCGCGAGCCAGGTGATCGCCGGGTGGTAGCGGACGCCGTCGAGATCGGGCACCACCTTGCGCCACAGCGGCCGGGGCAGCCGGGCCATGGCGAACCCGATGCCGATGTAGGCGAGGAAGAGGTGTGGCAGGCCGGGGCCGCGCAACAGGTCACGGGTGCGCTTGCGGCCGTCCATCGCGTCCAGGACGGTGCACGCCATGGTCGCGCCCTCGTAGGCGAACCCGCGCAAGCCGGGCTCGACGAGCGACAGCCTGCGCTCCAGCTCCCACAGGCTCCGGCAGTCGATTCCCCATTCGAATCCCGTGATCACGGTCTGCGGGATCTGCTCGAGCGCTCTGGTCGTTTCCGATTCCGGAACGGAGAATCCGCGAGCGGAGAAGGTGACGTCCGCGAGTTTCGGAGTGAACACGAGTCTTCTGATGGAACCGAGCACCGTCGACATCAGCGCTCCTTTTGTCGGCTCCCTCCATCTTCGACCGAACCCGTGGCAATTTGCATCTTTCCAATTGCGGTGCCGTCAGCCGTTCTCGGCCATGAGGTCGTGACCCAGTCTGCGGGCGGCGGTGAGCGCCACCGTGCCCAGCACGACGGACACGAGCAGCCGTTCCGCGCACTCACTCGTCGCACCGGCGCCCCGCGCCTGGTCCGCCTCCGCCCTGGCGACCGTCGCCCCGGCCCTCAGGTAGGCCTCCAGCAGCGCGTCATCCGGTGCGTGCCCCGCCAGTTCCAGGCCCGCCAGCACGCCGGCCAGCTCGGTCGCGGCGGCGTTGTCGCCCGCGACGCTCCGGCCGTCCCGGGCCAGCACCTCGTCGACGCGGTCACGCCACTTCGCCCGCGCTTCCCCGGTGGCGTCGGGCGGGGTGTCGCGGGAGATGCTGGCAAGCACGTCGGGCACGCTCCGGCCGCCGGGGCGGCCGACGAGCTCCGCGACCGCGGCGACCGACAGGCCACCGCGGTCGATGAGAGCACGCACGACGCGGAGCCTGCGCACATGGCTTTCGTCGTAGCGCATCTGGTTCGGCCCGGTCCGCTGTCCCGCGTGCAGCAGACCGGACCGCAGGTAGAACTTGATGGTCGGGATGCTGACCTGCGCGAGCCTGCTCAGCCCCGCGATCCGCAGGCCCGCGTCGCTCACGCCCATGGCGCCGTCGGGTACCACGGGATCAGCTCGCGCCGGGCGAGCAGCCGCACGTCCCAGTACAGGAACGTGAAGACGCCCATGGTGATCAGTGCGACGCCGGTGATCACCGCGAGCCGCACCGGCTTCTCCGTCAGCCAGCGCCGGGCTCCGGTGCCGAGGAACGCCGCCGTCGCGACGAGCGCCAGCGCGAGCACCGCGATGTTGCCGAGCGACTGCAGGCAGAACGCGGCGGCGCCGTAGAGCGGGTTGCCGCTCTCCGCCGCGTCGCGGAACAGCTTCCGGAACAGGCCGAACGGGCGGCCGATCAGGAACCCGCCGATGAGCACGCCCATGAACACCATGGGCGCGTTGGGAAAGCGCTTCGCGATGCCGGCGAACGGGTCGCGGACCACCCCGAGCGCGGCCAGGCCGAGGTAGGTCATCACCAGGCCGATCACGCCGAACACGATCAGCGACTGGACACTGCGGCCGTTCAGCGTGCCCGCGACGGCCTGCGCGGTCGAGAACTGGGGCATCGAGGTGCCCACGAGTCCGACGATCACGCCGTAGACCGCCGACACCGAGAGCATGCCGGCGGACAGCCACACCAACGGCTTCAGCGCGCCGCGGATCCGTTCGGACCGGCTGCTCGAACCGCCCAGCATCGGTGCCATCGCACCGAACGCCGCGATGTTGCACGCGGTGAACGTGCCCGCGAGACCCGTGACGAACGCGAACGCGATGCCGGCGGCGACACCCGCGATCGGCGTGGCCTTGGCGTCCTGGCCGAGCAACGTGTTCGCGACGTTGTCCCCGATCGTCGAGTCCACGAAGTGCGCCGACCACACGACCGTCAGCCCGAAGCCCGCGAGAGCGCTCAGCAGGACGATCAGACCGGGCCTGCGTGGGAAGTGGCCGTTGACGAACGCGGACGTGGCGATGGGCCGCGCCTTGGTGAGCGCGGGTTTGTCCGTCGACATGGGTGTGCTCCTCCGCCGCCTGCATTGGTCCACAAAGGACAGGCGCTGTTGCGCCCATCACAGAATGAGTCGGGGTGGCGCCGATCGCTTATCCCAGAGTGCGGGGTTGCGCCGGGGCGGACATCGCACTCTGGGATAAGCACCGAGGCCGTGGCGAAGGCAGGCTGGCGGTCGTCGTCGCGGCGAACGGGGTGCTGATGCTGGTGAGCGTGACTGGAGGGACGGGTTTCGTCGGATCACACTCGGTCGCGGCGTTCGTCGCGGCAGGGCACCGGGTCCGGCTGCTCGCGAGGAACCCCGGGGACGTGCCGGAGGTGCTCCGCCCGCTGGGGATCGATCCCGCCGCCGTCGAGGTGGTCGCCGGTGCCGCGACGGACGCCGGCAGGGTCGCGGAGCTGGTACGCGGTGCGGACGCGGTGCTGCACGCAGCAGGTGTCTACTCGTTCGACCGCCGCAGACGCCAGGAGATGCGGCGCACCAACGTGATCGCCACCGAGACCGTGCTGGGGGCGGCGCGGCGCGCGGGGGTCGGACGGATCGTCCACGTGTCGAGTTTCGTGGCACTCGGCGGCTCGATGCTCGACGAGAACTCCGCCGTGGCGAAGTCTTCCGAGGCGTACGCGGCGTCCAAGGCCGCGGCGGAGGCCATCGCGCGGAACCACGGCGCCGTGATCAGCTACCCGCCCGCGTTGCTCGGACCGCACGACCCGCGGCTGGGTGACCAGACCGCACGGCTGCGGGCGACGTTGCGAGGGCTCATGCCGATCTGGCCGACCGGTGGCTTCCCACTGGGCGATGTCCGTGACACGGCGGCGATGCACGCTCGCCTGCTCACAGGCGGCCCGCTCCGGTGTTTCGGGCCGGGGCGCTTCGTCTCGACGCGCGAGTACCTGCGGACGTTGCGCGAGGTGACCGGGCGCCGGTTGCCCGCCGTGTTCCTGCCCGGCGCGGCCCTGGCGCCGGTGGGACTGGCCGCCGACGCACTGCAGCGGGTGTGGCCGTGGCCCATACCGGTGCAGGGCGGCGCGATCCGCACGTGCCGGAACGCTCAGCGCTTCGTCTCGTCCGAACAGGCCCGTCCGTTGGCGGAGACCATGGCCGACACCGTTCGCTGGCTGGCGGGGAGGACGGCATGACCGACCTGTCGGAACGTGCGCTCCGGCCGATCGACTTCGTGCCGGTCGCGGTACCCCGCCCCGCGCCGGCACCGGAGCCGCGCTCGATGAGGTCCGTGCTGGACGAGTCCGACCGGCTGCGGGCACGCGTCATCGCCGGTGACGAGAACGCCGTCGCCCGTCAGCACGCGCTCGGCAAGCACACCGCCCGCGAACGGCTCGACCTGCTGCTCGACCCCGGCTCGTTCACGGAGATCGACCTGTACCGGCGGCACCAGGCGCGGGGCATGAAGATCTCCGAGAACCGGCCGCACACGGACGGAGTGGTCGCGGGGTCCGGCACCATCGACGGACGCCGGGTCTTCGTGTACGCGCAGGACTTCTCTGTGTTCGGCGGGTCGCTCGGCGAGGCGCACGCGTCGAAGATCCACAAGGTGATGGACCTGGCGATCTCCGCCGGGTGCCCGTTGATCGGCCTGAACGACAGCGGCGGCGCCCGCATCCAGGAGGGCGTCATGGCCCTCAACGCCTACGGCGGAATCTTCCGCCGGCACGTGGCGGCCTCCGGGATCATCCCGCAGATCAGCGTGGTGATCGGCCCCTGCGCGGGCGGCGCCGCCTACTCCCCCGCGCTGACCGACTTCACGTTCATGGTGCGCGGCACGGCGAAGATGTACCTGACCGGACCCGACGTCGTCGCCGCCGTGAACGGCGAAGTGGTGACGCACGAGGAACTCGGCGGCGCGGACGTGCACGGCAGCCAGTCGGGCGTCGCGACGTTCGTGCACGACGACGAGGAGACCTGCCTCGCGGACGTTCGATACCTGGTGTCCTTGTTGCCCGCCAACAACCTCGACAGTCCTCCCTGTGACGAACCGGTCGGTGCGACGACCGACGAACGCCCGCGTTTCGCCCAGCTCGTGCCGGTCGAACCGAACAAGCCGTACGACATGCGCTCGGTAATCGCCGAGGTCGTCGACGACGGCGAGTTCATCGAGGTGCACGAACACTGGGCGGGCAACGTGATCTGCGCGCTGGGCCGCGTCGACGGCCGGACGGTGGGCCTGGTGGGCAACCAGCCGCTGGTGCTCGCCGGCGTCCTCGACTCGGCGGCGGCGCAGAAGGCGGCGCGATTCGTGCGGTTCTGCGACGCCTTCAACATCCCGCTGGTCACACTGGTCGACGTGCCCGGCTTCCTGCCCGGCACCGCACAGGAGCAGGGAGGCGCGATCCGGCACGGCGCGAAGCTGCTCTACGCCTACTGCGAAGCCACCGTGCCCCGCATCCAGGTCATCATCCGCAAGGCGTACGGCGGTGCGTACATCGTGATGGACTCCCGTTCGATCGGCTCGGACCTCTCACTGGCCTGGCCCACCAACGAGATCGCGGTCATGGGGGCCGAAGGCGCGGTGAACGTGTTGTTCCGCAAGGAGCTCACCGCCGCGGCCGACCCGCTGACCTTGCGCGCCGAACTGATCGCCGAGTACACGGAGCAACTCATGCACCCGTACTACGCCGCCGAACGCGGCCTGGTGGACGACGTGATCGACCCGGCGCAGACGCGGGCGGCGATCGCCCGCGGCCTCGAGATGCTGAACACGAAACGCACCTCCGCACCGGCGCGCAAGCACGGGAACGTGCCGCTGTGACCGCGCCGGACCACCTGCTGTACCGGCGCGTCCGGCGCGACATCGGCCTGCTGGCGACGCGGCAGGTGGCTGACGCACCGGTTCCCGCGTGTCCGGAGTGGACGGTCGCGGACCTGGTGGCACACCTGCTGGAGGTGGCGGGGAACGTGGCGGCACGGCTGGGATCGCCGGTCGGCACGGCACAGCCCCGGCAACCCGGCGTCGAGCTCGGCTTGGAGGAGTGGGACCGCGTCTCGCACGTCCTCGAACCGCTCGTCGAACTGGAGGGCCCGCGCTCGGCCGGCCGCATGGTGATGGACGCGTTCACCCACCTGCTGGACCTCCACGCCGCCCTGGACGTCCCGGCCGACCCCGATCACCCCGCCTACCGCAGCACGCTGGACCTGCTCGCCGGTGGCTTCTCCGCCTCCGTGCGGGCACACCACCTGCCGGTGCTGCGGATCGAGAGCCCGACGACGTCCTGGACGACGGGTGACGGGCCGGTGGTCCGCACGCTGCGAGCCGGCACCCACGACCTGCACCGCAGCCTCGCGGGAAGGCGGTCCCACGCCGAGATCGCCGCCCTGGACTGGGACGGCCCGCCCGGACCGTGGCTACAAGCCTTCACCTGGGGACCGTTCACCCCGCCTGCTGACTGAGCTCTCGCTCGACCCGGCGCCGCGACGCCCGCACCGACCGGGCCGCCGGCTCCGGCCGATCCCCCGCCCCCAGCATCAACGCGACGAGCTGAGGATCGAACAACGCCTCACCGTCGAGCGGCGCCGCCAGGTACCCGCCCAGTTCCAGAGTCACCAGTCCGTGGGTGGCGATCCACATCTGGTGGGCGACGTGCGCGACGTCGGCCTCCCCGAAGCGGCCCGCCGCGACGCAGTTCGCCACGCACTCGACGACGCCCGTCAAGGTGTAGCGGCCGTGCTGGCGATCCTCGTCCGTCAGCGAGAACCCGCTGAGCGACGCACCGCCGAACATCACGCTGTACAGATGCGGGTTCGCCAGCGCGTTCAACCGGTACGCGCGGCCGAGCAACGCCAGGTCCGAAACCGGGTCGGACGTCGGGCGCACCGCGGTGAGATGCTTTTGCAGCCGCTGAAAACCCTCGTGCACGATCTCCCGGACCAGGCCGCTCATGCCGCCGAAGTAGGTGTAGACGGCCATCGTCGAGGTGCCGGCCTCCGCCGTGATGCGACGTGTCGAAAGAGCCTGAGGTCCTTCGGTGGCGAGCAACGCGGCGGCGATCTCGATCAGGGCGGTGTGCGTGCGCGGGTCCGTTCGGCGTGGGCTCACCTTTGACATTGTTGCATAACAGCGATATGTTTAGGACAACACTGTTATGCATTGGTCGGAGGTGCGACCGTGGAAGCACTGCTCGTCGAGGGCTCGTTGCCCGCGAACCTGCGCGGCCGGTTCCTGCAGTCCGTCCCCCACCCGGCGCACGGCGCCGACCCCGTCTCCATCACCGGGGTCCGCCTCTCCGACGGCACAGCGGCCTGGCACCGCGCCCGCACCGACCACTCACTGCTGGGCACGGTGCCGAGCCTCGCCCCGGCGGTGCGCGACGGCCTGCGCATCGCCCGTCCGGTGCAGGATCCGCGCACCGGCGAGTGGCACACGATCGCGACCAGGCCAGGTTCCCCCCTCGCCGAGCACGTGACGATGAGCGCCTCGGGTTCGGTGCGCCGCGGCCGTTGTTTCGTGCTCAGCGGCCCCACGCGCATCGACACCGTCGCCCTGACCCCTGACCACGTGGTCGTCTTCGACGTCTCCGTGGTGCACGACCGCGCCGCAGAACTCATCGGCCTGCGCACACCCTTCGCCTGGCGGTCGTCCAAGCAGGCCCGGATCGGCCTCCTGCCACGACGTTCCCGCGGCAATCCCCTGTGGTTCCCGGTCTCACCGTGCTTCGTGCCGGACGCGGTCAACGCCTTCGAGGACGGTCAGGAGGTGGTGGTCGACGCGCTGCGGCAGACCTCGCCCACCGGACCGCGCGAGCTGACCCGCTGGACCCTCGACCTCGGCACGGGCGAGGCCGACGAAGTGTTCTTGACGTACGCGGATTCCGCCATCGCGCGCGCTGACGAGCACGGACGAGGACATCACGAGACCTACGGAACCGTTGGCACCACGGTGTTCCGGTACGGCGACGCCGCCTACTCGTTCGGTGCCGATCACCGCCTCGGCCAGCCCGCACTCGCCGACGAGTGGCTCGTGATCCCGGTGCGTCACGGTGCTTCGAGCGACCTGGCCGTCTTCGACGCCACCGATCTCGCCGCCGGCCCGCGTTCCGTCGTCCGGTTACCCGTCACCGTGCCGGTTGCCACCCGCACCGCGTGGCAACCTCTCGCCTACCCGATCCGGTAACACCGGGGCAGACCGGAGGTTCCACGGCTCCGGCATCGACTCAGGCGCGTCACCCGGAGATGGGCGATGATTCAAGACAGACGCGCGCGGTACATCGGCACCGCCGCGGCCCTGTTTCACCGCGGAGGTGTCGCATGCCAGTCGACGTCCGGCCCGAGGTGCTCGTTCACCGGTCGCGCTCCGACGTCGCCGCGTTCATGTTCGACCCGGCCAACGATCTCAAGTGGACCGGCGGGATCACGTCCAGCCGGCCCGCACAGCCCGGACCGCTCGTGAAGGGCGCGACCGTGGAACGCACGGCCCGGTTCCTGGGACGTGAGTTCGTCTACGGCTATGTCGTGACCGAACACGATCCGGACCGGCTGGTCGAGCTGAAGGTCGACCGGCCGTTCCCGATGACGGTGCGCTACGAACTGGCGGACGCACCGGCCGGCACGCTTGTCGCGATACGTGCCAGTGGTGCGCCGGGCAGGTTCTTCGGCTGGGCGACGCCGTTCATGGCGCGCCAGGTGCGCAAGAGCATCACCGCTGACCTTGAGCGGTTGCGCGCCTGCCTGGAGTCGTGAGGGTCATGTTTCCCCGTCAGCGGGTGGCGTGGGAGCCGTGGTCGCCGACTTGGGCGTCGAACCAGGCGTGCAGGGCGTTGCGAAGCTCGGCATCAGCGGTGGTGTAGGTGGCTCGCGCCCCGTCGCGGGTGTTCTCGTAGTCGATGGTGATCCGTCCGCTGTGGACGCGGAGCGTTTCCAGGCCGGGCATCTCGTTGCCGTGGATGCGCGCGGGATCGGTGAAGTCGCCGCGGCGGAAGCGGTCGACCTCCGCGGTCAGGTGTTGCTGGACGAGGGTGATCTGGGCGGTGTCCCGCGGGTCGTCGGCGACGACGGTCTGCACGCCACCGGCGTCGTTCTTGGTGAACCGGTGTGTGGTGCGCTCCAGGTCGAACGGCATCACAGACGCACCCCGTTCGGCGACCTCTGCCTGTCGGTCGGAGGGCGCCGGCGGCGAGGGGGCGGCGGCGCAGCCGCTGCTGAGCGCGACCGCAGCGACTGTGGCCACCAGGAACGGGGTTCGATGGACTTGAGGGCGGTCACGACGGTTCAACAGCGGCCTCCGCGAGGATCTGGAGCGCGCGCACCACAGCGGCGCGTTGGTCTTCGGGTACGCGATCGAGCAGGGACGCGAGACGGTCTCGGCGGGAGTCGGCCTGCCGAGCGGCAGCGGTGGCACCTGCCGCGGTGAGCACGAGCAGCACACCGCGGCCATCGCCGTCCGCGGCCTCCCGATGCACCCACCCCCGGCCGGCCAGGTTGGTGACCAGGCGGCTGACCGTGCTCTTCTCCAACCGCAGGCGGCGAGCCAGTTCGACCTGACGGATCCGCCCCTCCCGGGCGATTTCCACCATGGCGTGCGCCTCGGAGACCGGGAGCGACTGCCCGCACGGCGTGCGGTCGGGCTGATGGAGGCCGAAGTTGCGGACGAACCGCATCAGGGCTTCCTGCGCCGCGTCCGTCTCCCCGCTCGTCATGGTTCGACCGTACAACCAGATGGTTCGATGGCGCAACCAGTTGGCCTGCGCCGGTCACGTCGGCACCGTTGACCGCCCGTTGCGGCTCCGGCCCCTAGCGACAAGCGGACTTGAGACATTCGGCGACGCGGTCGGGGTCGATCTTGTTCCGTTCCAGGAGCCGGCGCACACCGTCGTTCTCCAGCAGGCAGAGCAGGAACGCGCAGCCGTCGAGATCGCGGCCGGGCCGGGGGTGAGGATCGATCACCAACGGGGGCGCCTGGTCACCGCGCGACCAGACGGCGAAGGTCCGGAGCTCCTCGCGAGTGAACGCCGTGCCGCGCAGATCCGTGCCGCTCGCACGGACCAGCACGCGATACACCCCTGACTCGGCGGTGGGAACCGAGACGGCGAACACCCCGGGCTCCTGCCCGGACAGTGACATGGTCGTCTGACCGCCGCCGGGACCGGTCACCAGTGCACTCACGGCCGCGGAGGACAACGGAATCCCGCTGTCCGTCAGCGTCGCTGTCAGCTGCGCCGGGGTGCCGGGCAGCCGGGAGCCCTGGCTCAGCACCACGCCGAGCCGCAGCGCGCTGCGGGCTTGGACGCTCAGCGTGAACGGCACGCCGTGCGCCTTGAACCCCGTCACGATCTGCTCGAACAGCTGCCCACCACGTTTGCGGTCGGCGAGGCGCTTGCGCAGTTCGGTGATCCAACGGTCGAGCTCTCGCCTCTGCACGGACAGCACGGCCTGCCACTCCCCCGCCTGACCTGCCACGCGCAGCACGCGGTAGGCCTCGCCGACGACCTCCGCCGGGCTCGCGGTGGAGCCGTCCGGTGCGACGAGCTCCACGCGCAGAGCCCGCGCGTTCTCGCCGAGCACCAGCACGTCCGCCCGGATGTCCGCGGCGGTGAGCAGGAACGGGACGACGACCTTCCCGCCGACCGGTACGAAGCCGTCCGGGTCGACCACGATGGCGGAGTTGGTGGCTCCGGCAAGCACCTGAGCGAAGTACTTCTGCAGCAGCAGCTGGTCGTCCGCGCCGGGGTTGCCGGTGAGCAGGAGGTAGCCGCCGGTGCCGTTGGCGATGTCGGACAAGGCGCCGGGGTTGAGCTGGTCGGCGGTGCCGAGGCCGATGGCGAACACGCGGCTGTGCACGGAGGACGCCGCGGCGGCGATGGTCTTGTCGGCTGTTTCGTGGCCGTCGGTGAACACGACGGTGGCGGTGTGGTCGTAGTCCATCGCGACCGGTGCGAGCTGTGCGGCTGCGCTTTCCAGGCCGTCACCGATGGCGGTGAGGCCGTTGGGGTTGGTGAGCGTTCCGGTGATCGCGGTGGAAGCGGCGAGCCGGCCTGCTCCACCGATCATGGGCCCGGCATCGGTGACCGGTGCGGCCTCGGTGGCATCGGTGTCGAAGCGGACGACGCCGATGCCGTCGGTGTCGTCGAGCAGCGTGACGAACAAGGGCGCGGAGTCGTGCAGGACGTCCATGCGGGTCCTGCCGAGCAGTCCGGAGGCGAGGCTCATGCTGCCGGACCGGTCCAGGACCAACGACGTGCCGACAGTCGGGTTCGGCACGACGGTCGCGGTCACCGGGACCGTGAACACGTCGCCGGTCTCGGTGATGGTGACGGTCAACGTGCCGGAATCCGACGAGCCGGCGGCACCCGGCGTGCAGAGCACCCAGACCAGCAGGTCGCCGGCCTCGAAGCCGTCCGGGTGCGGCGAGGTGACCGACGCGGACAGGACGGTGAACGGAGCGGTCACCGAGGCGCCGGCGGTCACCTCGGTGCACCCGCGCACCCGCAGCCGCAACGCCCGGGCCGTCGGCAGGTGCTCGATCACGTCGAGGAACCGGATGGGGTCACCGACGGCCGGCGAGACCTGTTCCACGGTCAACGGCAGGGTGTCGTAGCACGGCGGGCGCACCACGGACGGGTGGCGGCAGTTCTTGCTCTCGATGCTGGGGGAAGCGCCGGCCCACGGGTCGATCGGCGAACCGAACTGGACGGTGCCGTTCCACGGCTGCATCGGATCCAGGATGCTGCCCGGTCCGGTCGTGCCCGACTGGTCGCCGTAGACCTGGTCCGGGTCGAGCCGCCAGTCCTGGCCGGGCTGCGCCTGCCACATCGCGAAGAGCCGGTCCACGTTGCTGTGCAACAGGAACACGAACGGGTCCTCGAACGCCTGGTGTCCATCACCGATGTCGCCACCGACGTAGCCGTGCGCGCTGCCGTGCCAGCCCTCCAGCTCGGTGTGGAACGCTTCCCACTGCTGGGCCTGGGGAAGGCCGTCAGCGTTGCCGATGATCGAGGCGTCCGAGCCGATCCCCGGCGCCCCCGCTCCGGCGCCTCGCTGGACGGACTGCGGTGGATCGGCCGGGTTCCCGGTCTGTTCGCGGCTGCCGGCGAGCACACCGCCGTTGTGCAGCGCGGCGAGCGGTCCGTCGACCATTCCGTTCATCGTGCCGAAGAGAGTGTCGGAGGAGAGGTCGACGGTGCCGCCCTGACCGTCGGAGGCGGCGCGCGGGTCCTGCGTCCAGTCCCAGTAGTGCAGGGCGACATCGGGGTTCGACTGCTGCAGCAGTGCCTCGAAGCGGTTGCAGAGCTCGCGGTGCCATGGCAGGAAGGAGTTGCCGCCGTGGTTGTGGGTCGACTGGTGGATCTCGTCCTGCTTGTCCCAGTAGGACACTCCTCCGGGGAAGGCGTGCAGGTCGGCTTGCAGCAGGGCGTCGATGAACGCCTGCCGCTCAGCCGGCGTGAGGTGGGCGATGTTGCGTCTGACCGGTCCAGCCATCGTGGGCCCCCTTTGTGCGGATAACTCGAGGAGGGCGGATGGCGGGCGCAAATACACCACGCGGCACGGTATTGACACCCCGAATGGGTGAGAGCCTGCCGCTGAAAGCGCAGAACCTGTTCCTGTTGTGCGGTCACTTCGCTCAGACAGATCTCACGGACACGGATGCGGTGGTAGCACTCCGATCTTCACGGTGAAGGTCGACCCCGTCGGCTCCCGCCAGTTCGTCGACAGCGGTGAACGCGCGCGCCTCGCTGCAGGCAAAGCGATTCGCCGTGCGCTCACCCGTCTCACCGAAGCCGACGCCGTGATCGGCGAACATCTGCGCCGCGCCGTGCACACCGGCAGGCGCTGCGACTACCGACCGATGTGACCGCCTGCCTCGTCAGCCGATCCCGGGTTGCGGGGCCGAGGGTGCAGGTCGACCGTCCGCCATCGCGCACACCAGTGACCCCGGCACCCACGCCCGGTTCGAGGACACCCCGGGTAGGCCACCACCGCCGCCAACGGCTCCGGAAGGTCGATCTCGTTTTGGATCGGCTCCCCACCCGTTGCTGCGCAGCGAGGCGATGACTTTCCGGGCGATACAGGACGACCTGCCGAATGCGAGCCCGATGCTCAGGTCCTGATGGTGGAGCTCGATGCCAGCCGATCCTGAAGTCGTGCGTGACGAAGCTGGTAGGCGGCTCCTGCTTGTCGGAAGAGCCCTCTGTCGTGCGCGTCACGCAAGAACGTGAGCAGTCGCCAGGGCAGTTCACCGCGCAGGCCGAACCACCCCCGCGCGAGGCAGAACTCACCCCAAGCGGACCCGAGGCCCAAAGCCACCACACCGACTGCGGCGAAGCTGATTCCGGACAAGGCGATGAACCCGATGGACATGCCACCGGACATGCCGAGCGATACTCCGAACAGAAACCCCCCGAACGAACCGATGAGCAGAACACTGCTCCGATCGGCACGGAAAGCTGAATACGGGTCGACAGCGTGCGCGGTATCGGCCGGTTGATTCACGAATGCCGCGAGAGCGGTGCCCATCCCGATTGCAACGCCGGCGAACAGGCCTGCTCCAGCTCCGATCGTGAAGCCGCTGAGCACGCCCGTGGCGAGGCCGGTCACCACGCCGGTCACGGCGACGGAGGTCAGGCCCCCCGCTGCCCGGCGGAAGTTCCTGCGTACTCCGAGGCGGACGACGACTGGTTGCGGTAGACCGGTCCTCCGATCGACCAGCAGTCCGCCCAGAACGCCCAGCAGACCTGTCAGCAATCCTGCGGGCAACCCCAGCGCCATGCCGCCGGCGATTCCGAATACGAGCGCGGTCGGCAGCCCGCCGGAGAGTCCGAGGTACAGCCAGATCGAGAAGCCGACCGCGAGAACAAGCCCGAACACCGCACGCACGTGAATCTGGACGTCTGTCGCGCAGAGAAGATGCCCTACCGCAGCGCCCAAGATCCCCAACAGCACACTGCTGCCGCGGCGCGGTGCTCCTTGTGCCAACGTCCACCAAATGAAATCCCGTGTGCCGTGGTGCTCGAGCCGCTCGGCCAGGTGAACGCACCACTGCTGCACCAACACGGGATCCCAACGAAGTGCATGTCGACGCCGTCTGCCGGTTGTCTCTTGCGGCCGTGCGTACAGCCCCGAGATGAAGGCGTCCAACAAGTGGTCCTCAAGAGCTTGCGTGCTGTTGAACTGGCGCTGGTTCAGCAGCACTGCCGGATCCAGATGAGTGCCTTCGCCGTAGATGTCACGCGCCAGCGAGACCATCAACGGGGTGGACAGAACCGTCGCCAAATTACTGCAGGCAGGATCGAGAGGGCGTCGCTCGAGCTGGTCCAGGACGCACTCCCACGACGAGCTTTCAGAGCTGCGGCGACGAGTCAGCGGCAGGTACGATCGAAGATCGTTCGGTGAGATGTCGATCAGTTCGACGGCTGCCGCTCGAGACAGCACGTGCAGATCATGGACGGCCACAGCGTATTCTTCTGTTCGACTTGTGAGCACCATGGGAAGATTGCACTCGCTGAGCAATCTGAGTGCCTGTTTTCTGTGATGGGCGGCGATTTCGTCGAATCCATCGAAAATTGGCAGGATGTGACCATCCGCGACGAGAAGCGACACCGCGGACACCTTACCGCGCCCAGGTCTCACTATTCCGACGTAGTCGCGTGCGAGCTGCGCTTCGATCCACTCCCTCAAAGAGGTGGTGACCGGATTCCAGGATCCGATGTTGAGCACCACCGGCACTGGACTGTTGTCGCTCCATCGCCCGAGCAGAGCGAGCACGAACTGCAGCACAAGGACGGTCTTCCCAGCCCCACCCCTGCCCAGGACCACCATTCTGCCCGACGGCACACTGCGGTAGATCTCGGCGAATTCCGCAACCGGCCCGACCAACGCAAGAGGTTCGACATCATCAGCCGAGACACCTAGTACATTACTCCAGTAGTCGCTCAGCTCCAGACGTGCCGCCTTGAACCGCACAGTCAATGGAAGAGGATCTCGAATGCGCCGCTTCTCCTCTTCTCCGAGCCACTGCACCCTGACCGCACGGGCAAGCTGTGCCGCCAGGACACGCAAATCGTCGGTGAAACCTCGATCGCCGGCATGGAAGTGGATGCCCCCGAAAACCGATCCACTTTGAGCGATCACACCACCCGAGCCCGTACTGACTTCATTGTGAACAGCACCAGCCAATTGAGACGCCGACTCGCTCTCCTCAGACATGGACGCCTCGCACACATTGATCACTTAAAAGGAGCACCCAACCTGGACGCGCAAACATGCGAGCCACCCTAGCGAACTTCTGTCGATCTCAAAGGCAAGAGGTTGAGGCTTCAGAGAAGCTGACCAGCAGCACAGAAATCCTGATCCGCTCAACGATCCACACCAGCCGCTCGTCGACCCACAAGCAGACTCAGGTGATATTTTCCTAGAAACTTGACCGCGGAGCGCCGAGATTCTTTAACGCATGGAATTCTGCGTCTTCAATCCAACGTCAGCGCCGCGGAGGCCCGCACCTGAACGGAGATCAACAGCCCTGCGAGGTCCTCTGCGAGGCTGGCGTGTCGCGCCCGCAGACCATGCGTTTCAGCTGTAGCTGTCGTCGCAGAAGATCACGTCAATGTCTGCCGGAACGAGCTTTCTGAACGTCACGCAGATCGGCGTGCTCGCCGCGTCCGGCACCACCCCGGCCGTGCTCGAGGTCGTCGCCACCGCCGCCGCGAGTCTGGTCGAGGTCGCCCGGTTGCGCGGGGAGCTCGCCACCGCCCTGCGCGAGGTGGAGGCGAGTCGCACGCGGATCATCCAGGCCGGGGACGCCGAACGGCACCGGCTCGAACGGGATCTGCACGACGGCGCCCAGCAACGGCTGGTGTCGCTCGGCATGGCGATGCGGCTGGCGCAGCGGCAGCTGCCCACCGGGTCCGTCGACGTGCACGCGCTGCTCGACCAGGGGGTCGCCGAACTCGCCACCGCCATCGCCGAACTCAGGCAGATCGCGCACGGCCTGCGTCCCACCAGCCTCGACGACGGCCTGCACAACGCCCTTGCCGCGCTCACGACGACGTTGCCGGTCCCGGTGGCGCTGGAGATCATGTCCGAACCGCTGACCGACGACATCGCGATCACCGCCTACTACGTCGCCGCCGAGGCGATCACCAACGCCGCCAAGCACGCGCACGCCAGCACGATCACCGTCCGCGTCACCCAGCGGGCGGACGAGGTGAACGTGTGGGTGAACGACGACGGCTGCGGCGGTGCCGATCCGCGCGCGGGGTCAGGACTGGCCGGGCTGGCCGACCGCGTCGCCGCGATCGGTGGTTCGTTGCGGCTCAACAGCTTGCCGGGTGCCGGCACGACGATCCAGGCGGTGCTGCCGTGCGCATCGTGATCGGCGAGGACTCGGCGTTGTTCCGGGAGGGTCTGGCGAGACTGCTCTCCCATGTGGGCCACGACGTCGTGGGCCGTGCCGCCGACGCCGAGACCCTCGTGGACGTGGTGGCGCGGGCCGAGCCCGACCTGGCCATCGTGGACGTCCGGATGCCTCCCGGCCTGACCGACGACGGTGCGAAGGCCGCCCGCCGGATCCGGGCGGCCCAGCCGGAGGTCGCCATCCTGCTGCTGTCCCAGCACGTGGAGACGAAGCACTCGGTCGACCTGGTCAGCCAGGGCGGGTTCGGCTACCTGCTCAAGGATCGCGTGCTCGACGTCGACGACTTCCTGGAGTCGATCACGCGGGTCGCCGCCGGTGGGTCGGCACTCGATCCCGAGGTGGTGGGCCGGCTGCTGGGACGGCCCACCACCGGGGCGCTCACCCCGCGCGAACGCGAGGTGCTCGGACTGATGGCCGAGGGCTGCACGAACGTCGCGATCGCGCGGAGGCTCTGGCTCACCGAGCGCACCGTCGAGACCCACGTCGGCAGCATCATGGCCAAGCTCGGGCTGGCCGCGAACGTGGAGGAGCACCGCCGGGTGCTGGCCGTCCTGACCTACCTGGCCGAGTACGGCTGATGCTCCTCCGCCACTGCTCAGTTCAGCACGCAGAGCAGTGAACAGGCCTTCGCGGACGACCACTCGCTGTACGTCCGGGTGCCGTTGACCGGCGTGTACTTCGCTTTCGCGTTGTTGGTCAAGGGGAACAGCGACAGCAACGCGTACGTCGAGCAGTACACCACTTCTGACTCACCGGGCTGCAACGCGAACGGCCCGCTCTGGCAGGCCGGTTCCACGTCGTCGACCACGTAGGCGTCGACGACCGGGATCGGGCCGTTGTTCGTCACCGTGACACGCCAGTACGCGGTCGCGTTCAACAGGCCGAGCACGCCCACGGGTGCTTGCTTCACCCACGGACCGGCGCCGCCCGCCTTGCAGTTGGCCGGTGAGTGCGAGCCGCAGATCTCCTTGTTCACCACCACGTTCGGCATGCACGCCGTTCCCGGTGCGACCTGGCGGGTCACCGTGTTGGACGAGAAGCCGCCGGTCGCGTCGGTCCCGTTCGCCGTGTTCGCGACGGACGTGACCGCGCAGTCCGCGGAGATCGTGGTGCGGAAGCACACCTGCGGTGCGTCGCCGTTGAACTCCACGGCCAGGGACGGCTGGTTGCCGCCACCGAAGTCCGCGGCGTCGTTCAGCACGAGCGATGCGGTGAGCGTCAACGAACCGGCGGTGACGCCGGTCAGGTCGACCGTGCCGTCAGGGGCGAAACCCGGTGTGGCGACGGGGTTTCCGCCTCCGTCGACGGCCTTCACGGTGGAGGCGCCGAAGTTCACGTTCGCCGGTGTCACGCCGACGAGCCGCGCCTTCGTGTATGCGGTGACGTGCGGTTTGCCGTCGCAGTAGAACTGAGACGGGGTGAGAGACACGGAGGCGCCGCTGCGAACGCAGGGCGACGCCCCCGTGTCAGGATCCATCGAGAACAGCACGCCCGCGTCACCCAAGCCGATCATGCAGCCGGTGGGAACGTCGTAGGCGTAGCCGTAGTCCCTGGTGTCGCCGCCGTTGACGGTCGGGTGGGTGATGCGCGAAGGCACGCCGGCACAGGACGCCCCGGTGCTCCAGTCGTGGCACACCGCCGCACCCGGGTACGGGCCGCGCCAGATGCCGATGAAGCTGCGCACGCGGTCACCGGTGCGGACCACCTCGGGGTTGAACGCGATCACGCCTCCTTCCAGCCCGGCCGTGGCCGACGGCGCGGGCAGGGGCGAGCCGTCGATCGCGTAACAGGTGGTGACGTTCGACGCACCGGTCGTGCTGGAACACGCACCGGTCTCCGCACCCGTGGTGCTGTAGGCGGTGTAGGCGTTGTAGGTGATGTTGCCGTTGGGCCCGACGGGTTTCGAGGCCGGCCAGCCCGCGCACCTGGCCGTGGTGCCGGGGTCGAAGCAGCCCAGCTGGGGAGCGCCACCGGCGGCCGGCACCGAGGAGGCGAAGAGCTTGCCTCCGGCGACGGTCAGCGCGCCGTAGTAGTAGCTGCCGGTGTTGGTCCACGGCACGATCGGGGCGTAGGGCTGGCCCGCGCACGCGCTCTGGGTGGCGATCGTCCAGCACACCACGTTGCCCGAGGTCGAGGCGCCGTAGAGGTTGCCGCCGATCTGGACGAGTCCCGCCATCTCGGTCGTCTGCCCGCCGCGGGGCATCAGCGGCCAGAACCCGCAGTTGCCGGGAGCGGCGAGGTCCATGCAGGCCACGCCGATCGAGGACGCCGTGGTGGCCGAGTAGTACACGCGCGCCGGATTCGCCTCGTCGCGCACGTACTGCGGTTCGAGCGGGCTGCTGATGTCGCCGGTGTTCCCCGCGCCGAACGGGCCGGGCGCGGTGTTGAGCGGTTTCGGCCACGGACCGCCCGGGCAGGGCGTGCTCGTCGCGAGATCGGTGCACACCAGCTTGGGGACGGTGAGAGCCGCGTGGTGGTAGACGTTCCACGCCTGCAGGCGGCCGTCGGGCGTGCGCTGCAGGATCGGGGTGAAGCCGTCACCGCCGGTCGATGCCGCGCTGGCCTGCACCGGCGGCGTCAGCACGCTGGAGAGCGCCTTGCCGCCGTTGCGCACGCCGGGGTGCGTGGCGGTGACCGGGTTGCCCTCGGTGCCGGTCCAGCCCGGCGGTACCTGCAGCGAGCCGGCCAGGAGGGTCTGGCCCGCGCCGACGGGGTCGGTGATCGAGGCGGCTCCGTTGGCGCCGTTCGCGTAGGACACGACCCAGGAGGCGACGTCGCCATGGGAGGCGGGATCGGACACGCCCTGCACGGACTTGGTGAGCGTGGACACGGGTGACTGGGCGGCCACGGGAACGGCGGCGGTGAGCGTGCTGCCGGCGAGCACGCCCGCTAGCACCATCGCCGGCAAACGTCTTCGCACGAGCATGATCCCTTCGGTGGCGGGTCGTTCGGGAACTGACCGCCGACGCTAGGGACGTCCTCTGTTCGGGAAAAACCCCCTCACCCGCGTGCTCGTGATGTCTGCACCATCAGACCAATGTGTGATTGCGGAACATGTGACCTGACAAGAGATTCCAATTCGTCGTTGAATGAAGTTTCACCTGAACGCCGCTGAAGTGCCTATGCGAGAAGCGAATGCTCGCGGTGCGGGGTCCAGCGCAGGTGCACGTTGCGGTCGGGTGGGTCGGCCCGCAGCAGGGACAACCGCGGCCGGACGGCGTCGGTGCGCGCGGACGGCGGCTTGCGGCTGCCGGCGCGGTACTGGACCGGCCACTCGGCCTGGTAGCCCTGTTCGGCGGCCGCGTGCAGCGTCCAGTGCGGGTCGTAGAGGTGCGTGCGGCCGAGCGCGCACAGGTCCGCGCGGCCCGCCAGCAGGATGGAGTTGACGTCGTCGTAGGAGGCGATGGCACCGACCGCGATGACGGCCGCGCCCTTGACCTCGTGGCGGATCCGGTCGGCGAACGGCGTCTGGTAGCTGCGGCCGTACGCGGGACGTTCGTCCGCCGTGACCTGACCGGTGGAGACGTCGATCGCGTTCGCGCCGTGGGCGATGAACGCACGGGCGATCTCCACGGCGTCGTGCTCGGTGTTGCCGCCGTCGACCCAGTCGGTCGCGGAGATGCGCACGATCATCGGGCGCTCGGCAGGCCACACGTCGCGGACGGCGTCGAACACCTCCAGGGGGAACCTCAGCCGGTTCGCCAGCGAGCCGCCGTACTCGTCAGTGCGCTGATTGGCGATCGGGGAGAGGAACGAGGACAGCAGGTAGCCGTGCGCGCAGTGCAGTTCGAGCAGGTCGAACCCTGCTTCGGCACCGCGCCGGGCCGCGGCGGCGAACTGCGCGGTGATCCGGTCCAGGTCCTCGCGACCGGCCTCGGCCGGGACGGGCGATCCGGGGCCGTACGACAGCGGAGACGGGCCGATGACGTCCCAGTTGCCCTCCGGCAGCGGCTCGTCCATGCCCTCCCACATCAGGCGGGTGGAACCCTTGCGGCCGGAGTGGCCGAGCTGCAGGCCGATGCGGGCGGTGCTCCGCTCGTGCGCGAACGCCACGATCCGCGCCCACGAGTCGCGCTGCTCGTCGGTCCACAGACCGGTGCAGCCGGGCGTGATGCGGCCCTCGGGCGAGACGCAGACCATTTCGGTCATCACCAAGCCCGCGCCGCCCATGGCCTTCGAGCCCAGGTGGACGAGGTGGAAGTCGCCCGGAACGCCGTCGACGGCGGAGTACATGTCCATCGCCGAGACGATCACGCGGTTCTTGAGTTCCAGCTGCCCCAGGCGGAACGGCTGGAACATCGCCGGGGCCGTGCTCTGGAGTCCCTGGGAGGCGGCGAAGGCGGCGTCGACGCGGTCGGCGAACTCCGAGTCGCGGGTGCGCAGGTTGTCGTAGGTGATCCGGCGCGAGCGCGTGAGCAGGTTGAAGCAGAACCGGGTCGGCTCCTGGTCCGCGTACATGCCGATGTTCTCGAACCACTCCAGGGACGCCTGGGCTGCTCGCTGGGTGGACTCGACGACGGGGCGCCGTTCGGTCTCGTAGGCCGTCAGCGCGGTCTCGACGTCACCGTGCTCGTGCAGGCACGCGGCGAGGGCGAGCGAGTCCTCCATCGCGAGTTTGGTGCCCGAGCCGATCGAGAAGTGCGCGGTGTGCGCGGCGTCGCCCACTAGGACCACATTGCCGTGGTGCCAGCGTTCGTTGCGCACGGTGGTGAAGCTGAGCCACTTCGAGTTGTTGGCGAACACCTGGTGGCCGGCCAGTTCCTCCGCGAACAGGTCGCGGATCCGGTCGACGGCGCGTTCGTCCGAGACACCCGGCGCGAACTCCTGGGCGGTGTCGAAACCGGCACGGCGCCAGACGTCCTCGTGCATCTCGACGATGAACGTGGAACCGCTGTCGGAGTAAGGATAACCGTGGACCTGCATGGTCCCCCACGGTGTGTCCTTGATGAAGAACTGGAACGCCTCGAAGACGCGATCCGTGCCGAGCCACATGTACTTGTTGTGCCTGCGGTCCAGAGTGGAGCGGAAGACGTCCGCGAAGGACTGCCGCACCAGCGAGTTGACGCCGTCCGCGCCGACCACGAGGTCATGTGACGCGCGCAGCACTTCCGCGTCGGGCGCGGGTGTCGAGAAGTGCACGACCACGCCGAGATCACGGCACCGCCGCTGCAGCAGCCCGAGCAGTTCCCTGCGGCTCATCGCGGCGAACCCCTGCCCGCCCACGGTGTGGCTCTCGCCGCGGTGGTGGATGTCGATGTCCGTCCACCGGGCGAACCGGCTGGCCATGGCGGCGGCGAACTCCGGGTCGGCGTTCTCGATCCCGCCGAGCGTCTCGTCGGAGAACACCACGCCGAAGCCGAACGTGACGTCCGGTGCGTCGCGCTCCCACACGGTGACGTCGTGCGCGGGGTCGAGCTGCTTCATCAGCGCGGCGAAGTACAGGCCTCCCGGGCCACCACCGACGACGGCGATTTTCTTCGCTGCGATCCTCACGCCGTCACCTCCTCCTCGACGATCTTGCGGAGTGCGAAGCGCTGCAGCTTGCCGCTGGCGTTGCGCGGCAACGAGGTCCGGAACCGGACCTCGCGCGGGTACTTGTAGGGCGCGATCGTGCGCTTGACGTGGTCCTGGATCTCACGGGCCTTCGCGGCGTCGCCCCGCACCCCGTCGCGCAGCACCACGAAGGCACACACGACCGAGCCGCGCTCCTCGTCGGGTTTGGCGACGACGGCGGACTCCAGCACGTCCGGGTGGGCGTCGATGGCCTCCTCCACCTCCGGGCCGCCGATGTTGTAGCCGGAGGAGACGATCATGTGGTCGCTGCGGGCGTGGTAGTGGAAGTAGCCGTCCTCGTCGCGGTGGAAGACGTCGCCGGTGACGTTCCAGCCGCCCACCACGTAGTCCTTCTGCCGCTCGTCGTCCAGGTAGCGGCAGCCGACGGGGCCGATCACACCGAGCCGTCCGGGCTCGCCGGGGCCGAGTTCCTCGCCGTCGGCGCCGAGCACGGTGGCGCGGTAGCCCGGCACCGGCTTGCCGGTGGAGCCCGGCCGGATGTCGTCGCCGGCGGCGGAGATGAAGATGTGCAACAGCTCCGTGGCACCGATGCCGTCGATCACCTTGAGCCCCAGCCGCTCGTGCAGCCGTTTCCAGGTCTCCTGCGGGATGTGCTCCCCGGCCGACACCGCCGTCCGCAGACCACCGAGCTTCGCCTCGACGCCGTCGCGCAGGATCGCCTTGTACGCGGTCGGCGCCGTGGCGAGCACCGTGACTCCTTGCTGTTGCACGAGGTCCGCGATCTGGGTGGGCGTGGCGGCCTCGGTCAGCAGGGCGCAGGCACCGGCCCGCAGCGGGAAGACGACGAGCATGCCCAGGCCGAACGTGAAGGCGAACGGGGCGGTGCAGGCGACGAGGTCGTCCTCGGTCAGCCGCAGGACGTTCCGGCCGAAGGTGTTGTCGATGGACAGGACGTCGCGGTGGAAGTGCGCGGTGATCTTGGGCGCTCCGGTGCTGCCGGACGTGGGCGCCAGCAGTGCCACGTCGTCGGCGGCGGTGTCGACGGCGGTGAACTCCGTCGGCTTGGTCGCGGCCAACACCTGGAGGTCGTCGTAGCTCACCACGGTCAGCGATGGAAAGGCTTGCAGGTCCTCCACGAACCGCTGGTCGGCCAGGGCGATCGAAGGACGGGTCCGCTCGACGATCGGCGTGAGCTCACGGGTCCGCAACGCGGCCATGGTCGTCACCACGACACCGCCCGCCTTGAGGACGCCGAGCCACGCGGCCACGGTCCACGGGTTGTTGGGCGAGCGGAGCAGAACCCGTTGTCCTGGAACGAGACCGAGGTCTTCGGTCAGCACCTGGGCCACCTGGTTGGCGCGGGTCAGCAACTCGCCGTAGGACCACGTCTCCCCCGCCGGCGTGCGCAGCGCGGGACGGCCGGGGCCGAACTTGGAGACCGGGACGTCGATGAGCTCGGTGGCGGCGTTGAGCCTGGCCGGGTAGTTCAGCTCCGGCGTCGTGAACTCGATGACGGGCCACAACGCCGCGGGAGGTAAGTGGTCACGAGCGAAGGTGTCCATGGTGAAGTCCTTCCCGGGCGGCGGGTCAGGAAGCGCGGATCATGCCCTCCTGGGCAACGGTGGCGAGGTGGAGACCATCGCGGGTGAAGAAGCGTCCGTACCCGAGGCCCCGGCCCGCGTCCGCGGCGACGGCCTCCTGCAGGTAGAGGAGCCAGTCGTCGACCGGGCCCTCGCGGTGGAACCACATCGCGTGGTCGAGGCTCGCGGTGACGAGGCCCGGCCGGGCCCACGGCAGGTCGAGCACCCGCAGGACGGGTTCGAGGATCGTGTAGTCGCACACGTAGGCCAGCGCGGCGAGGTCCCGCTGGGCGTCGGTCAGGCCGTCGACCGGGCGCAGCGGGTCGAACGGTTTGATCCAGACGGCCTGGTGCGGGACCTTCTCGCCCTCCACCGCGAGGTAGACCGGGCCGGGTGCGTGCCGCATGTCGAAGCTGCGGCCCCCGGACCAGTAGGCCTTCGACTCCTCCGTCATCGAGCCGCCGGAGCGTCCGGCGAGGAAGTCCGCGGAGCTGGACAACTCCTCCGGGCCGGGCAGGTCGCCGGTGAACTCGGCCTGGAAGCCACCGCCCGGCTCACCGGCGGCGAAGTTCGCGAGGCAGGCGTAGAGGGGCTTGCCGTTCTGGTAGCCGCGGACCTGCCGGGTGCTGTAGCCGCGGCCGTCGCGCAGCAGCTCCACCTCGTATCGCACCTGGGCGCCGATGTCGGCCGGGCGCAGGAAGTAGCTGTGCATCGAGTGCAGCGTCTTGCCGTCGGTCACCGAACGCATGGCCGCGGCCGCCGCGGCGGCGACCAGGTCCCCGCCGTAGGCCTTGGGCCACGGGCAGGGCTGGGTGACGGCGGTGAAGGCGAGGTCGAAGTGCTCCGGCTCGGCCTTCTCCAGCGCGACGGCCTCCGTGAAGATCGCCGAGGTCGGCCCCGAAGCCCGCACGGCCGTCATCGGGTCAGCCAGTCGCGCAGGTCCTCGTCCGGCACGTCGTCCAGGTTCACGACGATGTTCTCCGGCGTTCGCGTGGTCATCCACGTGAGCGGGTTGTTCCGGTCGAGGTTGCACTCGATGTGCGGCATGAACGGTGGCACGAACACCCAGTCACCCTCCTCCATGTCGACGTAGTCCTCGAACTTCTCGCCGAAGTAGATCCGCGCCCGGCCGGACAGCACGTAACCGCCGGTCTCGGCCTCGCCGTGGTGGTGGGTGACCGAGCGGTAGCCCGGTTCGTTGGTGACCTTGCCGAACCACAGCTTCGTCGCCGGGGTGTGCTGGATGCTCACGCCCGAGATCCGGATCGCGCCACCGGAGTTCGCGGTGTCCGGGTTCTCGGCACCGCCGCGCGTCACGACCGGCGCGACCAGGCCGCTGGGCAGCCGGTACATCGAGTTGTCGCCGTCGAGCTGGTACTTGCTCAGGTCGGGCTCCATATCTCGTATTCTTCACGACCGTCAGATAGTGTCAATACTCATGAGGCCTGCAGCAGTGAATCCGGCCAGCCTTCCGGCGCCGCGCGGTTACTCCCACGGCACCCTCGCCGGCACCACACTCCACCTGGGCGGGCAGACCGCCCTCGACGCCGACATGAAGATCGTTCCCGGCGGCATCGTCGAGCAGTTCCGCCAGGCGTTCGGCAACGTGCTGACGACACTGCGTGCGGTCGGTGGCGAGCCGGAAGACCTGGTCAGCATCACGATCTACCTGACCGACATCCCGGACTACCAGGCGCACGGCAAGGAGATCGGGAAGGTGTGGCGGGAGCTCGCCGGCCCCGTCTACCCGGCCATGGCGGGCATCGGCTGCACCGCGCTGTGGCAGCCGGAAGCCCTCATCGAGATCCTCGGCGTCGCGGTGATCCCGGAAGACCGGCTGGTCAGGCCCAGCTGAATCGATAGCGCATTCATGATCTACGCAACGTGAACGCGATAGCCGAGGAGGTTCGTGCGTGAAGCTCGCTTCTGTGACCGTCGGTGATGTGCGGCGCGCAGCGGTCGTCGACGAGACGAGACGTCTCGTCTCGGTGCTGTCCACGACAGTCGACGACATCGTGCGCGGGGCATCGGCCGACGTGTCAGGTGCCGAGGTCCTGCCGCTGGCGGAGGTTCGGCTGGAGTCGCCGCTGCACCGCTTCAACCGCGACATCCTCTGCACCGGCTGGAACTACCGGGACCACTTCGAGGAGTCCGCGGGCAAGCGCGAGGGGCAGGACCCGGTGTCCCTCCCGCTGCGTCCGACGTTCTTCACCAAGGGCCCCGACACGGTCATCGGCCCCTCCGACGGCATCGCCTACGACCCGGAGTTGTCCCAGAAGTGGGACTACGAGGCCGAGATCGCGATGGTCATCGGTCGCGACGGCCGTTCGATCCCGGAAGAGAAGGCGCTGGACCACGTGTTCGGCTTCCTCGTCGCCAACGACGTCTCGCAACGCGATCTCCAACGCGCGCACGGCGGCCAGTGGCTCAAGGGCAAGAGTCTCGACGCCACGATGCCGCTCGGCCCGTGGCTGACCACCGCCGACGAAATCCACGACCTCGGACAACTGCGGGTGCAGTGCGAAGTCAACGGCGTTCTGCTGCAGGACGCGACCAGTGCGCAGATGGCGTTCTCCTTCGCCCGGATCATCGCCGAGCTCAGCCACGGCATGACCCTGCGCACCGGCGACGTGATCCTGACCGGCACCCCCAGCGGCGTCGGCAACGCCCGCGAGCCGCAGGTCTTCCTGCGCGACGGCGACGTCGTCGTCACGCGCGTCAGCGGCCTGGGCGAACTGCGCAACACCGTCACGCTGACCGACCTCGGCGAGCCGGGCGTTAAGCTCGCCGGCAGCTGATCAAGGTGAGGAGAGGGCACTGAACGTCGCGGACATGACCGTGGAAGCCGCGGCTCCCGCCGGGCGCGACCGGCTCGGCCCGCTCATCATCACGATCTTCGGCCTCTACGCGCGCGGCGAGCACAACTGGCTCTCCGTGGCCTCCGTCGTCCAGCTCATGGCCGACCTCGGCGTGGAGGGCCAGGCCGCGCGGTCCTCGATCTCCCGTCTGAAGCGCCGGGGCGTCGTCCGGGCCGAACGCCGCGACGGCGCCGGCTACGCCCTCTCCGAGTCCACGCTGGAGACCCTGGCCGAGGGCGACACCCGCATCTTCGAACGCCGCCGGGCCACCACCGAGGACGGCTGGCTCGTGGTCGTGTTCTCCGTGCCCGAGTCCGAACGCGAGAAGCGCCACGCCCTGCGCACCAGCCTGACCCAGCTCGGCTTCGGCACCACGGCCCCCGGCGTGTGGGTCGCACCGGGCAACCTGGCCACCGAGACCCGCCGCACGCTGGAGCGCCGCGGGTTGTCCGAGTACGTGGACATCTTCACGGGCCACCACTTCGCGTTCGGCGACCTGCGCTCCAAGGTCCGCGCCTGGTGGGACCTGGACGAGCTGACCGACCTGTACGCCGACTTCCTGCGCCGCCACCGCCCCGTCCTGGACGCCGGCATCACCTCACCCGAGCAGGCGTTCCAGACGTACGTGCCGATGCTCACCGCGTGGCGCCGCCTGCCGTACAGCGACCCCGGGCTCCCCCTGTCGCTGCTGCCTCCCGGCTGGAACGGCGTCACGGCCGAGGCCCTGTTCGAACAGCTCAACACGACTCTGAGCGCACCGGCCCGCGAGCACGCCCTGGCCGTCATCCACGGTCGTTAGCCGGCATTGCTCTGCGGCGGCGGGCACTGGCCGCCAGGGGTCGTCAGCAGCTCGAAGTGCCACATCTCGTTGGCGTAGGCCTGGCACAACCCGTAGTCCGCGCCGTGCTGGATGAGCCAGTCGTCGGCGTTCGTCGGCCCGATGTCGATCGCTTTGCCCGTGACGTGCGCGGACTTGTCCGGCGGGTGCACCCACCGCCGCGCCTCCTCCTCGCTGCGGTACAGCTCGACGGCCTCGTCCAGGAGCCGCTGCTGGTGCTCCGCGCTGCGCCAGCCCGACGTCACCCGCAGCTCGACCCCGGCGAGCTTCGCGTCCGCCGCCGCCTTCCGCACGGCGGTGAGCAGCGCGGGATCGAGGTTGGCGATGGCGGCGTGCTCGCCGTCGTCCAGCGAGATGCTCTCGTTCTTCGGAATGCTGCCGTCGCCGGTCACCTTCACCTGGACGCTGGTCGACTGCGGTCCAGCGGGTGTGCAGCCCGTCACCATCACGAGCAGGAGCACGATCCAACTTCCTTTACCAGACACGATTTCCAGCTTTCCCCAGCGATGTCGCCGGACGGCCAGCGGAGCGTGCGCGTTGTGCAACGAACCGTCGACTGCGTAGAACGGTGATCATGAGTTCACGGATCACAGTGTGCCGCGGCTGTTGCTGCGGCACCGAGCGCAAGCACCCCGAGGTCGACCACGACCACCAGCTCGAAGTGCTGCGCGCACGGCTCGCACCGGTGTTGGTGGCCGACTGCCTGGACGCGTGCGAGGCGTCCAACGTGGTCGTCGTGCGGCCCGGCAAGGCCGCCCGCGCCGCCGGGGCGAGGCCGGTGTGGGTCGGGTCCGTGCTGGACGACGACGTGGTGCGGGACGTGATCGACTGGGTCGACGCGGGCGGGCCCGGCGTGGCCGCTCCACCGCCGTCGGTGAGCGCCCGGATCGTGCCCGCTCCCGGTGGGCGCAAGACATGAACTACGTTGGCGGGATGGAGATCTACGACATCCCCGTCCGCACGCTCGCGGGCGAGCCCGGCGACCTGAACGCGGTGCGGGGCAAGGTGGCGCTGGTCGTCAACGTCGCCTCGCGGTGCGGCCTCACCCCGCAGTACGCGGGTCTGGAGCGGTTGCAGGAGAAGTACGGGACCGAGGACTTCTCCGTGGTCGGCTTCCCGTGCAACCAGTTCGCGGGCCAGGAGCCGGGCTCGTCCGAGGAGATCGCCACGTTCTGCTCGGCCACCTACGGGGTGTCGTTCCCCCTGTTCGAGAAGATCGAGGTCAACGGGCCCGGCCGGCACCCGCTCTACGAGGAGCTGACGAAGCACGCGGACGCCGACGGGACCGCCGGCGACGTGAAGTGGAACTTCGAGAAGTTCCTCGTCTCGCGCGACGGGCAGGTCATCGCCCGCTTCCGGCCGAGCACCGAGCCGGAGGACGCCGCGATCACCGAGGCGATCGAGGCCGCGCTGCGATAGCACTGCTTTGCAGGGTCAAGTGGCCACGAGGCGGATTTCACCCGGCGACGACACACGTCCGTGCGACTTGCCGGGCCGCGACTCCCGCGAGTCGCCCTTGTCCCACCAATAGATATCTTGTCGCGCCACTGCGGTCGGCGGAACGTTGAACGGGTCCAAACCCCCTTCCTTTTCCGAGGCCGCCATGACGATCCTGCGCATCACCCCGACCGAGACCACCGAACTCCTCGTCCCGACCCAGCGCGAGCCGCACGCCGATCCGGGTGATCTGCTCGCCGGCCACCTCCACGCCCCGAGGAGAGGCGAGGACTCGTCAGGCCCCCTCAGAGACGAAGGCCCGGTCATCACGCTGAGCGAGCCGATCCCCGCGGAGCAGATCGACGAGACCACGCCCTACGTGATCAAGGACGCGTACGGACGGGTGCTGAGCGTCCAGGACGCGGGAAGCGGCGCCTGGGAGTGGGCGTACTTCGGCGCCTACAACAGCTACTGGACCGACGTGTTCCCGCTGCAGTTCTCCGGGAAGCCGGTCGAGAAAGCCTCTTCGATCACCATGCAGGCGCGCAACTGGCCGTTGCACTCGAACGGCACCGCGACCTCGTGGGAGTACGCCCTGTGGGCGCCGTCCGACTACGGCAGCAGCTATCCGGTGATGTCGTTCTCCGCCAAGGCCGCTCAGAAGAACCCGGACGGCGTCCAGACCTACAACCTGTCGTGGAACAACAACGGAACGACCATGAGCCTGTGCGCGGACTCCGGCTCGTGGAACTGGGCGTACGTCTCGAGCTCCCACTCCGCCGCGGCGCTCACCTTCCACAAGTTCTACGTGCAGAAGACGAAGCTGGACAGCCTGTTCAGCGCCGCGTGGCCCGATGCGAGCTACGACCTGAAGCTCAACACCGGAGACCTGTACTACCAGGCCGTCACGACCTCGCAGGTGACGGCGACCTACCACAACTCCGGACTCGCGCAGTACAGCTGGAAGGCCAACTACTTCGACTGCGACGACTTCAGCTACGTCTACAAGGGGCAGTGCTCCAAGGACGCCTACGCGGTCAGTCCGGAGTACGGCTACGCGGTCGGCATCATCTTCGGGACGACGGCGAACAGCGCACACGCCGTGAACGTCTTCATCGACACGAGCGGCGCCGTTCAGGTCATCGAGCCGCAGAACGGTCAGATCGTCCAGGGCAAGAACTGGAAGGATCACACCGGCGCGGCGTACTCGCCCTACTTCATCCTGATGTAGACCGGGCGTGGTGCCGCCCCCGCGACGCGAGGGCGGCACCTGGCTCGAATCAGCGCTGGCGAGCCGTCGCGCCGTTGGCGATCAGGTTGTTGCCGGTGGTGTACTTCTCGGACAGCACGCGGAACGTGTACCTGACGGCGTCACCGTTCAGGTTCGGGGTCCAGCAGCGACGCTGACCTGGACGGATGTTCCCGTTTCCGCCCGGCTCGGTGTCGCAGTTCACCTCTCCGACCCAGGACCCGTTGTCGTAGCGCTGAAGCCAGGCCTGCGCCCACTGGTTCGAAGCCATGGGCTGCTCGTAGAGCGCGAACCCGAAGTACAGGCTGCCGGTCCGGCAGAGGTAGACGGTGCCGATGCGATCACCGCTGAAGTCCCTGATCGGCCCGGTACCGACGACGGTGTGGTAGCCCGTGTCGTTCTGGCAGTCGGGCGCCGCCTGCACCCCCACCGACGCCGTGGCCGGTGCCACCAGCCCCATCAGGACCGCGCCTGCCACGGCGAGCACCCCGGCCATCTTCTTGAACATGTCCCCTCCTGGTGTTCACGACGAGTAGTCGTGAGACCACGGTGGGGCACCGGTGCTGTGGAACCCTTGCAGGTTTTCTGGAATCGCCAGGTCAGGCGAAGGTCTTCGCCAGCACCGCGTGCACGTGGTCGGCGATCTCGTCGGCCGCCTCCTCCAGGGCGAAGTGCCCGGTGTCGAGCAGCACGACCTCGGCGGAGGGCACGTCACGGCGGTAGGCCTCGGCGCCGGCGGGGATGAAGAACGGGTCGTCGCGGCCCCAGACCGCGAGCACTCGCGGCTGCCGTTCGCGCAGCCAGGCCTGCCAGGACGGGTAGCGGCCGGGGTTGGTCCGGTAGTCCCACAACAGGGATTTCATGTAGCCCGCTCGTCCGGGCAGGTCGAGCACGCGCTGGTCGGCCAGCGCCTGCTCGGGGTCGATGCGCTCGGGGTCCTTCGCGCCCGCCAGCCACTGGTGCCGGGTGCCCTCGATGCTCAGGAACCAGTCGACGGTCTCGTCGTACTTCTCCTTCTCGCTCCACCACCCGTTCAGCGCCTCGGCGCCGGGGCCGAAGCCGTCGGTGTAGGCGTTGCCGTTCTGCGTGATCACGGCCTTGACGCGCTGGTCGTGCCCGAGTGCGATCCGGAAGCCGACCGGTGCGCCGAAGTCGAACATGTAGACCGCGTAGTCGCCGATGCCGAGCAGGTCGATGACCTGGCCCGTGACCTCGGCCAGCCGGTCGAACGTCGGGTCGCCGGGCAGCGGGTCGGACGAGCCGAAGCCGGGGTAGTCGATCGCGACGACGTGCCAGTCGGACGCCAGGCGGTCGATCAGCCGCACGTAGGCGCGGGTGCTCGACGGGTAGCCGGGCAGCAGCACGATGACCGGCCTGCTCGCGTCGCCGGACTCGCGGACGAACACCTTCAGGCCGTCGACCTCGACGTGGCGGTGGCGAATCGCGGGCATGTCGCTCTCCTCGTTCGTTCTAATGGATAGATGGACCGTATACACGTTAGCTTCCGTGCTGCAAGCTCCCGAGGGGAGAATCTGCTAACGTCTCGACCATTGCTTCAACCGTTAGGAGACGGCGTGGTCGCCACCTTGTCCGAGTTCCAGGCGGCAGGCTTCCCCATGGGTGCCGAGCCGCTCGTGGCGCTTGATCTGGTGGACACGCACGCGCTGTGCCTGGACCCGGTCCGGGACCTGCTCGCCGACGAGGCCGGGCACGCGGCGTGGTGGGCCCTGCAGGCGGATCGGCTGCCCGACGCGGCACCACCGGCGATGAGCGCGACCCGGCGGCTGAGAGCGGTGCTGCGGGAGTTGTTCGACGCCCACCTGACCGGGCGCACGCCTGACCCGGCGCTGATCGCGGACCTCAACGCCGTCGCCGCCGCGGTGCCCACGAGCCCGCGGCTGGACGGCTGGGGAGCCGGAGCGCGGGCAGGCGTCCGGTGGCACGACGACTACAACGGCCACCCGGCGCTGGCCGCGATCGCGGGCGAGGCGATCCGGCTGCTGGCCGACCAGAAACGGCTGGACGCGCTGCGCGCGTGCGCCAACCCGGCGTGTTCGATGTTGTTCCTGGCGGAGAACAAGCGCCGGGTCTGGTGCGCCGCCAACGTGTGCGGCAACCGGGCCCGGGTCGCCCGGCACTACGAGCGCACGCGCGCCTGATCGAGCGTGATCTGGTCCAGCAACGCCGCCAGATCGGCGGGCATGGACAGGAACGGCGAGTGCGATGCCGGCCGGTGGTGCACCGAGGTCGCGCGGGCGGCCATCTCCTCCTGCGACGCGGGCGGCATCGTCTTGTCGTTGTCGCACAACAGCTACGTCGACGGGATCGTGAGCCACCCGGCGGCCCTGAGCCGGTCGCACAGCGGGCGCTCTGCCGCCGCAGCGTCCCGGCGGCACGCTCGGCCATGCTGGTGGAGCAGCTGTCCCACCGTTGCAAGTACGAGGAGAGTCCCCATGCGCACGACCAGCAGCCTGGCATTGATCACGGCCCTCGGGCTGTCGTCCGCCGTCCCGCCGCGTGTCGCGGGCGCCACACCGGGCAGCGGGGTCACCGCCGTCACGATCTTCGACCAGACCGTGGGCGACACCCAGTACGTGCTCAAGGAGATCACCATCGCGCCGGGTGGCTCGACGGGCTGGCACTACCACCCCGGGCCGGTCAAGGGCGTGGTCACCCGGGGCGTGCTGACCCACCACGACTCGGACTGCTCGATCGACGGCGTGTACCGGCCGGGGCAGTTCATCAACGAACCCAACGGCACCGGCTACGTCCACTTGGGACGGAACCTGACGACCGCGCCGCTGGTGCTGGAGGTGCTCTACCAGAACCCGGTGGGCAACCCGCCGGCGGTCAGCACGCCGAATCCCGGCTGTTCCTTCGAGTAGGCGCCGCGGCCACCCGTTCGTGCACACGGGGTAGCGTGCCGCCGCATGAGTGCGCGCTTCCAGGAACTCGACTACCGCCAGACCCCGCTGGGTGAGCTGTCCCTGCGGCGCCGGCTCGAACCCGGCACCGGCAGGGAGATCCACGAGATCAAGCTCAACGAGGAGTTCCTGATGTCGAGCCTGTTCACCGTCGCCGAGGTCGAACTGGCCCACCTCGCACTCGCGGAACTGTCCGGGGACTCGCTGAACGTGGTCGTGGGCGGCCTCGGACTCGGCTACACGGCACAGACGGTGCTGGAGCACCCGAACGTCGGTTCGCTGCTGGTGGTCGACGCCCTCGGCGAGGTGATCGAGTGGCATCAGCAGGGCCTGATCCCCGCCGGCAAGACGCTGGCGGCCGACGAGCGGTGCCGGCTGGTGCACGGCGACTTCTTCGCCCTGACCCGCTCCGGCGAGGGTTACGACGAGGCCGAGCCCGGCAGGCTGTTCGACGCCCTCGTCGTCGACATCGACCACTCACCACGCCACCTGCTGCACCCGTCCAATGCCGACTTCTACACCGCGGAGGGCACTCGGCGCCTCGCCGCGCTGCTCACGCCCGGCGGGGTGTTCGCGTTGTGGTCCAACGACCCGCCCGAGGCGGAGTACACCGCCACCCTCGCGGAGGTCTTCACCGACGTGCGGGCCGAGGTCGTCACCTTCCCCAATCCCCTGCAGGACAGGGAATCGACGAACACCGTCTATCTCGCGAAGCGCCGTTGATCCATTCGCCGCAACCTTGGTGATCGTGGTTTGGCACTCCGCGTGAACGGGCATTGGACGACTCATGATGGCGTCGTACTGGGAGACCGCCCGGACCGGTTTCCTGGCGTTCGTGGGTGTCGGGTTGTTGGTGCTCCTGCCCCTGGTCCTGTTGCACTACTTCCGATTCAGGCGGGTCGAACCGCGGCGGGCGTTCGTCCTGTACGGCCTGCTGGCCTACGGGCTGGTCGCGCTGGCGCTGATCTTCCTGCCGTTCCCGTCCGACGTGGCGAAGCTGTGCACGGGCGAGCAGATGCTGTCGACGGTCCCGTTCCAGTGGGTGACCGACATGAGCAACAACATGGCGGCGAACGGGCGTTCCGGCGTCCTCTCGATGGTGAAGTCGCAGGCGTTCTTGCAGCAGCTGTTCAACGTCGCGCTGTTCGTGCCGCTGGGTGTGGTGCTGCGCAAGGCGTACCGCAAGGGTCCGCTCGCCGTCGTCGCCATCAGCCTCGGCCTGTCGCTCGCGATCGAGGTCGTGCAGTTCACCGGCAACCTCGGTTTCTACCCGTGCCCGTACCGCATCGCCGACGTGGACGACCTGATCTCGAACACCTTCGGCGGCCTGCTGGGCTGGATGATGGCGCCGGCGGCGTTCGTCGTGCCCAGGCTGCCCTCGTCCGACGAGTCGGCGGCGCCGAGCGACACCGTGACCGTGCCACGCCGGATCCTCGGCCTGATCTCCGAGCTCGTGCTGGTGATCGTCATCGCGAAGCTGGTGCTGAACTCGGATCCGCGCTGGGCCGTGTGCGTGCTCGTCGCGTTCCGGGTGGTGCTGCCGGCGGCGGCGAACGGGATGACGATCGGCGGAGTGCTGCTGCACTACCGGGTCCGCGCTGAGGACGGGTCACGCGCCAACCCGTTCCAGCTGGGCCTGCGCGAACTGCTCGGCTTCACGGGCTTCATGGCCTACGCGACCGTCGTGTCGCCGCTGATCGGCATCGGCTGGTGGGACCTGGCCGTCGTGGCGCTGTACGTCGGAGGCGCGTTCGCCGTGCCCGTGTTCCGCCGCGACCAGCGCGGATGGCACGAACAGGTGGCTCGGACGAGGGACGTGTTCGCGTTGCGGGAGACCGGGTACCCGGACCGCCATGACGACGTACACGCACACAGCTGAGGCGGACATCCCGGCCGACAAGCTGTTCGGTTTCCTCGCCGAGCCGCGGAACCTGCCCCGCTACTTCCCGCAGATGACCGCGGCCGAACCCGAGGGCGGCGAGCAGGTGCACGTCGAGGCCGAGGTGCACGGCCACCACGTCGAGGGCGAGGCGTGGGTGCGGCCGGACGCCGGACGCCGGACGCTCGAATGGGGCGCCGAGGGCCCGGACGACTACCACGGCGAACTCCAGATCGAGGAAGTGGCGCCGGGACGTTCGCGCATCACGGTGAGCCTGCACAGCGTGCGGGAGGCGCAGGGCGACGAGGTGCAGCGCGGGCTGGAGCAGACGGTCGCCGTGCTCACCCAGACCGCGGCGGCCGACGACCGGCAGACCGGCTGACCTCTCAGAGCAGTTCCGCGAGCAGGGCGGCGGCCCGGGCGGCGCCGTCCGCCTCGACCTCCCGGTAGCCGACCTCCCTGCCGATCTCCTCGGCGATGGCGGCGGCCAGGACATCACGGTCGGCGACCTGCTCGTACGTCATGCACCGGCCCGCGCCGTAGCGTTCGAGCCGGTGCCGGACGTGGAAGTTCTGCTCGAAGTGGTGGCGCAGCGGCACGAAGAGGAACGGGCGCCGGGCGGCCGTCAGCTCCATGCACGTGGTCAGGCCGCCCTGCACCACCGCGAGGTCGCAGGCGGCCAGGTACCGGGGCAGGTCCGGCACGTATCCGCGGATCTCCACCCCGCTGCGCCGCGGCAACGAATCCGGGTCGATGCGAGGGCCGGTGACGACGAGGAACCTCAGGCCCGGCACCCGTTCGACAGCGGCCGGCACGGCGTCGAGCACGCGCCGCAGCAACGACTCCCCCACACCGGAGCCGCCGACCGCGACCACGCACAGCTTCTCGTCCTGGTGCAGGCCGATCCTCCTGCGCAACGCCGCGCGCTCGCGTTCGTCCGGCGGGTCGAATCCCGTGACGTAGCCGGAGAAGTCGAAGTTCTGCTCCGTCCACTCGCGAATGGCGGGCAGGCCCTCGCCGAACGGCAGCGAGATCACGTCGTCCGGGTTGCCGACGAACACCGACCTGTCGCGCACGCGCCGCAGCCGGGCTCGCTGCTCGATCATGTCGAGGTTGTGGTCGGCCGTCAGGCGTTGCTCGCGCGCACCCCCGTCGGGCATCGGGAGCCAGCCGACGAAGTCCGTCATCCAGGCGAACGAGAACCGCTTCAGCTCGGGGTTCTCGTGCAGGAAGAAGTCGACGTCCCACGCCTCGTCGCCGATCACCAGGTCGTACCGCTCGGCGTCGAGGACGTCGTTGAACACCATGAAGTTGTTCACCAGCACCGAGTCCAGGCGGCGGAACGCCTCGAACACGTGCAGGTCGTGCTCACCCGCGTCGTCCTCCACGTGGGACGACTCGTTCGCCAGCCACGCCGACGCCGGATGGACCCGCTCCCCCGCGGGTTCGAGCACCTCGGTGACGGGGTGCTGCGCGAGCCAGTCGATCTGCAGACGCGGATGGATCTTGCGCAGTTCGGAGGCGATGGCGAGATCACGCCGGGCGTGGCCGAGGCCGATCGGTGAGCTCAGGTAAAGCGCCCGTGGCGGCTTGGCCCTGAACGTCCTCGTGCGCCGGGCCACGGGGTGCACCCGGTCGACGAACTCCTTGATCAGCAGGTTGATCCGCACGGGATCGCGGGCGTGCACGCCGTGGCCTGCGCCGTCGATCAGCACCAGTGAACCACCGGTGAGCTCGGCGAGGCGTTGACCGATGGCGTGCGGGCGGACGCGGTCGTCGGTCCCGTGGATCACCAGCACCGGGCACCGCACCTCGCGGCAGTCGTCCTCGATCGACGCGGAGCTCAGCCGGCCGGCGGTCGTGTCCACGAGCGTGGCGGGCTCGATCTCGTGCGCCCACCGCACGCCGTCCTCGATCTGCTTGGTGGAGTGGGGTTCCGCGAACATCCGCGCGAAGAACCAGTCGGCGAAGTCGTCGTAGCCACCGTTCAGCCAGTACTGCCGGTTGTACTTGCCCTCGGTCGACTCCCAGGCCTGCCTCTCCTGTTCCTGCACGCCGATGAGCGACCCGCTGGCGGGGCCGATCGCGACGATGCCGGTGATCCGTTCCGGATGGTGCGCGGCCACGAGCACCGACCAGGCGTCGCCGCGCGACAACGCCACCAGCACCGCCTGGCCGGTGTTCGTCGCGTCCATGACCGCGATCGCGTCCGCCGCGCACTCCGCGTCCACATAGGACTCGGCGCCCACCGGGCGATCGGAGTCGCCGCTGCCACGTCCGTCGAAGGTGACCACCCGGAAGTGCCTTGCCAGGTAGGGAACCTGGGCCTTCCAGAACCGCGACGGCACGATCGACCAGGTCGGCATCAGCAAGACCGTCGGTCTGCCGGGGTTGTCGTAGACCTGGAACGCGAGCCGCACGCCGGCGCGCCGGGCGTGCCCCCTCCGGTCGGCCTCGCGCACCGGGCGCGGCTCGTCGTTCACGGCCGGACTTCGAGGACCTGGTTGAAGGGGGTCTGGGCCACCCCGGCGAACCGGGTGAACCCACCGGCGACCGCGACGTCGCGGATCCGCGCGGGCCCGGCCTGGGTGCCGAGCGCGAGTCCGACGTCCTGCGACAGCGAGGCCGGCGTGCACAGCAGCGTGGAGAAGCCGTAGTAGGTGCGGCCGACGGGGTTGAGGTTGTCCTCGACGTGGTCACCGGCCATCGGCTCGACGATCATCCACGTGCCGTCGGGTGCCACCGCGTCCCTGACGTGCTGGGCCGCGCCCACCGGGTCCCCCATGTCGTGCAGGCAGTCGAACATGGTCACGAGGTCGTAGCCCGTGCCGCCGAAGTCCTTCGCGGACGCGACCTCGAAGGTCACGCGGTCGCCGACGCCCGCGGCCTCGGCACGGTCGCGCGCGATCCGGATCGACTCGGGGTGGTAGTCCGAACCGGTGAAGGACGAGTTCGGGAACGCTTGTGCCATCAGGATCGTCGATGCGCCGTGGCCACAGCCGACGTCGGCGACCCGCGCACCGGCCCGCAGTTTGGCCGTCACGCCGTCGAGCGCGGGCAGCCAGCCCTCGATCAGGTTCGCCTCGTAGTTCGGCCGGAAGAACCGCTCGCAGCCGACGTGCACGTCGGTGTTGTGCTCGTGCCAGCCGACCCCGGACCCGCTGCGCGCGGCCTCCAGCACCCGTCCGGCGTCGTGCACGGTGCCCAGCGCGATCTGGAACATGCCGGGCAGGAACGCGGGGCTGTTCTCGACCGTGAGCGCCACCGCGTGCTCGATCGGCAGCGCGTACCGGCTGGTCGCGGGGTCGTAGGTCACGTAACCGCCGGCGGCCTGGGCGTTGAGCCACTCCCGCACGTAGGGCTCGGCGGTGCCGCTGCGGTCCGCGAGCTCGGCGGGGCTGATGGGGTCGCCGGACGCCATGGCGCGGTAATAGCCGAGCTTGTCGCCCATGACGACGAGCGCGGCGTTGAGCGTGGCGCCGACCTCGTCGACGGCCCGGAACACGAACTGCATGAGCTTGTCGGTGTCCACCTCGGGTCTTGTCGTGGTCATGTGCTCTTCCCTCCTGTGAGGGATCGGAACCTATGAGCGCCAACGGGACAGCCGCATCAGGTGCCCCACCTAGTGACATGACCGTGCCTACACTGCCCCGTGTGCTGATGGGACGCGAGTCCGAGCGTCGCCAGGTCGAGCGGCTCGTCGCGAGCGCCCGGCTCGGGCACGGTGGCGCCCTCGCCGTCACCGGCGAGCCCGGGGTCGGCAAGACCGCGCTGCTGCGGTTCGCGGCCGGGTGTGCCACCGGGATGCACGTCCTGCGGGCCGCCGGGAGCGAACCCGAGCGCGAGATCCCGTTCGGCGCCCTGCACCAGGTGCTGCGGCCCGCGCTGGACCGTCTGGACGAGATCCCCGGTCCCCAGGCACAGGCGCTGTCCGTCGCGCTCGCGCTGCGGTCCGGGCCCGCCGTCGACAGGTTCGCCGTCGGGGCCGCCACGCTGAGCCTGCTGTGCCGGTTCGCCGAGGACCGGCCGGTCGCCGTGCTGCTCGACGACCTGCACCTGGTCGACCGGCCGTCGGCGGACGCGCTGGCGTTCGCGGCGCGCCGGCTCGCGGCCGATCCGATCGTGCTGCTGGCCACCACGCGGTCGCCGGATCCGCCGCTGCCCACGCTGCCGCTGGCGGGCATCGACCTCGCCGCCGCGGGTGAGCTGGTGTCGAGCCGGTCCGGCGTGGCCGCGTCGCCCGACCTGATCGCGCGGCTGCACCGGGCGACGGCCGGGAACCCGCTCGCGCTGATCGAACTGGCCGCGGGGGCGCACCGGTGGGCGCACGCGTCGCCCGAGGCACCGCTACCGGTGTCCGCCGCGCTGGCCACCGAGTTCGCCGCGCAGGCGCGGTCGCTGGGCGAGGCCGGACGGGCGGCCCTGACCGTGGCCGCGGTGGCGGGGAACGACCTGCGGATCGTCGCCGGGGCCTGCCGGCTGCTCGGTGTCTCCGTCGAGGCGCTGACCGAGGCCGAGAACGCCAAGCTCGTCGAGATCGCGGACGGTCACGTCGAGTTCCGCCATCCGCTGATCCGCGCCGCCGTGTACGGCGATGCGGCACCGCAGCACCGCCGTTCGATCCACCGCGCCGTGGCGGAGGCGTTGGGTCCGCACGACGCCGACCGGCACGCCTGGCACCTGGCCGAGGCGACGCTCGGTCCGGACGCCCAGGTCGCCGATCTGCTCGTGCAGGCAGCAACCCGCGCACACGAACGAAGCGCGCACGACGTCGCCGCCGCCGCGTACGAGCGGGCGGCCCGGCTGAGCCCGGACGTGTCCCGGCACTCCTCGTTGTGCCTCGCGGCGGCGGAGTCGGCGTGGCTCGCGGGCACGACGGCGCGCGCCGTCACGTTGCTCGACGAGGCAGGTGATCTGACGCGGGCGCTGGAGCTGCGCGGAGCGATCGCGGCTCGTACCGGCTCGCTGACCGAGGCGCGTGACCTCTGCCGGACCGCCGCCCACCGGTCCGGCGACGCAGACGAACGCGTCGTGCACCTGGCGGACGCGGTGCACGCCTGCTTCTACCTCGGCGACGCGATGACAGGGCTGGAACTGGCGCACGAGATCGAAGAACTCCTGGAGCGCGTCACGACGCCACGGTCACGTGGGCTCGGGCAGATGGCCGCGGGCGTCGCGCGGATCCTCGCCAACCGCGGTGGCGCGGACCAGATCCGTTCCGCGGCAGAGCAGCTGGCCGCGTCCGGCGTACCGCGTGACGACCGGCGCAGGCTGTCGTGGCTGATGATCGGCCCGTTGTTCCTGCGTGACGCCGAATCGGGCGCGGAGCTGCGGCGCATGGTCGGCGAAGCGCGCGCGGACGCGGCCGTGGGGACGCTGCCGTCGTTGCTGTTCCACGTCGCGAGAGACGAGGCCACCACCAACCAGTGGGTCCGGGCCGAGGCGACCTACGACGAGGCCGCCCGCCTGGCGAGGGAGACCGGGCAGGAGACCGACCTGGCGATGTGCCTGGCCGGCCTCGCATGGCTGCGGGCCCGCCTGGGCGACGAGGCGCAGTGCCGCGCGTTCGTCGCGGAGGCACTGCCGATCTGCCGTGCCCGCGACATCCACATCGGCCGGGTCTGGTCGCTGTTCGCCTTGGGAGAGCTGGAACTCGGCCTGGGCAACGCGACCAACGCGCTGACCCACCTGGAAGAACTGGCGGCGCTGCTCGACGGGCTCCGGCTCACCGATCCCGACCTCTCCCCCGCGCCCGAGCTCGCCGACGCGCTGGTGAGGCTGGGCCGTCGTGACGAGGCCGTGGTCGTGGCGCGGCGCTACCGTGCCGAGGCGGCAACGAAGGGTCAGCCGTGGGCCATGGGCCGTGCCGAGCGGATCACGGGCATGCTCAGCCAGGACGGCTTCGACACCCACTTCGAGGCGTCTTTGGCCTTCCACCACAGGACTTTGGACGACTTCGAGACCGCGCGCACCCGGCTCGCCTACGGCGCCCGCCTGCGCCGCGCCCGGCGGCGGGTGGACGCCCGGCCGCACCTGCACGCCGCGCTGGAGACGTTCGAGAACCTGCGCGCGGCCCGGTGGGCGGACCTCGCCGCGGTCGAACTGGGCGCGACGGGCGAAATGATCAAGCGTCGCGCCCAGGGCGAAACCCTCACGCCGCAGGAGTTGCAGGTCTCACTCCTGCTGGCGGAGGGCAAGACCACCCGCGAGGTCGCCGCCGCGTTGTTCCTGAGCCCGAAGACCATCGAGTACCACCTGCGCAAGGTCTACACGAAGCTCGGCATCCGCTCACGCGCCGAGCTGGCCGGCCGGCTGCCCTGACGCCCACGCGAACCCGTCCGGGTCGGTGAAGTCGACGGCGCCGATCATCACGATGCGGTGCGAACCGGAACCCTCGGGCGCCACGCCGGCGTCCTTGGCGAGCGCGCGCCGCCGGTACAGCCCCAGCTTCACGGTGCCGGCCGCGGCGAACTGGACGTACACGCGGCCGAAGCTCTTCTCCACGGTGAAGCCCTGGTCGACGTAGCACTGCCTGCTCGCGGCCACGTCCGTCGCGCCGAGCAGCAGCACGACGTCGCCGATCTCCCCGGTGGCCGGTCCGGTGTTCTTCTTGGCCGAGGTCGCGACCTTCCAGATGGTGCCGTCCGGCGCCTGCACGACCCCGCCGTAGCCCCACAGCGACTTCCCGGCGCGCTTGAGCACGGTCGCGCCGGCGTCGAGCGCGCCGCCGATCAGGAGGTCGACGTCCGCGGGCTGCGCCACCGTGAGGGACAGCGTGAAGCCGCGGAAGCCGGTGGCCGGTTCCTGCGAGGCCCGCAGGCGCAGGCGGGAACCGAGCCCGAAAGCGTTGGCGTAGAAGCGTTCGGCGGCCGCGAGGTCGGCCACTTCGAGGGTGATCGCGTCGAGTGAGGTCATGCCGGAAACGCTAGGCGTCACCCCGGGACCGGTGCTTCTCGATTCCTGACCGGCTCGCGGCCTTGCGCCGGTGCAGCACCACGACCGCCGTCACGACGACAACGGCGACCGTGCTGCCCGTGCCGACGAGTTTCTCGACCCGCCGGGCGGTCTCGCCCGCCGCCGCGCCGAGACCGATGTGCAACGCGCACCACCCGGTGGCACCGGCCGGCACAGCGGGCAGGAACGTCCGGAACGGCAGCCCGGCGGTGAGCTCGACCGGGTCGCCCACCGCTCCCGGCACCAGCGGCACAGCCAGGACCACCCACAACACGGCATCCGGCCACCGCAGCCCAGCCGCGCCTCATCGGTTCATCGCAGAAGACGGCTGTTGTGACTCACGGCACCGAACCAGGCAACAGCAAGCGGGGTAGAGTCCGGTTACCTAAGCGGGGTACGGTCCGCTTCGATCTCGGCAAAGGACTCCAGGACATGACGCACATCGGAATCATCATCGGCAGCACCCGCCCCGGCCGGAACGGCGAGCAGGTGGCGAAGTGGGTCCTCCAGCACGCGGAGCAGCGCACGGACGCGACGTTCGAGCTGGTCGACCTCAAGGACTTCCCGCTGCCCCACCTCGACGAGCCGATGCCCCCGATGCTGCAGCAGTACCAGCACGACCACACCAAGGCGTGGTCGGCGAAGATCGCCGGGTTCGACGGCTTCGTCATGATCACGCCCGAGTACAACCACTCCACGTCCGGCGTGCTCAAGAACGCGATCGACTACCTGTTCGCCGAGTGGAACAACAAGGCCGTCGGCTTCGTGTCGTACGGCAGCGTCGGCGGCGCACGGGCCGTGGAGCACCTTCGTCTCGTCGCGGGTGAGCTGAAGCTTGCCGACGTGCGCACCAGCGTGTCGCTGTCGATGTTCACCGAGTTCACGAACTTCACCGAGTTCCACCCGTCCGAGTACCAGGCGGCCACGCTGTCCACCATGTTCGACGAGCTCGTCGCCTGGAGCAGCGCACTCGCGCCGCTGCGCGACCGTCAGCTCACCTCGCAGCAAGCCTGACGCTCAGGGCAGCAGCCGCGGCACCACCCGCACGTAGATGACCATGCCGACCACCTCGACCAGCGTCTGCGTCACCACGACGACAGCCGCGAGGTCGTCCGGCAACGCGAGCGCGAGCGGCAGCACGACCAACGAGTTGCGCGTCGCCCCGGTGAACACGATCGCGCGCCCCGATGTCACGTCCAGGCGGAACAACCGGGCGACGGCGAGCCCGGCGAAGGCCATCACGACCAGGAAGGCCGCGTAGACCGGCACGACCCGCGCGACCTGCGGCAGGTCGCCACCGAGCTTCGGCACCTGCGACGCGACCACCGCGAACAGGGTCGCGGCCATCAACGGCACCATCGTCGTGCTGATCGCGCCGATGATCCGCCCCGCCCAGGCCTGGGTGAGCCACGCCAGCACCAGCGGGATCACGATCAGCACGACGAACGCCTCGACGAACGGCCCGGGGTCGACGACGGCCAGGCCGGAGCCGAGGAAGAGCCACAGATAACCGGGCAACAGCACCATCTGCGCGAGCAGCAGCAACGGCGTGGCGGCGAGCAGGCGCCGGCTGTCACCTCCGGCCAGTCCGCTGAACACGATCACGTAGTCGACGCACGGCGTGAGCAGCACCAACAACACGCCCAGCCGCACGCCTGATCGTCGGGCAGGAACGTGAAGAGCGCCGCCACCACCAACGGCACCACCACGAAGTTCACGACGAGAGTGGCCCCGAGGAACCGGCCCGCCCGCAGCGAACGCCCGAGCTCGACCACCGGCACCTGCAGGAACGTCACGTACAGCAGGGCCGCCAGCACGGGGTTGATGGCGTGTTCGAGGGCAGAGCCGGCGTCGGGGGCAGCCCAGCCGGCCAGCGCTCCCGCCGCCAGTGCGCCGAGGTAGACGGCGACCTGGTGACGTTCCAAGCCCGCGACGAACCCCGGCACAGCACCCTCCCGATCGGATGATCAGGACGATATCGGCAGCGGGCAGGACGGCGAGTGCGAGCAGACCAGGAGGTCGTCACAACCAGCGGAGATCGCCGCGCGCAGCGTGTCGCGGACGACCTCGAGGTCCGCGATCCTCGCCTCGACCTCACCGAGCTTCACCTCGGCGCGCACCCGCAGACCAGGACGGCGGGAGCCGATCGCGAGCAGTTCGGCGATCTCGTCGAGGGCGAACCCGAGCCGTTGCGCCGCCTTGATCACGCGGATCACCGTCACGGTCCCGGGCGGGTAGAGCCGATGCCCGCCGAGCGATCGTTCCGGCGGGGCGAGCAGGCCGACGCGCTCGTAGTACCGCAGCGTCTCCCTGTTCACCCCGGTTGCCTCGGCGACCTCCCCGGTGCGCATGCTCACCTCGCCGCCAGCGCGTCGAGCACCTCGGTCTGCGCGTCCGGTACCGAGATCGCCAGGGTCAGGCCGCCACCGGTCGCCGTCAACTCGAACGTGAAGAACGAGCAGCAGCCCGTCTCCCGCACCGCCAGGTCCGCCGCCTGGGCCACGACTTCCGGCCGTGGCTCCAGGTCCAGCACCAGCCGCGTCCTCGTGGGACGGTGGCGCGCGGCCCCGGCGAGCAGCGCGTCGAACTCGGCCAGGCGAAGCGGTCGCTCGGCCGTCGGCAAGGTGCACGCCCAGTTCTCTGATTCCTCCATGACTCGACGGTAAGCCCGTACCCCGGTACCGGATGCAAGTCAGGCGACGTCCATCCGGAGGAACTCCTTGATGCGAAGCGACTTCGGCGGGCGCTTCACGCCCTCGGCCAGTGCCGCGAACGCCTCCGCCTCGCTCACCACCCGCGGCGCGGTCACCTCGACGTCCTCGCCGTTGACCGTGAGCTTCGCGTGCCCGGCCGCCATGACGTTGCGCACCCAGTCCGCACGCGATCCGTAGACCAGGACGACCAGGTAGCCGCCCTCGACCGGGTGCGCCTCCATCGGGGTGCGGTAGGGCATTCCCGAGTTGCGGCCGACGTGGGTGAGCACCGCCCACTTGCCGCTCTTCAGCGCGTGCGGGTTGAACACGCGCTTGTTGATGTGGCCCCACCATCTGGGCATGGGCATGTCGGTCTCCTCTCCTGCTCCAAGACGCGATCGGAGGCCGAACTGTTGAAGTAACGTGCGCGAGTGGAGATCACCGACGACCGCACCTTTCCCGCCGCGCTGAGCGCGCTGAGCGGCATCCACTTCCCGTGGGAGTACGACGAGAAGGCCGACGAGCCCTCGCCGGGCAACATCGACTACGAGCCGTACGACGAATTCGAGCCGGCCGGGGACACGACCGACTGGATCAGGTCGTGGACGGGCAACAAGGACCTGGACGGGACCGAGGTCCGGCTCTTCGGGAAGGACGGCAGCGGTGGGCTCGCCGTGCTGTGGCTGGTGCGGGAGGGGCCGCTGACCGCGCAGCCCGTCATGTTCTTCGGGTCGGAGGGTGAGGTCGGGCCCGTCGCGACGAACCTGGGCGAGTTCCTCTGGTTGCTCGCGGGCGGGGTGGGGCCGCAGGAGGCCGTCGAGTTCGGGGCGGACAGCGGTGTGCCGAACGAGGAACTGCGTGCCGTCGCGGAGAAGTACTCCGGGACCGAGCCGCTCACACCGGCCGAGGTGCTCGCCAGGGCCCAGGCGGAGTTCCCCGACTTCGCCGAGAAGGTCGAGTCCTGGTGCCGCTAGAGCCGTGAGGGGAACCGGTACTCGTTCCGGTTCCCCGATGGTCTATACCACTTTGCGAACGCGGGTTACGCTCGATGGAACCTGTTGTGCCGCAAGGTAAACAGGACCTCGTCCCCCGGAGGTCTGCCCTGTGAGAAAGCTCCTCGCGGCCGCACTTCTGCTCGGTGCCGCCGTCATCCCCACCGGAACGGCCGCCGCGGCCGATCCGATCTACAAGGACCCGACCCAGCCGATCCCGGCTCGTGTCACCGACCTGCTGGGCCGCATGTCGCTCGACGAGAAGGTCGGGCAGATGACGCAGGCCGAGCGCAACTCGGTCAGCAACGCCGACCTGACGAACTTCCGGATCGGCTCGCTGCTGTCCGGCGGTGGTTCCGCGCCCTCGCCGAACAACGCCACGTCGTGGGCGGACATGTACGACAACTTCCAGCGCGCGGCGATCGCGACGCCGCTGGGGATTCCCATGATCTACGGCGTGGACGCCGTGCACGGCCACAACAACGTCGTCGGCGCCACGATCTTCCCGCACAACATCGGCCTGGGCGCGACGCGTGATCCCGGACTGGTGCAGCGGATCGGCCGCGCCACGGCCGAGGAGGTGTCGGGCACCGGCATCGACTGGGACTTCGCGCCGTGCCTGTGCGTCGCGCGCAACGACCGCTGGGGCCGCACCTACGAGTCGTTCGGCGAGACGCCCCAGGACGCCACGTCGATGACGACGATGATCACCGGTCTGCAGGGCTCGAAGCTGTCGGACTCCGGCTCGGTCCTCGCCACGGCCAAGCACTACATCGGCGACGGCGGCACGACCAACGGCACCGACCAGGGCAACACCCAGGTCAGCGAGGCCGAGCTGCGCGCGACGCACCTGCCGCCGTTCCGCGACGCCATCGCCAAGGGCGTCGGCTCGGTGATGATCACCTACAGCAGCTGGAACGGCACGAAGCTGCACGGGCACAGGTACCTGATCACCGACGTGCTGAAGAACGAGCTCGGCTTCAGCGGCCTCGTCGTGTCGGACTGGAACGCCATCGACCAGATCGACGGCCAGCCCGGCTTCACCGCCGCCGAGGTGCGCGACTCGATCAACGCCGGCCTCGACATGATCATGGTGCCGACCGCGTGGCGCCAGTACATCACCTACCTCAAGCAGGAGGTGCAGGCGGGCCGCGTGCCGATGTCGCGCATCGACGACGCCAACCGCCGCATCCTCACCAAGAAGTTCGAGCTCGGCCTCTTCGAGAAGCCGCTGACCGACCGCACGTACACGCCGACCGTCGGCAACGCCGCACACCGCGCGCTGGCCCGTGAGGCCGTGCGCAAGTCGCAGGTGCTGCTGAAGAACCAGAACGGCGTGCTGCCGCTGTCCAAGACCTCGTCGAAGATCTTCGTCGCGGGCAAGAGCGCGGACGACATCGGCTACCAGAGCGGCGGCTGGACCATCTCCTGGCAGGGCGGCAGCGGTCCGGTGACTCCGGGAACCACTGTGCTGCAGGGCATCCGCTCAGCCGTGTCCACGTCCACCACGGTGACGTACAACCGCAACGGCACCGGCATCGACGGGACCTACCAGGCCGCGATCGCCGTCGTCGGCGAGACCCCGTACACCGAGGGCGCGGGCGACCGGCCGGGCGGTCTGGGGCTCGACGCCGAGGACATCGCGACCCTGAACACCCTGCGCGCCACCGGTGTCCCGGTCGTGGTGGTGCTCGTGTCCGGCCGTCCGCTGGACATCGCGGCGCAACTGCCGCAGTGGCACGCCCTGGTCGCGGCCTGGCTGCCGGGTACCGAAGGCAACGGCGTCGCGGACGTGTTGTTCGGCGACCACAAGCCGACCGGCACGTTGCCGTTCACGTGGATGCAGAGCGCCTCGCAGCAGCCGATCAACGTCGGTGACGGCAAGGCTCCCCTGTTCGCGCACGGCTTCGGCTCGCAGTTCCCCGCCACACAGAACGCCTACGGGATCATCGGTGCCTCGTACTACGACGAGCAGCGCGGCACGCAGGTCGAGCGGTGCACCGACTCGGGCTGCGGGCAGAACGTCGGCTACCTGACGCCGGGCGACCACGTGGCCTATGCGGACGTCGACTTCGGCGCCACGCCGCCGACCTCGGTGACCACGCGGATCGCGTCCGGCTCCACGGCGAACGGCACCCTGCAGTTCCGCCTCGACAGCCCGACCGGCCCGCTGGTCGCGACGGTCCCGGCGGCGAGCACGGGCGGGTGGCAGACGTGGACCAGCCGCACCTCCGCCGCGTCCGGCGCGACGGGCGTCCACCGGCTCTACCTGGTGGCGACCGGCGGCACGGGCGGTGACCTGGCGAACGTGAACTGGTTCCAGTTCGCCCGCTAGAAGCCGACCGCTGAACGGGGTTCCGGGCGGGAGCCCCGTTCAGCCTTGTCCCGCGCAGTGCTGATGACCGCACACCAGCAGAGGAACGCGAGCCCCAGCCAGACGTAGGTGTTGCCGACGAGGTGCTGCCACCACGTCCACGCCAGCTCCCTGTCCCCCGCGGTCGGCAGAAGCCAGTGCGGGCCGACCGCGAACACCGCACCGACCGCGATCCTCACCCAGCCCCGCAGCAGCACCAACGCGGGCGCGATCCACACCCAGTGGTGCGACCAGGACACCGGTGAGATCAGCAGACCCGCTGCCGCGACGGCGACGAGCGTGGTGAGGTCGTCGCGCAACCGCGGCAACAGCACGACCGTCAACGCGAGCAGGGCCACCACGCTGACGAGCCACACGGACTCCGGGACGCCGAGCCGGAACAGCAGCCCGCGCAACGACTGGTTCGCGCTGTAGGACAGGCCGCCGACGCGTTCCGGGTCGAGCATCGCGTGGAACCAGAACTGCTTCGACTGGCCCGGCGCGAGCGCCCAGCCGAGCAGACCGCACGCCGCGAACGTCGCCACGGCGGTCAGCGCGGGCCGCCACCGCCCGCGCGACAGGAAGAACAGCACGAAGATCGCCGGAGTCAGCTTGATCGCGGCGGCCAGTCCGACCAGCAGGCCCCGTGGCCACGGGGTGCGCGGCAGCAGGCAGTCGGCGGCGACCAGGCCGAACAGGATCAGGTTGACCTGGCCCATGTCGAGAGTGATCCGCAGTGGTTCGAGCACCAGGCACAACGCGATCAGGCCGAAACCCGTCCACCTGCGGGCCGCCGCCGTGAAGAGACCGATGCCCGCGGCCGTGAACAGAACTGCCGTGAGAGCAAGGGAAAGTGGTGCCAGAACCCCGAACACCATCGCCGCGAAGGGCGGATAGGTGAACGGCAGTCCTCTCGGGCCTTGGAAGTCCGCGGCGTACAGGTCGGTGCCGGCGAGCCACGCCTCGCCGCCGGCGAGGTACACGCGCAGGTCCAGCACACCGGTGCCGAAGCTCCGCACGAAGACCCAGACGAGCAGACCGGCAACCGTTGCGCCCCAGAGGTTTCTCACAGCACAGAACACTGCTGTGCGAGGAGGTTCCGCCGGATCGGCCGGAGAGCACGAAGATCATGGCCGTTGGGACGGCCCGCGGAGCCGAAACTGGCCACCTGGCCAATGGTCAGTCGGCCACCACGTGCGCGCGGAACGCCCACGCGACGATCTCGACGCGGTTGCGCGCCCCCACCTTCGCCTGCACCGAGGCGAGGTAGGCCTTCACCGACGACACCGAGACCTTCAGCGAGGCCGCGATCTCGTTGTTGCTCAGGCCTTTCGCCACGTGCCGCACGACGTCCAGCTCGCGCTCGCTGAGAACCTGGGCGTCGGCGTTCGCGACCGGCGGCACCGACCGGCGCAGCACCCGCAGCACCACCTGCGGTGACACCAGGACGTCACCCCTCGCCGCCGATCTGACGGCCTCGGCCAGCAGCCCAGGACTCGCATCCTTCGTGAGGAACCCGCACGCGCCGAGGTCCAGCGCCTTGTTCAGCACCTCGTCGCTGTCGAACGTCGTCACGACCACGACGCGGGTGTGCGGGGCCAGCTGCCGCGTGACCTCCAGCCCGTCGAGCCCCGGCATCCGCACGTCCACCAGGCACACCTGCGGTTCCAGTTCGCGGGCCCGCTGGACCGCGGTGATCCCGTCCGGCACGTCGGCGACCACGCTGATGTCGGGCTGCGCCTCCAGGATCAGCCGGAACCCGGCCCGCACCATGTCCTGGTCCTCGGCGATGAGCACGGAGATCACGTGCGCACCTCCAGCGGCAGCTCGGCGGTGACGAGCCAGCCCTCCCCGGTGGCACCCGCGAAGAACCGCCCGCCCAGCTCGTGCACCCTTTCCCGCATGCCGACGAGCCCGAACCCTCCGGAGTGCTGCGGCCCCGGCCTGCCGTTGTCCACAACGGACAGCAGCACCACGCTCGAAGTCAGTCGCACGTCCACTTCCACACTCGTCGCGCCGAGGGCGTGCTTGCGGGCGTTGGTCAGGGCTTCCTGGACGATGCGCAGCACCGACCGCCCCAGTTCGGGCCGCACGTCCGCGGTCAGCTCGACGTTCGTCCGCACCGGCAGCCCCGACCTCTGCGCGAGCCGGTGCAGGTCGGCCGCGAGGTCGGTGGTCGCGGTCGCGGCCCCGTTGTCCCGCAACGTCCTGACCATCGCGCTCATCGCCCCCAACGCGTCCGTGCCGCCCTCGACTATGCCCGGCAGCATCTCGCACGCCTTGTCCTTGTCCTGCGCCGCCACCACGAGCGCGGCCTGTGCCTGCACCAGCATGCCCGTGACGTGGTGCGCGACCACGTCGTGCAGCTCACGGGCCATGTCGAGGCGTTCGTCCCGCCGCGCCCGCTCCTCCGCGGCCGCCGCCAACGCCGCCCGTGACCGTTCCCGCATCCGCAACAGCAGCCCGCCGGCGGCCATGATGATGCTCAGGATCAGCATCAGCTGGACGGCGTCCGCGCGGGACAGCGAGATGTGCGGACGGTAGAACGCGGCGTGTTCGGTGACGAGCACGAGCGCCACGACCGACGGCACGGCCACGAGCACCGGTGTGCGCCACGCGTGCGCGAACACGAGAACCAGCACGACCGCCGACTCGGCGATCGTGTACACGGGGTGGTCGAACCACGTTTCGCCGACGCCGGGGCCGCTGATCAGGCGCAGCGCCCGGTCGAAACCGATGATCCGTCCCGTGACCGCGAACACGGCGGCGACCATGACGGCGGTGGCGACGATGAGCGGTCTGCCGCGTTGTTCCCCCACGCCACCGATCGTAGGAGCAGGTCCGGCCACCCGGCCTCGACCGTCCAGCCGAGACGGGTGGCCAAGTGGTCAGGCGGCGCCGATCGCCTCGTCCAGAACGCTGATCCCCAACGCCAGCTCCTCCTCCGTCGCCGTCAGCGGCGGCGCGATCCGGAACACCCCGCCCATCCCCGGGATCTGCACGATGTTCATGTGCAGCCCGAGGTCCAGGCACTTCTGGGTGATCGGCGCGGACAGCGACTCGTCCGCGATCTCCAGCCCGACCAGCAGCCCACGCCCGCGGACGTCCGTCACCAGATCATGCTTCGCGGCGATGTCCTCCAGCCCGTTGCGCAGGAAAGCCCCGAGCTTCGCCGCGCGCTCGTCCAGCCGTTCCTCGACGAGCACGTCCAGCACGGTGTTGCCGACCGCGGCCACCAGCGGGTCCGACACGTGCGTGGTGAAGAACAGGTAGCCGCGGGCGTGCGCCTCCGCCTCGATCTCCGCGGACGTGATCACGGCGGCCAGCGGCAGCCCGGCGCCCAGCGTCTTGGACAGCGTCAGGATGTCCGGCACCACGCCGTCGCGCTCGAACGCGTACCAGTTGCCCGTGCGGCACAGCCCGGTCTGCGCCTCGTCCATGATCAGCAGCATCCCGCGTTCACGGCACTTGGCCGACAACGCGGCGAAGTAACCGGGCGGTGGTTCGAGGATGCCGCCGGAGCTCAGGATCGGCTCGACGATGCAGGCCGCCAGCGAGCCGACCGACTGCGCGTCGATCAGGTCGAACGCCAGGTCGAGCTGGGCCTGCCAGTCACCGGACGGCGCCGGAATCGCGAAGTTGCCGGGGGTCGCGGGACCGTAGCCCTTGCGGCCCGCGCTGTAGGTCGCGGCGGCCGCGGCGGCGGTCATGCCGTGCCACGAGCGGGCGAACGCCACCACCTCGTGCTTGCCGGTCACGAGCTTGGCCATGCGCAGCGCGGCCTCGTTCGACTCGGCGCCGGTGGTGAGCAGCTGCACCTTCGAGAGCGACTCGGGCAGCGTCCCGGCCAGCCGCCGGGCCAGGTCCACGACGGGGCGGCTGAGCATGCCGCTGAACAGGTGGTCGAGGTTCGCGATCTGGCGCTGCACCGTCTCGACGATGCGCGGATGGGAGTGGCCGAGGATCGCGCTCATCTGCCCGGACGTGAAGTCCAGGACGCGGCGGCCGTCCTCGGTGAACAGGAAGCTTCCCGACGCGCTGTCGATGATCTCGCGCGTGAACGTGCCGCCGTAGCGGACGAGGTGGCGGTCGACGTCGTCCCAGAAGGTGTCCATGGGAGAAAAGCTACGAGCGGGTGAGCATCAGGTCCATCTCACAATTCCACGCTCGCTGTTCGGAAATACTGCACAGCATGACGCTCAACCCGTGGCGCCTGCGCCTGCTCAGCCAGCTCGACGCACTCGGCACCGTGCGGGCCGTGGCACAGGCCGCGAACCTGAGTGCTTCGAGCGTGTCCCAGCAGCTCGCGGTGCTCGAAAGCGAGACCCGCACGCAGCTGATCGAACGAACGGGACGGCGCGTGCGGCTCACGTCGGCCGGGCTCATCCTGGCCAGGAGGGCGCGGTCGATCCTCGACCAGATGGACGCCGTCGAGGCCGAGCTCAGAGGCCTGAACGACGAACCGTCGGGCCTCATCCGGCTCGGCGCGTTCCAGAGCTCGATCCACACGCTCGCCGTGCCCGCGATCCAGACCCTCCGGTACCCGCACCTCGCCGTCGAGATCGTGGAACTGGAACCGCACGCCAGCATGCCCGCGCTCCTCGCCGGAGAGGTCGACGTGATCATCACGACCACCGACTTCGTGGAGCTGCCGGTACCGGGCGACATCGACGTGGTGCCGCTCGGCCAGGACCCGATCGTGCTGGTCACGCCGCCGAACCACCCCGCGGCGGACGTCGCCGCGTGCAAGGACGAGCCCTGGGCGTTCGACATCCCCGGCTCGTACATGGCCAAGCTCGCGACGCGGCTGTGCCGGCAGTCCGGGTTCGAGCCACGCGTGGTCGGCCGGTTCAGCAACTACATGCTCACGCTCGAGCACGTCGAGGCAGGTCTGGCGGTCGCGGTGCTCCCCGCTCTGGCCGTCGACCGCAGGTTCGACGTGGTCACGAGGGAGTTGCCGGTGACGAGAAGGATCACCGCCGCCGTGCGCCGCGACTCGCGCGCCGCGATCACCGTGGTGCTCGACGCCCTGCACACCCGGTCGCAGTCGGACGAGAGGTGATCACGAGCAGGCCCACGGTCGGGCCGGTTCCAGCATCTGGACGTAGTTGAGACGTCACCTGAACTCGGAGGAGACCCGATCGAGGAGGAAACGGTGCCGCGGAAGTCAGAGCCGTTGCGAAAGCTGGGTTTTCTCACCATCGGACTGTTCGACGAGCACGATCCGGGCGCGGGTCACCGGTCCACGCTGGACGTGATCGTGCTGGGCGAGGAGCTCGGGTTCGACAGCGCGTGGGTGCGGCACCGGCACCTGCAGTTCGGCATCTCGTCGCCGGTCGCGGTCCTCGCCGCCGCGACCCAGCGGACCAGCCGGATCCAGCTCGGCACCGCCGTCATCCCGCTGGGCTGGGAGAACCCGCTGCGGCTCGCCGAGGACCTGGCCACGGTCGACGTGCTGTCCGGCGGCAGGCTCAACCCCGGCATCAGCGTCGGGCCGCCGATGCACTGGGACGACGTCAAGCACGTGCTCTACCCGGAGACCGCGGACGTCGAGAACTTCAGCTACGACCGCGTGCAACGGCTGCTGGACTTCGTGGGCGGCGAGAAGGTCGCTTCGTTCAGCGGCGTCGAGGGCATCGAGGTCTGGTCGGACCGCGTGCAGCCGCACGCGGCCGGGCTGCGCGACCGGATCTGGTACGGCGGCGGCAGTCTGCGGTCGGCGAGGTGGGCCGGCGAGCACGGCCTGAACCTGCTGGCCAGCAACGTCGTCCAATCCGAGGAGTCCGAGGACTTCGCCGAGATCCAGCGCTCGCACATCCGGACGTTCCGCGAGCACGGTGGCGGCCGCGTCTCCCAAGGCCTCGTCGTGATCCCGACCGATTCGGCCACAGCTGACCAGCGCGCCAAGTACGAGGCCTACGTAGAGGGACGCACCGGGCGGATCGGCAAGCCGTTCGGGCCGCGCAAGTTCATGTTCGAGCGCGACCTGATCGGCACGTCCGCGGAGATCGCCGAGCAGCTGTACGCGCACCTCGCCTTCCAGGAGGTCGACGAGGTGGCGTTCGCACTGCCGTTCAGCTTCGCGCACGAGGACTACGTGCAGATCCTCACCGACATCGCCACGAAGCTCGGCCCGGAACTGGGCTGGTCACCGGCCTAGAGACCACCAGGTGTCCATGCGGGGCACCGACCTCGTGTCGCCCTGTTCCACGCGATCGGCGTGGAACAGGAACCCGGCGATGCCCGCCGCGCCCTGCATCCAGCCGATGCCGGGCGGCAGCAGCGGGTCGTCGTCGCGGTGCTCGGTGAACCGCCAGCACACACCGGATCCGTCCGGAATCGCCCGCTCCACCACGACGTCGGCGAGGCGGAACGCGAAGTCGGTGTGCTGCCCGGAGTCGAGCACCATGTCGCCGACCCCGGCCGTGCCGCAGCAACGGCCGTCGTTGTCCCAGAAGCCCGGGTACTTCCGCTCGGGCAGACCGGAGACGAGAACGCTGTGCAGGCAACGGCGATGCCACTCCGCGACGTCCACGCCCGCCACCTCGGCGATGCCCGCGTGCCGCAAAGCGGGCCACAGCAACGAGGTTCCGGTCGGGCCGTGGCACCAGCCGTAGCTGAACGGATCCGCGTCCTCCACGGGAACGCGCCGCCGCACCCGGAACCCTCCGTCGCCGGTGTCCGCCAGCGCCACGAGATGCTCGGCGCCTTCGGCCGCGGCCTCGACCAGATCGGGCCGCCCGAACTCGGCACCCGCCACCGCGAACGCGGCGGCGACACCCGCGACCCCGTGCGAGAAGTTGGGGCTGTGCCAGTCGTTCGTCGTGAAGCGCTCCGGCACCCAACGCCAGTTGGCACCGACCTCGGCCTGCTCCCGTTCGGCCAGCAGCACGTCGGCCGCTGTTCGGGCCAGCTCGTCCGCGCCCTCGACGTCGTGGCGGCGGGCCCACACCGCGCCCAGCAGCACGCCCGCCGTGCCCACGGCAACGTCATGCACGCGGGCGCCCGGCAGGTACCTCGGCGGCTCCAGGAACCCCTGCGGCCATCCGTCCGGAGTGGACAGTTCGAGCAACCTCGCGACCGCGGCCCCGGCTCCGGGAGCGCCCAGGGTCGTCAGCACGCTGATCGCGCTGACCAGTCCGTTGAAGAACGTGGCGTCGGTCGTCACGCCGATGCCGGCCCGCACCCGCGCCACGACGGCGTCCGCCAGCTCCTGCTCGCGAGCCGTCCACTCCCGGCTCAGGCGGATCTCCGCCAGCACGTGCGCCAGCCCGCCGACGCCCGCGTACATCCCCTCCCGGTACCCGACTCCCAGGTCGCCGCCCGGAAACTCCGGGATCCACACGCCGCTGTCGTCGTGGCACACCTGGTCCAGCACCCATCGCCAAGCGTCCTCGGCGGTCCCCCGGTACGTCCTCATCCGTCGATCATTACATTGGCGGAGGTGACTGTGCAGCGATCGCTCGCGGCCGCCGGGCTCACGGACGCGAAGACGACGCCGCTGGGCGGCGGCACCTACAACTCGGTGTTCCGGGTGTCCGCTCGCGAAGGCGAGTTCGTGTTGAAGGTGGCGCCCGGCGACCAGCCCGGCCTGACCTACGAGCGGCACCTCATGCGGACCGAGGCGATGTTCTGCACGCTGGGCTCCGCGGTCGCGCCGGTGCCGGAGGTCGTGTACGCGGACGACACCGCGCTCCTGGCCACCTGCCTGCCGGGCCGTCCCGTCTTCGGGCGCTCCGATGTCGACCGTCCGAGGCTCCGCCGAGAACTCGGGCAGGCGGTGAGGGCGCTGCACGAGGTGACCGGGCCCGGTTTCGGCTATCCCCAGCTCGGCCTGCACGGCACGTGGACCGAGGCGTTCTTCGGGATGTTCGACGCCGTGCGGGCCGACGCCGAACGCTACGGAGTGCGGCTCCCCGCGGCCGATCTGCACCGCCACGCCAAGGCGTTCGACGAGGTGCGGCGCCCGGCGCTGGTCCACTTCGACCTGTGGGACGGCAACGTCCTAGCCGACACCGGACTCACCGGGCTGGTCGACGGCGAGCGGGCGTTCTGGGGCGATCCGGTCGCGGAGTTCGTGTCGCTCGCGCTGTTCGGTTCGATCGAGGACGACGCGGACCTCCTCTCGGGCCACGGCTTCGAGTTCACCGACTCGGCGCGCGTGCGACTGGCCGCCTACCAGGCCTACCTCTACTCGATCATGCTCACCGAACGGGTGCCGCGCGGCAGCACCGACCCGGAGTTGGAGCGCGTGATCACCACAGCGCTCACCACAGCTCTCGACGGGTTGCGGTGACATCAGAGAGGCCGTGCACGGCCAGCACGTGGCTGGTGGCGCGGACGCAGTCGGCGCGGAACAGCGCGCGGCTCTGAGGCGACAGGCGGACCAGTTCGTGCCGGAGGGCCCCGCTCCAGACCGCGACGACGTCCCGGTCCGGCTCGGTCAGTGCCAGCAGACAGGTGAGCAGGTACCGCACCTTGTCCTGCGGTGGCAGGTCGTGCGCGTTCAGCGCCGCCTCCATGGCCGGGTCCGACGTCACCCTGGCGCAGGTCGCCACGGCGGCGAACACCGCGGGGTCGTCCGGCCGGGCGTGGACCAGGCCCCAGGCGATGCGGCGGAGGTTCGCGACCGGCAGCGGCACGGCGCCGGTGAGGCGGTCCACGGCCGCCGACACGAAGCGGTCGCCGGCGACGGCGGTGATCCGCCGGATGAGCTTCATCTCCAGCAGACCGTCCACCGCTCGCACCATCAGCTTCTGCAGCGCGGGTCCGACCGGCCCCTGGAGGAGATCGGGCTCGATCTCCAGCATGTGCAGCACCGTCTCCGTGGCCGGACCGATCTCGGTCAGTCGCGCCGCCAGCGCGTCCAGGTCGTCCATCGGGGGTGCGCTCTCGTCGCGGTACAGCTCGTCGCTCGCCTCGTCCACCAGCCGGTCCACCCACGGCACGCGCAGCCCGATCTGCACCAGCTCCTCGCGTGCGGCCAGCCTGACCCGCCGGTCCTCGTCGTGCAGTGCGGCGGTGAGGAGCGCGATGACCCCGGCGTCGTCGAGCGCCGCGCCGAGACTGGCGGCAAGGCCCGCCACCGCGGCTTCCCGGTGCCGCGGGTCGTCGCCGCCGAGCGCCTCGGCGAGGTCCGCCTTGGCCGTGGCGGCGGCCGTCCAGCCGAGAGCCTGCGCGACCGAGATCAGCGCGGGGTTGCGGCGTCGCGCCGCGCGCAGCACCTCGACGTCCTCGTCCACCAGGTCGCGCAGCACGACGTGGTCGGGGCGGGTGACGCCCAGTCCGCGGGCGAGGCGCTCCCGCATCGCCGCCACCGCCAGGCCGGGCGCCACGCGGTGCAGTGCGGCGGCGGCACCGTCGGTCACACTCCGGTAGACGATCGCCGCGCGCAACGCCGCGTGTCCCACCGGCCCGCACCACGCCAGAGCCTGCCAGGTCGACTCCCGGTAGCCGTGCTCGCCGGCGGCCGCCCGCACGAGTTCGGTCAGCTCGGCCTGATCTGCGGACGGAGTCAGGGCGAGCACCCTCGCCAGGTGCTCCGCGGTCAGGAAACCCGCTCCGTACAACCGCCAGACGAGTGCGGTCACCTCCGACCGCGCGTCCGAACCGGTGGTGAGGCCCGCACCCGCCGCGGTGAACGCGGTGGCGAACCAGCCGAGTCCGTCGTCGTCGCCACGTGCCAGCCGCCAGACGGCCTCGGTCACCACCCCGTCACCGTCGTCGCGCCCGGCCTCCAGCCCCAGCGCGAAGTCCAGCACGTCCGTCCACTCAGGACAAGCCCACGCCCGTTCTCCGACCAGCTCCGCGACCTCGTCCGCGCCGAGCGTGACGAGCTTCTCCGCCACGACGAACTGGTGCACGCTGCGGTGGATCCAGCCGATCGGCGCCGCGTCGTCGCCACCCCACGGCACCAGCACGCCGAACGCCCGCGTCGCGTCGAAGACCCGGCTCCTCGGCGTCGAGACCGACCCCAGCGACCGGTCGAGGACCGACTCGCACTCGTCCACCGGTACCGCGTCGCGCCAGGCCTGCCCACTGGTCGCCATGTGCCAGCCGAGCTCGCGGAACGCCGTGCGGAAGCGGCCCCGCAGTCCGGCGTCCTGGCGCAGGGCGGGAAACGGCGACGGTGAGCCGCTCTTCCACTCCAGCCGGTGGAACCGCTCGACCACCTGCTGGTAGAGACCGCTGCGGTTGGTGGTCACCTGTTCGGTCTCCGCGACCCACGCGCAGAAGGCGGCCACCAGCGGAATCCCGGCGGCCGCGCGGATCGCCGACAGCGGCGCGAGCACGGGATCGAGCCTCTCCCAAGGGATCTCGCCACCGTTGAGCTCGTACCACTGCTCCCAGAGCGCGCGCACCTGCCGTTCGCCGAGCACCCCCAGCTCGAAGAACACCGTCTCCGCACCGGCGAACGGGTGGACGAAACCCGCCGGCCGCGAGGTGAGCAGCACGACCGGGCCGGTTCGCTCACCAGCAAGGCCTGCCAGGTGCGCGAACGCTTCGACGACCGCGTCTCGTGCGCCGTCCTCGAACACCTCGTCGTAGGCGTCGATCAGAACGTGCGACGTGGGCGCGCTGGAGTCCAGGCGTGATGCGAGATGCGCGCGCAACCGCGCGTTGTCGCGAAGCTCGGGAGACCAGTGCAACGCGGCGCGGGCCACGCCGTCGGGTGACGGTGTCGCTCGCCAGGTCCCGGCCAGTTCGTGGGCGTGCGCGAACATCGGCAGCTCGACGTCGGCGACGGGGACGCCGTCGTCCAGCGCGGCCAGAGCCCCTTCGCACAACCGCAGGGCGTGCTGCCGCAGCAACCACGTCTTGCCGAAACCGGCGTCGGCCAGCACCACGCCGAGCCGGACGTCACGCACCGCGTCCCGCCAGCGGACCTCGCCCTCCGGCACGACGGGGCCGCGCTCCGGCACCTCGTCGTCCACGGTGACCCACCGCTCCAGGAAGCCGTCGTCGAGCGAGCGGTACGGCAGCCAGGCCCCGGTGCCGCGCAACCGGCCGGCCAGCGCCGTCAGGTATGCGCGCACGTCCCGCTCGGTGATCGTCATCAGGTCGCCGGCGAGCCGTGTGATCACCGTCAGGTCGTCTTCGGCGTTGCGGTGGCGCAGCCTGCAGTACTGGGCGGCGTCGAGCCCGGCCAGCTCTCCTGGCAGCCGGGCGGCGTCCAGTCGCGGGGTGGCGTCGAGGAAGACCGGGATCACGGTGATCCCCCACCGGCGCGCCAGCACCAGCTCGCGGCGCACCCAGTCGCCCGGGAGGTCGAGTCTGCGCACGCCGTCTCCGTCGCACACGTCGAGCCACCGCGACCCGATCACGGCGAGCACGACGACGCAGTCCGCCAGCCTCGATTCGATTTCCTTATCGAAATCCATCCCGGCGGGAATTGACCTCGAAGCGAGGAAAACACGATCCCCGCCGAACACCTCGGACAGGTGGCGGTCGATCAGCACGGCAGCGAAATCACCGTCGTCGGTGCGATAGTTGATGAAGATCATGACCGCTTCCGCGCTGATCCGCCGAAAGTTGACAGAATGTGGACGAATTAGTGGTCAGGCACCCTTCAACCAATTGGCCGCCGATGACGCGCTGCTCAGCTTTCGAGCCAGTGAGGCCTCCTTGCGCCACGCCAGCTGGGCGTGTCCCATCACTCCGTAGTGGGAGGTCCAGTGCGAGGTCCAGATCGACACGTCGCACTGCGAGGTGCCGCTCGTCGTGAAGGTGACCGAGATCGTTGGCGGCCACTTCCGCAGCTTGGGACGGAAGTTGAGGTGCCCGGCACCCTCCACCTGTGTCCACAGAACCCCGAAGTGCTCCATCACGAGCTGGGCCGCCTGCTGCTCGCTCAGCGCTGCCGTCACGTCCGTCTGGGCCCGCGCCCGGACCTGACAGAAGATGGCCCAGCCGATCAGCACGATGATCACCAAAACCGCGAATGCTTCCACAATCCCGCCTCTCCGCTCAGAACCTGACCAGTGCATCGCCGCCACCCCGTCGCGCGTTGCAAGAAGAATGCGGTCAATTTTCTGGACACTCCCGGTAACGTCGCAGCACCGGTCGAACGAAGTGAGAGAGGAGCACGTCAACAACACCGAAACGGATGGAAGAGGTGACCTGCATTGATCGACTGCGTCAGTTGCGGCGGCACCGTCCGGGGCGGCCTGAGCTTCTGCACGAAATGCGGAGTGCGCATTCGGCCCTCGGCCGTGACGGCGCCGGCCGTGCAGGCGCCGACCGCTCCCCGGGTTCCGGCGCCCACTGCCATCCCGCCGCCGCAGTCACCGGTGGCACCGCGAACGGCACCGGTCCGCCGGGAGACGCCGTGGCTGACCGGAAGCCTGGCTGCGGCCGTGGTCGTACTGGTGATCATCGTGTTCGCCGTGGCCGCACAGGACGACCCGGACGGCGGCGCGCCGACCTCCCCGGCGGCAGGACAGGCGACGAACTCCTGGCAGGACAGCACGAGGCCGACGACCGTGTCGCCCACCACCACGACACCCGACGTGTTCACCAACGCGGACCTCGCGCGCCAGGCCCTCGAACAGCAGGTCACCCGCGACCGGCCGGCGGTCGAGGCCGCGGTCGGGCTGTGGATCCCGCAGCTGTCCTCGAAGAGGTCCGGGCTCGTCGTCAACGGCGTCACCTTCGGGTACGCCGAGATCTGGGCGGACTACCGCACCGTCAAGAAGCGCTACCCGGACGCCCTGCTGCTGTGGTCCGGCGAGTTCGCCAGCTACGACGGCAAGAACTTCTGGGTCACCGTCGTACCGCGCTCCTTCAGCGCCGGGGCCGACGCCAACCTGTGGTGCGACGACCAGGGCATCGGCAAGGACGACTGCTACGCCAAGAAACTCATGCACACAGGCACGTCGGCGGGCACGACCGTGCTGAGGAAATGAGATGGCGGGGACGTCATCTCCACTGCAACGACCCGAGCATCGCGCACCAGTGCCACCGGTAGCCGGCCGCGCTCGCGCGCGGCACCCTCAGTTCGCCGTGCAACTGGTAGCCCGGCGCGTCGGCGACGAGACGGGAGACCCGTTGCCCGTGGGGGAGGTCGAGATCGACGACGAGAGCGTTCCGCCCGTCGACGAGCACCCGCCGCGCCTCGGTCACCGCTCCCCCGTAGAGCCGCGGCAGCTCGCGGACCACGGTGTCCGAACCGCTGAAGGCTCCCGGCTGCGGCCAGAACTGCACCTGCGGCACGAACGTCGTGTGTGGAGCGACGAGGGTGGCGAAGACGTGGTTCTCCTCGTCCGCGCCGGACACGTTCACCAGGCCGCCGTCCTCGGCGAGCGACCACGGCCACGGGTAACCGAACCGGAACGCACCCGGTACGTCGACCCAGCCCTCCTTGGGCAACACGTCCGGGATCGGTTGCCCACCAACGGAGTTGAAGAACCTGCCGATCACCACGACCTCCTCGCACCGGCTGCCGCAGACGATAGGCCTCGACCTGCCCGTTGCGGAAGAGGCGTCCGCACAACGACTTCCGGAGGTGCGCGGTGAGCGGGATCGTGCTCGGCTGGCAGGCGGTGGACCACGGCGACGCGCCGATCAGCCCGTTGTTCGACCAGCCGCCGTCCGCCACGGGAATCGATCCGGCGCGGGCGAACGCCTTGTGGCGCAGCAAGGTGGAGGCCGACCAGCTCCAGCTCGCGCGCCGGCACCACAGCCGGCCCTCGTGGTATCCGATAGTGGCCTGGGACGACGTGCACGTGCTGCCGGTGTTCGGTGGCACTCCCGCGTTGTGGTCGAGCCTGCTCGTCACGTTCGCCATGTCCTCGCCAGGCCGCGTGCGCATGGTCGACCTCACCCAGTCGGACCTCTTCGAACCGGTGCGGCGGGCCCGAGGAGTACCCGATGTCCGCTCCGACGTGCTGTCGGCCCGCGGATCCACTGTGGACGTGTTCGGCAGGCGGACACCCGAAGAACTCGCCTCGCTCGTGACGGACGTGCTGCGCCCGGCCGCGGGTGGCCACGGCCGCAACGACGCGTTGCGCGCCAGGCAGGAGCTCGCTCGGATCCAGAAGATGCTCGACGTTCCCAACGACCTCGCCACTCTGCGCGACGCGATCGCCTTGCTGCTCGGACATCCGCAGCGGTCGATCACGACCACGTTCGACCGGCGGGAGGAGACGGAGCTGCGCGACTACCGCACGGACGTCGTCACCGGCAACCAGCACGTGGCGGCCCGCCTGAACGACCTGCACGGCGACCTGGACGGGCTTCTCGCCTACGCACGTGATCCAGCGCGAACCGTGAAGACCTCGGGCGGTGGCCCGTTCCGCGTCCGCACCTACGAGGTCGAGCGCGGCGGTAGCACACAGGACGCGGAACTCGCACGGGAGCTGTTGTCCCGCACGGCGATGCTGGCGTTCTCGGCCCCGCACCCGCAGCCGGACCTGCTCGTGGTGGCGGGCGCGGAGGAGCTCGCACCCGAGGTGCTCGACGCGCTCACGAGCACCGCGCAACGCCGCGGCAAACAACTGGTCCTGTTGTGGGGCAGGGTGCCCCAGGAGGCGCAGAAGGTGATCGGGCACGGCGGCGTCGACTCGTCGCTGTGGGCGCGACTGCCCAACCGGCAGGACGCCGAGGTCGCCGCCAAGCAGTTCGGCAAGGAGTTCACGTTCGTGGTCAACGGTTTCTCGCTCTCGGTCAACGAGACGGACCAGTGGAACGAGTCGCAGTCCAAGACCGTCGGCGTGACCACCGGCACGACCAGCAGTTCCGGCACGAGCAGTTCGGCGGGACTGAAGGGCGCGCTGAGCTTCGGCCGCAACTTCGGCAACTCCGTGTCGACCTCCCTCAGCGTCAGCAACGCCAGCGTGCGGGGAACCGGCGGCTCGGCGGGCGTCACCAACACGCAGAACTGGGGACGAGTGCACGAAGACGTGGTGCCGCCGGAGACGTTCCAGCGCCTCGACGACGGCATCGCCCTGTACCGCGACGGCTGCACCGCGATGATCGCTGTCTGTGACCCCGCGATCGCGAGTTCCGGCCGCGCCTCTGCCACCCCGCTGGGGCCGTGACCATGCCGCCTGCGGAAACCGCTTTGCTGACCCACCAGGTGCTCTCGGTGCCCCGGCTGGAGGGCGGGCTGCCCGAACTGCGCGGCAGGCTGCTCCCCCAGCTCGCGCTGGCGCACGCGGCACGGCGCGCCGTCGCGTGCTGCTGGATCCGCGCCAGGCCGAACGGCAGGTTCGCCCTGCTGGTGGGGGGACTCGCGGCCGACGCCGCCGTCCCGTTCCCGCCGGGCGCCAAGGGAGCACCGCTGCGGCCGGAGCAGGTCGTGCGAGCGGTGAACCGCCTGTCCTGCTGGCGCCCTGCCGAGCTGGCCCTGGACTGCCTGCGCGAGGAGACCGATGACCCGCCTCCCGTGCTGGACGACCTGTTCGCACTGCTGCCGGACCGCCCGGCCGCGCTGCTCGTCGTCGCCGAGCCGTGTCCCGCCTCCGCACTCGAAACCCGCGTCTCCGACCTGTCGGACACGGTGGCCGACCTGGAGAAGCGCCGGTCCGGGCGCGGTTCGGAACGCATCCGGCTCGCGAGGGCCGAAGCGGAGCTGACGCACTTCGACGAGGCTGCCGCGCTCGGTGCGTGGCGGCTGCGCGTGTGGACCGCGGGCGAGAACGAGAGCGTCTGCACCGCCCTCGCCGCGATGATCGGCGGCATTGACGGGCCGCTGCGGGTCAGGCCCACCGGCCCCAAGACCGACCTGCGCTGGGACGAGACCTGTGACATGGCGACGTCCGCCGTCACCGCTCTGCTGCGCCCTCCTCTGCGGGAACTGCCGGGGATCAGGGTCACCACCAGCCCGGCGTTCGACCGCACGCCGGAGACCGCTGGTGAGCTGGCGCTCGGCCGCGTGCTGGACGCGACCGACACCCCGTCGCTGCCGTTCGGCGTCGCGCTCGACAGCGTGAACCGGCACGTCTTCGTCACCGGCGCCACCGGTGCGGGCAAGTCGCAGACCGTGCGGACATTGCTGGAAGCGTTGTCCGGGCGGGGGATCCCCTGGCTGGTCGTCGAGCCGGCGAAGGCCGAGTACGCCGCGATCGCCGGCCGGATCGCACCCGCCGAGGTGCTGGTGATCCGGCCGGGCGCGCCCGACGCCGTTCCCGCCTCGTTGAACCCGCTCGAGCCGAGCTCGACGCTCGTGAACGGCCGGCGCGTGCGGTTCCCGTTGCAGACGCACGTCGACATGGTGCGCGCGCTGTTCACCGCTTCTTTCGACGCGCAGGAGCCGTTCCCCCAGATCCTCGCCCGCGCGTTGACGAGTTGCTACACGTCGCTGGGCTGGAACCTGCCGCTGGGCGCGTCGCTCACCGCGGCGTCGGGGGTGCTCCCCCGCTGGCCCACGCTGACCGACCTGGAGCGCCACAGCCTCGCCGCCGTCGACGACATCGGCTACGGGCCGGAGGTCCAGCGCAACATGCGGGGGTTCGTCGGCGTCCGGATCGGCAGCCTGCGCTCGGGCACGCCCGGCAGGTTCTTCGAGGGCGGCCACCCGCTCGACCTCGACCGGCTGCTGACCCGCAACGCCGTCTTCGAGATCGAGGACCTCGGCGACGACAACGACAAGGCGTTCTTCATCGGTTGCGTGATGCTGCGGATGTTCGAATGGCTGCGGCTGCGCGAGAAGCACGGCCTGATCGGGTCCGGACTCGCGCACGTGACGGTGATCGAGGAGGCGCACCGCCTGCTGCGGCACGTCGAGACCGGCACCGCGGCCGCCCAGGCCGTCACGATGTTCGCGAACCTGTTCGCCGAGGTCCGCGCCTACGGCGAAGGCATCGTGGTGGCCGAGCAGATCCCGGCCAAACTGCTTCCCGACGTGGTGAAGAACAGCGCCGTCAAACTCGTGCACCGACTGCCGGCCAAGGACGACCGCGACTTCGTGGGCGCGACGATGAACGTCGACGAGGACCAGTCGCAGCACGTCGTCAGCCTGCCGCCCGGCACAGCCGTGGCCCACACCGACGGCATGGACCGCCCCGTGCTGGTGGCGATCGACGCCGCGGGCAGAACACGCGAATCCCGTGCGCCGGCGGTGACCACGCCGCCGGTGCGTCCCCGCGGCCCAGCCTGCCCCTCTCAGTGCGCCTGCCCCCTGGACCGGATCGTGCGGGCCGAGCACCTGCGCGACGCGCCGTGGATCTCGCTGTGGGCGGAGGTCGCGGTGCTGGCACACCTGGTCGGCGAATCGCTCGGCGCGCTGTCGGACCCGTTCCGCTCCCGGCTGCGCGTGGTGAAGCCCTTGGTGCTCGACTGCGCGATCGCGGCAGCGGCCGACGCGTCCGCGAAGCGCCGCGGCGTCCACGTCCAGCCCTGGTACGACCCGCGCGACCTGGCGAGGCGTGTCGGTGAGGTGATGCGGGACCAGGTCGGCACCGGCGCCTCGGTCAGCGTGCCCGAACCGCGCTGGCGCATCGGCCAGTTCCGCTGGGCTCGCATCACCCGCGTTCTCGGCGCTCCACCCGGTCCCGGCGACGACCCCGCCGTCCCCCACCCCCGGACGGCGGCCTGGCACGCGGCGGGCTTCGACGTTCCCGGCGCCACCTGGGCGGACCAGCTGGCCAACGCCACCGCGAGCGCAGCCCGGGACATGGTCCCCGCGCGCGAAGCACTGGGCGGGGAGCCCTCGATCGTCGACGACCTCACCTCAGCGCTGGCCGGCGGCGACTCGCCCGCGGAACGCCTGAACCGCGCCCTCGACGTGACCGGTCTCAACTCCGCGTGGCCGGCGTTCCGGCTCCGATCCCTGTGGGAGGCGTGATCATGGAAAGGTTCCCCGGCGGCGGCCAGGAGGCACCGGAGTTCAAGCCCGCGTTCGAGCTGGAGCCACCGCCGCCCGAACAGTCCGGGCAATCCGACAGCACTCTCGAGGACGATCTCGCCCCCGCTCCCGCCACCGCCTGGCAACCGAACGCCGCCCCGGACCGGCACGCACCACACCACATCGACTCCCACTCACCACACTCCGAGAGCGAGAGCGTCCGCAGCCAGGTGCCTGAAACCGCTGCGGAGCGCCCGCAGCCGGGCCTGGCGAGCCCTCTGGGCCACACGGCGCTGAGCCTCACCCTCCAGCACGACCTCGCTCCCGCACCCGACGCCGAACCACGACCGCCCGAGCCCTCCTTCGCCAGGCAGCTCGGCCACACCGCGCTCGACCGCACGATCCACCGTGATCTCGCCCCGGCGCCCACCACCGCTTGGCAGCCCGGAACACCGCCGAGCGAGGCCTCCTCGAACGAGCACAACCGCACGTCCCCCCAGGACACCACCGACCAACTCAGCTACGACGCCCTCGACCGAGAAAGCCATCTCGACTTCGTGCCGTCGCCGGCCACCTCCACCCAACCCGAAGTCGTGTCGAGCGAAAGCCGGCCACACCGCGCTGACCCGGCTCGCCAACCCGACGACACCTCCGGCCGGCTCGACTACGCCGCACTCACCCGAACCGTCGACCAGGCTTCCGAACCGGTCACCGGCCAGGGCGAACGAACACCACGGCGCATCGGCGCCCACGTGCCGGATCCCGCAGCCGACGACCAGTCCCCAGGGCGGTCCGACCCGGAGTACAACGCTTACCGCAGATTCGCCGAGGTGATCGTCAACGGTCGCGGTCCGCAGGACGGGACGAACGACTCCACCGGCGCGATCGACGACGGCGCTGACGATCCCGCGATCGCCCGGAAACGCCTGGACGGTCACAGCCGGATCCAGATGGCACGGGAGATCGAGAACGTCGAGATCAGTGGAAGCCCGAACGACGACGTCGACCGTTGGCTTCCACAGGCCCGCAACGACCTCGGCATCCAGAACACCTGCGGCATCACCGTGGTGAGCAAGATGGCCGAAAGACTCGGCGTGCAGACGTCCGAGACCCAGCTCGTGCACACGGCGCTACGTGAAGGACTGTGCGACACGCGGAGCGACGACGCCAAGGAGTGGGGCGGGGTCACCTCGGCACAGCAGGTCGAGCTGCTCAGATCCGTCGGCCTCGACGGCGACCGCCGGCGTGGCGGGACCACCGACGAGCTGGCCGAGCTCGTCAAGGAGGGATACATCGTCTCGATCGAGGTCAACGCCCGGGACATGATCCACCGGACCGATCCCCGATTCCCCGAGGAACTGCTGCCCAACACGGACGAACTGCCGCCGCGCAACCACGTCTGGTACCTCACGAACGCCGTCGAGCTCGTGCACCACCCAGCCGCCGTCGACGAGATGCGGGAGCCGATCGGGCTCGTCGGTCATGATCCGACGGGAAGGCCCGGAGTCATGCTGCCCGTCGAGCTGCTGCAGGAGATCTGGGAGCGCAACGGCGGGTACTACCTGATCGCGCACCGCCCCGCGCCGGACCCGGTCTGAACACGGTCGTGCCGATGAACTGCGCGCCGGACACCGTGATCTCGGTCAGGCCCAGCGGAGACCGCCCGCCCGACGCGTTCGCACGGACGCGCAGCCATTCGTTCTCGGCGAAAACCACCGGGCTGGGATGCGCAGTGCGAAGCCCGGTTCACGTGGCCGGCACCCACTGCCCGGTGGCGGGGTCCCGCCGCCAGCCGCTCGTGACCATCGGAGGCCGGGGTTCCGATGGCCGCGCGGCGAGCATCGGAGCGACCGCGGTGGACGTGCGGCGCGGTGTGCGCAGGGCGAGGTAGCTGTACCAGGCCGACGCGGCGGGGCGGTCCTTCGCACGGGCGGACAGCGAGCGGACGAGCAGCTCCCAGCCCTCGGCGTCGAACAGCCGGCGCACCCGCTCCGGGGCGCGGGCGGTGGACGCCTGCGGGCCTGGGCTCAGCACCCGCAGCACGAACAGCGCCAGCTTGTACACATCGGTGGCCTGGGTGAGCACCACGCCCTCCGGCGGGTCCCAGTCCGGTGCGCTGAGCTGGCGGACGACCGCCGCACTGCCCCGGATGCGGACGGCGTCGCAGTCCACCAGCATCACCGTCGGTTCCGGGGTGAGCCGGAACAGCTCGTTCTTCGCGTTGAGGTCACCGAAGACGATTCCCTTGGCGTGCAGGAACGACAGCGCGCCGGCCAGGTCGCGGCACACCGCGAACCGGTCGGCGCCCGTCAACGACGGCATGCCGAGGCGAGCGGCGAGTTCCGGTGCCACGAAGAGGTTCTGCGCCTCCCGCGGGTCGCGACTCGGCCTGCCGCTGGGCAGTGTTCGCCGCTGGAAGAAGGAATCCGGGATCAACGGCATCAACACTCCGACGATCCGGCCCTGGGAGCGCACCACCCGCGCCGGCCAGGCCGCGATGGTGTCGAGCCGCTGCCGGTCCCTGACGTCCATCGCGCTGCGCACCCGCACGATCGCCCGGAAGCCGTGGGGTGCCGACTGCTGACCCAGGTAGGCCTTGTACGCCAGAGGGCCGGAGACGTCGGGCAGGGTCAGGCCGGGCACGAGGTACACGACCGCCTGCCCGCCCTTGCCGATCCGGTCGCCCAGCTGCCCCAGCTCCGCCAGGTCGACCTCGTCGTTCATGACCGGCGCACCGGCCACACCGCCACGACAGTGCGGTCGTCGTCGTAGGTGCGCCGGGCGAAGTTCGCCTGTGAGGCGAACGTGAGCGCCTCCGGTGGTTCTCTCCAGGACGCGGCGAGGAACTGGCCGACCTCCCCCGAACCCGCGCCCAGTGCGTCACCGACGCCGTCGGTCATCAGCACGAGCGCCTCACCCGGCGCGATGCTGGTCTTGACGGCTGCGGGAAGCTCGTGCGGCACCAGGGGAATCGCGTCCGTGGCGGACGACGCGATCACGCTCCCCTCGTTCTTCACCGGCTGCAGAGCGATCCACGGCCGTTCGTCGTCCGGACGCAGCACCCACGCCGACGAGTCGCCGAACGGCATCACGTACGCCGGCAGGAACCCGTCCTCGTCCGGTGTCAGCCCGACCACGGCGAACAACGCCGTCGTCGCGAGCGTTCCGGCCACGTCGACCCGGTCCCCCAGGCCGAGCTCGGCCTGGGCGTAACGCACGACCTCGTCAGCGAGCCGGTGCAGCAACGCGGTCCAGTCGATCCGTGATGGGTCGTCCTGCCCCAGAAGGGCCGACAACGCCCGGCAACCCGACCTGACGACGATCTGGGCGGCGATGTGCGAGTGCGTGCCCTGGGCGACCCCGTCGGCCACGGCGATCACGAGCCACCGGCGGTCCGGGGACACCAGGAACCCGTACTCGTCCTGGCAGACCTTGCCGTAGTAGCGGTTCTTCAGCCCCCGCACGCACGCGGCACGCAGGTCGGCCACCGGTGATTCCACCGCGGGCAGACGAACGCCGTCCACCAGGAAGTCGTTGCGGAACAGGAACCTCGCGTCCCACTCGGTCACCACCGTGCTCGCCGCCCTGCCCGGATCACCGACCGCGCACGGTCGCGCGCCCTCTTCCCACTCCACCGGTTCCTCCTCCGTGGCCGCCTCGGGCCCTGCCGCGTGTCTGCCAGGGGACATCAGGTTCTCCTCGTCGCGCCGCGTTCGTCCTCCGCTCACAGGAAATCGTCGTCGTCCGCGCCGTAGGAGTTGATCCCGGCGGGGAGTTGGGCCGTGGTCGGCAGGACGATGCCGGACGAGCCTCCCGCCATCACGTTGCCCGAGTTCACCACGCTGGAGACGAGAATCTCGGCCATCGCCCTGATCGCCTCGGCGGGCGTGTTCCCCTTGTCCATCATGAACATGCGCATCTGCTTGCCGCCGGTCGACGGATGGATCAGCTGCTGCATCACCCGCGGATCCGCCTGCGCCACGCCGAACGGGATGAAGTTGGGGTACATCGGGAACCCGGTGCCGCTCTGCCGGTCGTACTCCGTCAGCTGTGCGAAAGCGTCGCGCCACTCGTGGTCCTCGTCGGTCGGAGCACCGTCGCTCAGGAAGAACACGGCCGGCCGGTGCACGCTGTAGTGGTCGCCCTTGAGCTGGGCGACGTCGTCCTCGATCGTCTTGCGCAGCATGCGGAACGCGGCCGCGTACGAGGTCCCGCCCCGCACCGCGAGTCCCGGCACCGTGAGCGACGGTTCGAGGATGTCGCACAGGGGCAGCAGGACCTGCGCGTCGTCGGAGAAGTCGACGAGGCAGAACCGGACCTTGTCGCTCAGGATCGGGTTCTGCCCGAGCGCGTCGAGCAGTGTGGGCATGATGTCGTTGGCCGCCACGATGTTCTCGCCGTCCATCGAGTACGAGACGTCGATGACGACGTAGAACGGCAGGAGTTTGGCTTTGTCTTCACTCATCGGGTGGTCACGCCTTCCGGCCTGGTGGGTGTGCGGAGTTCGGCGGCCCGGCGGAGCAACGGCTCCGGCCAGGCGGAGATCGGGGGTCTGCTGCCCGGCTCGGCGCGCAGCGACGCCCGCAGCAGCGGCATCAGCCCCCGGCCCAGCACCTCCGCAGCGCCTTCCGGGTCCCTGGTGTGGAAGTTCCTCGCCACGGCGCGCAGCACGACCAGGGCGGACTTGTACACGTCGGACTGCTGGTTCTGCGTGCCGGGGAACAGCGGGTCGTCCCAGCCAGGGGAGTTGGGCTGTGGTGAGACGGGGTCCGCGCCTCCCAGCCGGACGCCGTCGCAGTCGACCAGGTACACGGCGGGCTCGGGCTCGGCCCGCCACAGCACGTTCTTCACCGACAGATCGCCCAGTACGACACCGTGCCGGTGCAGCATCGCCGCGACCTCGGTGCAGTGCGCCAGCACCCGCAGCCGGGTGACGGTGTCGGGGTCCTCGATCCCCCTGCGCCGCAACAACGCCGCGTCCGCGATGAGGAACTGCAGTTCCCGCAACGTGGCCGTGCTGCCGCCGCCGGGCATGCGCAGGTCGAACGTGAAGTCCGCCGGCACCCGCGGCAGCAGTGCGCCGACGGCTCGATCGCCGGAGACCAGCACCGCCCGGGGCCAGCACGCCACGGCGTCCAGCGCCGCCGCGTCCACAGAGGACATCGACCGGCGCAGGGCGACGAGCCGGGTGAGCGAGGCCGGGTTGATCGCGATGCCGTCGTGGTAGCGCTTGATCACGAGGTCCCGCACGGGCAGCCCGCCGATCGCGAGCACCTCGGTGACCCGGCCCTGCCCGCCTTCGCCGAGGAGCGCACCCTCGGCGACATCGGCCGCCCGCACCACGTTTCCACGACTCACAGCACGTCCACCTCGTCGAACCCGGCGGGCACGCCCTTGGGCAGCACGGGGGCGCCCGCGGTGCCCGAGGCGACGACGCTGCGGATCACGATGTCGGCGATCCCCGCGATGGCGTTCTCCACGACCTCGCCGGACCGGGCGGCGAAACACCTCGTCGTCGCCACGCGGGCGAGCGTCGCGGCGTTGGCGTCTCCGATGGCGAACGACACGATCTCGGGCCGCCACGGCGAGGCCGGGTCGAGCAACCGCCGGTGCGCGGCCTGCCACTCGGAGCGGCTGTCGGTCGGCTCACCGTCACTGATGAAGAACACCATCGGCCGCCACACCCCGAACTCGTCGGCGGCGAGCTGGGCGACGTCCGCCTCGATCGTCGAGGAGAGCAGCCGGAACGCCGCGGTGTAGCTGGTGAGTCCCGCCGGCGCGAGCGGCGGGATCTCGTCGATCGTCGCGATGTCGCACAACGGGAGCACCACCCACGCCGAGGTCGCGAACCCAAGCACGCCCACCCGCGCGGTGTCGCTGACGACCGGGTTCGCCCAGATCGCGTCGCGCAACGCGGTGACGGACCCGCGCAGGGCCGTGGTGCGGTCGCCGGCCGCCATCGAGGCGGACAGGTCGCACACCAGGTAGATCGGCACGATCCGGCACTCGGCGTGGTCAGACGAGGAGATAGGCGTACGGGCGCAGAGCACTGGAGAGCGCCTCCTTGCACTCGTCGGCACCCGCGCCCGTGGCGCTCTCCAGGTCCGCGCAGATCGCCTCGATGCGGGCCGCCTCGTCGTCGTCCACGAACGGGATGACCTTCGACCTCGCCCTCGTGGTCAGCGCCGCGACCTCCGGGTCGGCGGCGTGCGAGGCGACCTGGCGGGGCGTGGCGCCGTTCACCGCGCCGGTGTCGATCGTGACGCTGACCCGCTTGGCGAGCTCGACGAGCTTCGACCTGTCCTTGGTGACGCCCCACGAGACGTCGTCGCGCAGCAGCACGGTGCCGGTCCTTATGTCGGTCACGACGATGTGCAGGATGCCGTCGACGTTGTACTCGTAGGTGATGGTGAAGGCGTTCTCGGTGATGCCGCGGTCCGGGTCGACCGAGATGTCCCACTCGCGCAGGATCACGTTGTCGTCGTGGTCGACGCCCTTCTCGGGATCTCCCTCGATGACCCGGATGCGCACCTCCTTCTGCCCTTGGGCCGCCGGGTGGTAGGTGTCGGTCGCCTTGGCGGGCAGCTGGTGGTTGCGCGGGATCAGCACGCTGAAGTGAGCGCGCTGGTGGTCGTCGTGCACCACGGTCCCGAGCGCGTGCTCGGTCGCGACGAAGAAGTCCTTGTCCAGCTGTCCCATCAGGATCGCCGATGCGATGGCCGCGCCCTGCGCGACGGCCGTCATCGGGTCGCAGCCGCCCGCGGGTTCGCGGCCGAGCATCTCCGACACCATCGTGCGGGCGGCGGGGATCTTGCTGCTGCCGCCGACCATCACCAGCTGGTCGATCGACGCGGGGCTGATCGACAGGTCGGCGAGGCACTGCTCGATCGGGCGGCGAACCTCGTCGAGGTGCGTGCTGATCGCCTTGACGAACATCGCCCGCGTGACCGGGAGGTACCGGCCGTCGGGCAGTTTCATGTTCACCTCGTCCTGCGTGGACAGCAGGATCTTGGCGCGTTCCACCTCCAGCCGGAACTGCGCCTCCTGCACCGGGCTCCACGACGGGCGCACCGGCAGCGCGTCCATCACCGCCTGGCCGAACGCCACGTCGAGGTCGATGCCACCGCTGCGCGGGATGCCCTTCGACGCGCGCTCGATGAAGACGCCTTCAATGGTCTCGAGCACCGTCACGTCGAGCGTGCCGCCGCCCCAGTCGAACACCAGCACGTTCTGGTCCCGGGTCGCGTCCACCGAGTACGCCATGGCGGCGGCGGTCGGCTCGTTCAGCAGGGCCTGCACCTCGATGCCGGCGAGGCCCGCGCAGAGCTTGGTGCGGAACCTCGCGAGCCCGCGGCTGTTCGCCGGGATCGTCACGACCGCGCGGTCCACGGTGATGCCCGGCGAGGCGCCCCGGATGTGCCCGAACAGCAGCGCGGCGGCTTCCTCGACGGACGCGGTGTGGCCACCGATCTCGACGAACTCCTCCGTCGCGAACAAGCGTTTGACGGCCTCGAGCTTGCCGCTGCCCATCTTCTTGCCGAGCCACCCGAACCTGGTCTCACCGGAGGGCTCGATCCCGAGCACCGAAGGCATGACCTTGTCGAAGCCCATGTCGGCCCAGTCCTGCGGCGGCGCGTCGATCGGCAGGACGTCCACCGATCTGCCGTTCCACTGGGCCAGGACGGAGTTCGTCGTGCCGAAGTCGATTCCGAACGGGTTCACGACCGCACCTCTTCCTGGTCGCCGGCGTCCACGCGCCGGTGCGCACCGAGATCCACAGTGGACTTGACTCGTTCCGCCTGGCCCATCACGATCGGCCGCCCGGTGATCGCGTCGACGTAGGCGAACCGCAGCACGCGCAGCTCGTCGCCCTCACCGCCGAGCACGTCGTAGTACCGGTCGTCGGTGGCGTCGTGGACCATGACCAGACCCGACTGGCCCATCCACTCGCGCACGAGGTCCGGCAACGCCTCCACGTGCCCGGATCCGACCGCGTCGGCGAACCGGGCGAGCTGGTGCAGGTGCTGCATCCGGCTGCCCGCGGCGGCGACCACCTGCTTGCGCAGCCCGTCGTACGCCTCGGCCGACAAGCCGGAGGACGGGTCGCGCACGATCGTGGCGACCTCGATCTTGTCGATCGACCGGCTGATGCCGTCGACCATCTGCTCGAGCCGCTCCAGCCGTGCTGCAGCTTCCCTGGTCCTGCGGGTCATCGACTGTCCTCTCCTACCGGGTGTATCCGTCGTCGAACTGCGTCAGCCGGGGTGTGATCGCCCCCAGCAGCTCCCAGAGGTCGTCCGCGAGCCAGTCCTCGAGAACGTCCACATCGGACTCGCTGACCTCGGTCGCGCGAGCCAGCGGACGCGGGGCCGGGGCGAACGCACCGGTGCTGCCCGGCCGGAAGACCTGGGGGTTGGCCGGCACGCGGAACTGGTCCACGGCGTCGGCCGGATCGTGGTCGCGTTGCTGGATCTCGTGCAGAGCCCGGTTGAGGTCCTCGATGGAGACCGCCGCTTCACCGCCCGCCCGCCGCATCCTCCTGGCGGCGCGGGCGAACGACCGGCGGGCGACCGCGGCGTCGGCGCCGTAGTCCACGCCCAGCAACAGGTACGGGTTGTGGTTGTCCATGGCCTGCCCTCCTGTCAGTTGCCCAGCACGCGGCGGGCCTTGGTCTCGAGCTCGCGGACGTGGTCGAGCAGGTCCATCAGCAACGCCCGCAGGTCCTCGCTGTCCGCTCCGCGCAGCCACGGCGTCAGCTGTTCGCGCACCCGTGTGCACATGTCCACGGTCTCGGCGACCTCGTGCCGCCCGGCGAACCAGGCGCTGCTGCCCGTCTGGGCCTGGTCGAGCAACTCGAGCGCGGCGTTGTAGATGTCGATCCGCGCCTCGACCTCGCGCGCCCGCGCCTTGTAGAGGTTGAGCCCGATGCGGCGCTGGGCGAGGTCCAGCAGGGAGCCCACCTTCGCGCGCTCGTCCTCCGGCAGCGCGGCAGCGGCTTGGCGGGCAGCCGTGTAGGAGTCGACGAGCGAGCCCGCGATCTCCTCGTCGCGGAACGACAGGTGGTAGGTCAGGGTCCCCACGCCCAGCAGCAGCAGGCAGGTCTGGTCGAACCGGCTCAGACCGGTCACCTGCCGGGCGAGCGCGAGGGCGACGACGCCGGCGACGTTGTCCGGGTCGTCGATGTGCTCGATCAGGAACTCCTTCGTCTGTTCCACCAGGTCGTCGCGTTCCTGACGGATCCAGTCCGGGGCGGAGTCCCAGTCGGTGATCGTGGCGAGCACGTTCACGATCGCCGTGTACGCGTCCTCGCTCGCCTTGGCCCGGAAGAACACCGCCTCGAGCGAACCGGTGTGCGGCGAGGCGGCGAGGCTTCGCGGTGCGCGCAGCCACTCCGCGTCGAAGCGGGAGAGGACGCGGGCGACCTCGCGGAACTCCTCCAGGCTGATCGGCTGCGTGATGATGGTGCGCAACGGTTCGCGCAGCATCGCGGGCAGTTTGTTCGCCTCGACGTCCTCGCCGTCCCAGATCTTCGAGCCGTCGCTCTGCCACATGCGCAGTGCGCGCATCGCCGCGTTGGCCCGCATTGCCTGGGACGGTGCTTCGCGCACGACCCTGGTCAGGTGCCGGGCGGCCAGCTCACGGTCGAGGTGCGTCGCGACGACGGCGATGTTGGCCAGCAACGCCACCGAGTACTCGCCCTCGATCGCGACTTCGAGCTCGTTCAGCGCCGTTCCATGTTCACCGAGGTGGTGCAGGGCGCACGCCAGCAGGTTGTGCGCCTCGTCCCGAATCGCCTCGTCCGTCGCGTGCGAAAGACAACCGCGTGCCTCCCGCGCGGCACCTGCCCAGTCGGCGAGGAACAGCCGTTCCCGCGTCGCCACCAGGGAAAGCCAGTCGGCGAAAGCCGGGAACCGCTGCCGCACGGACTCACCGCGCAGCAACGCGCCTGCGTTGAGCACGGTCGCGAGCGGCTGCCACGTCGTGCGGTCGGCCAGCACCACCTCGTCCAGCGCGGCGGCCGCCTCCCCGGACTCCGCCGCCCGCCGCAGCCCGGTGGCCAGCCTGCCGACGACATCGGCGTGCTCCGGCAGCGTCTCGTCGATCCGCACGTCGTCGAACCTGTTGTGCGTCAGGGCGTCCAGGGCGCGCAGGTGCCTGCCCATCGCGCTGTCGGGCGCTCGCTCCCCCGCGTCCGCCACGCCGCGTTCGTGAGCGCGACGGACGCTCTCGTCCACGTGGCCGACCTGGGTGACCTGCTCGTCCGTGAGGTCCTGCGGGGTTGTCCTGGCCAGCAGGTAGGCAGCGTCGTCCGGGTTCCGGTTCAGGCCGTGGACCTGGTGGGCGGTCAGGACTCCCGCGTCGATCAGACCGTCCACGACCGCGAGCGGGGCGGCGTCGAGGTCGCTCCCGGCGATGAGGGCGGAATTGGCCCGGGGCGAGCTGTGCACGGCCGCGACCCGGCCGCGGGCTCCGAGCAGCCGGGCGTGCTCCGGTCTGATCTCCGGCAACGGGGCGGTGGCGAGCGCGAGGACGGGAGCGGGCGCGTTGACCAGCCCGGCCAGCATCGCGACGTCCTCGCGGCGGCGGCCCGGTGTGCACGGGGTGATGCGCAGAACGCGCTGGACGACACCGGCGAGCGGCTCGGTGTCCGCAAAGGCCGCCAGCGACGGTGCAAGTCGCTGGGCCGCGTCACGAACCCGGTGCAGTCCGGCCGCGAACACCGCGAGCACCGCGATCTTGTGCCGGTACCTGTCCGCGGGCAGCACCGCTGCCGCGTCGACCACGTCCGCGACGTCGTCGCGCCGGGCGGCGGAGACGAGCCGCAGCCAGGCCTGTTCAGACTCACCGAGTCCGCAGTGACCGGTCAGCTCGGCGTGCCCGAGGGTCATCAGGTCCAGCGCGAGGCGGCGACCGAAGCCGGGGTGTGACCGGGCGTGCGCGAAGGCGCGGTCGAACAGGACCGAGGACGACCACGGCAGACTGAGCTGCGACGACTCCAGGGCGAGCGCGGCCCGCAGCACGGCTGCGGCCGGGCTCAGCCAGTTGTTCCCGTTCTCGGGCAACGAAAGCGGCGCGGGCTTCAGCGTGCTCACATCACGGTGCTCGACCTTGCCGTCGTGCAGGAGGAAGAGCGGGCCGTCCGCGCTCGTGCCGATGCGCATGGCATGGCGCTTTCGCAGCATCTTCCGGTACTCGAACACGTCGCCGAGGACGTCGTGCGGTGGCGCCGCGAGAAAGTCGATCGGGCTTCCGCACTGCGAGCACGGCCCGTCCGCGCTCATGTCCACACCGCACGCCACGCACATGCGTGCCGGAGTGGACAGCAACGCCGCGAGGTGCGTCTGCCCGGCCATGCCGGTCAGCCGGGTCACCTCGCCGAGGTCAGGCCCCTGCCGTCGTCCGGGCCGGGGCACCGGTGCCGGCGTCGGGCCAGAGGGCGCCGGAGCGCTCGCCACCACGACCGCGTCAGCCGGGAGACCGCAGTTCCCGCAGAACCTGTCTCCGATTTCTCCCGGCGCCGAGCAGCCGCGGCAAGAAGTGCTCCGCTGCCCGGAGACAGCGGGTCCAGTCAGAACGTTCAGGCTTTCTCCGGGCACGGTTCGTCCTCTCCGCTCAGCACAGCGACACGATGGTCGACAGCAACAAGGACTTCGTCCCTTTTCTGTCCAGAAATTCGCTGCGAGATGCCCACTTCCGCAGATAACACCAGGTCAGTTCGATCCAACGGCCTGCATTGCACATTCCGTCGACCATTTTCGAAGACAACGCACGACCGCCCCGGCAGCGCTCGCTCGTGTTTCATGACGTCCAGGCGCCAATGTGATCGAGCCGCCGTCGCCGAGCGTTACTCCGGACTACGACGAATTCGCTCCGTCACCCGTTCAGACCCTCCTGTCCTCGCGCCAATAGGAAAAGCGAATCGAATTCCTTGATCAGCTGGCATCGCCGGGCGGCCGGTTCGGCACACCGCCGCGAGCACGTCTGGAAAGCTGGTGGTGTGCGCGTGGCATTGCTGGGCCCGACGACCGTCGAGACCGAGGACGGCACACCGGTCGACATCGGTGGTGCCCGCGTCCGCATGCTCGTCGCACGCCTCGCGCTCGACCCGGGCCGCCCGGTGCCGACGACGACGCTGATCGACGACCTCTGGGGCGAGCAGCCGCCGGCCGACGCCGTGAACGCGCTGCAGTCGCTCGTGTCGAGGCTGCGCAAGGTCTGCCCGGTCGCGCTGGAGCCGGGCGGCTACCGGCTGGGTGTGGCGACGGAGGACGTCGACGTCTTCCGGTTCGAACGGCTGCGCGGCGCCGGGCGGCTGGACGAGGCGCTCGCGCTGTGGCGTGGTGACGCGCTGGCCGACGTGCGGGAGGCGCCGTTCGCCGCGCCGACGGCCGCGCGGCTCGAGGAAGCACGCCTGTCCGCGCAGGAGGACCGCGGTGAGCTCGACGTCGCCGCGCTGACCGCGATGTACGAGAAGCACCCGTTGCGGGAACGCCTGGCCGGGCTGCTGATGCGGGCGTTGTGCGCGCAGGGCAGGCAGTCCGACGCGCTGCACGTCTACGCCGAGGTCCGCGGCAGGCTCGCCGACGAGCTGGGGGTCGATCCCTCGCAAGAGCTGCAGGACGTCCATCTCGCGGCGGTGCGCGGAGAACTGGGGCCGCGGGCGGTGGTCGACCGGTTGCCGGTGCGGCTCACCAGTTTCGTCGGGCGCGACGACGAGCTCGCGGAGATCGCCGGGCTGCTCGCCGGGGCCCGGCTGGTGACGCTGGTCGGGCCGGGCGGCGCGGGCAAGACGCGGCTCGCCACCGAGGTGGCGGCGCGGCATCCGTTGCACGGCAAGGGCCGCGTGTGGTTCGCGGCGCTGGCCGGTGTCCGGGCGGCGGAGGACCTCGCCGGTGCGGTGCTCAGCGCGTTCGAGGTGACGTTCGCCGGGGATCCGCGGCGGCGGGCCAGCGAGGGCATGAACCGGATCGCCGAGGTGCTCGGCGCCGGGGAGTCGTTGCTGGTGCTGGACAACTGCGAACACCTGATCGGGGCGGCGGCCGAGTTCACCACCGAGCTGCTGCGCCGGGTGCCGAACCTCCGCGTGCTCGCGACCAGCAGGGAACCGCTCGCGATCGACGGCGAGTCGCTGTGCCCGATCGGCCCGCTCGCGGTGCCCAACGGTCAGGCAGACGTGTCCGCGTTCGGCGCGGTGCGGTTGTTCCTCGACAGGGCGAGCGCGGTGAAGCCGGCGTTCCGGCTCGACGGGTCCACTGTGGACGACGTGAAGCTGATCTGCCGCAGGCTCGACGGCATGCCGCTCGCGCTGGAGCTGGCGGCGGCGCGGCTGCGGTCGATGACGGTCCGGCAGATCACCCAGCGCCTGGACGACCGGTTCCGGCTGCTCACCTCGGGCAGCCGCACCGCGCTGCCGCGCCAGCGCACGTTGCGCGCGGTCGTCGAGTGGAGCTGGGACCTGCTGACCGAGGAGGAGCTGCTGCTGGCCCGGCGGTTCGCGGTGTTCCCCGCCGGCGCCGACCTCGCCGCGATCGAGGCCGTCTGCCTGCCGGACCCGTTCTACGTGCTCACGTCACTGGTCGAGAAGTCCATCGTGGACGTCATCGAGATCGAGGGCGAGCCGCGGTACCGGATGCTGGAGACGATCAGGGTCTACGCCGACGAACAGCTCGAGGCGTCCGGCGAGAAGCGGGAGGTCGTCGGACGGTTCCGGCACTACTACCGCGAACTGACCGCGCGCTGGGAGCCGCTCACCCGTACCGCGCGGCAGCTCGAGGCGATCGACGTCTACGAGGCGGAGCAGGACAACGTCGTGGCGGCGTTGCGCGGGGCGATCGACGACCGCGAGGTCGAGCTGGCGGCGGACCTGCTCGGTGGCACGTTCTGGTACTGGCTGGTCAAGGGCGACAACGAGCGCGCGGAGATGTCGGTGCGCGACGTGCTCGCGCTCGGCGACCTGCTGCCGGCCGACCGCTTCGCCACGTTCCGGGCCATGCAGCTCATCATGGCCGCCGTGCCCGGGGTGACGGACGCGGAGGAGGCGGCAGCGGTCATCGAGAGCTGCGTGAGCTCCGGCGCCGTCCAGAAGTACCCGTCACTCGCGATCGCGCTGCCCATGCTCGCGTTCCTCAGCCAGAACACCGAACTGGCGCGGCGCGAGGTGAAGCGGGCGGCGGCGAGTGAGGATCCGTGGGCCAGGGCGGGCGCGGAGTGGGCACACAGCTTCATGCTGGTCGACGACGGTGACCTGGAAGGCGCGGAACAGGCCCGCGACCGCGCGTACGACCAGTTCACGGCCATCGGCGACCGGTGGGGTTCGGCGATGACGCTCGGCATGAAGGCCGCGTTCGTCTCGCACACAGGTGACAACCAGGCGGCGATCGACCTCTACCAGCGCGGTCTGGAGGTGGCGACGGAACTGCGGTCGCAGGACGACGCCATACAGCAGCGGTGGCGGCTCGCGGTCGAGTACGCGCGCATGGGTGATCACGGCGCGGCCGCGCGCGAGGTGGTCGCGGCGGAGCAGTTCGTCAGGGACGTCGGCAACGACCAGCTGTCCACGATGCTCGACTACGCGAAGGCCGAGGTCGCGCTGCGCGCGGGCTGGACCGAGGAGGCACGCGCGCTGAGCATCAAGTTCAAAGAGAGCGCCATCGCGTCGTCCGTGCTCGGGACGTTCGTCACGGAGTGGGTGGCGATGCTCGACGCGCGCATCGCGATCGCCGACGGCAGGTTCGACGACGCCGAGGCGTCCGCCGCGGTGGCCGTCCAGACGACGTCCGAACGCGGCGACATGCCGGATCTCTCGACGGTGGCGGAACTCCTGGCCCAGGTGCGGCACCGGCAGGGCCGCGACGACGCCGCGCGGCGGTTGATGGAGCTCGCCCAGCTCATCCGCGGGCGGCTCGACATGGGCGATCCGGACGTGCGGCACCTCGTCGCCGAACTGGGTGAGCCCGCACCACTGACGATCACCAAAGCCGAGGCGCTGCAACGGGTGCGCGAAGAGGCGGGCCTCAGCACCGGCTGAGACCCGCCTCTGGTTCGGGTGAGGTCACACGCGCTTGCGGTAGGCCCACATCGCCAGCGGGAAGAACACCGCGACCGCGCCGGCCATCCAGATCAGCGATCCGGCGAGCGGCCCGGCGACAGCGCCGCCGTTGAGCAGCCCGCGCAGCGCGTCCGACAGCAGGCTCACGGGGCTGATGTCCGCCCACGCCTTGAGCCAGCCCGGCATCGTCGAGGTGCCGACGAACACGTTGCTGCCGAACGTCAACGGCATGATCAGCACGATCATGATGCCCTGCACGGCCTGCGGGGTCTTGAGCAGCATGCCCACGAACACCGACGCCCAGCAGAAGCACAGCCCGAACGCGATCGCGAGCCCCGCCGCGATCAGCAGTTCCACCGGACCCGTCTGGATCCGGTAGCCCATGACCGTGGCGATGATCAGCAGCACCACGACGCACACCACGTACCGCACGACGTCCGCCAGCACCGCGCCCACCAGCGGCGCCGACCTCGCGATCGGCATCGCGCGGAACCTGTCGAAGACGCCCTTGGAGACGTCGGTGTTCAGCTGGACACCGGCGGTCATGCTGGCCTGCAGGATGTTCATCACCAGGATGCCCGGCACCAGCATCTGCAGGTAGGCGTCGGTGTTCCCGGCGAGAGCGCCACCGAAGAGGTAGGTGAACATCACGAGCAGGATGATGGGCGCGATCGTCACGTCCGCCAGCTGCTCCGGATTCTTGCGGATCTTGAGGATTCCCCGCCAGGCCAGCGCGAAGCCGTGGCGCACTCCCCTGTCCAACGCGATCGTGCTCATACCAGGCTCCCTTCGTTCCGCTTTCCGGTGAGCGAGAGGAAGACCTCGTCGAGCGAGGGCAGCCGCAGCGCCAGTTCGTCCGCGGTGATGCCGGCATCGTCGAGCTTGCGGACCAGGGTGGACAGCAGCACCGGGTCGTTCACCGGCGCCGTCAGCAGTCCCGTGTCGTCGTCGCGAGTCGGCCGGACACCGGTCAGGTCACCGAGAATCCGGTACACCGCGTCGAGATCGCGCAACGACGTCGGCCGCACCTGCAGCGTCTGCCCGCCCACGCGCCGTTTCAGCTCGTCGGGCCTGCCCTCGGCCACGACGCGGCCATGGTCGAACACCGTGATCGAGTCCGCGAGCTGGTCGGCCTCCTCCAGGTACTGCGTGGTGAGCAGGACCGTCACGCCGTTCGCGACGAGCTTGCGCACCACCGCCCACACCTCGTTGCGGGCGTGCGGGTCCAGCCCGGTGGTCGGCTCGTCCAGGTACAGCACGGACGGGTTGCCGACCAGGCTGGCCGCGAGGTCGAGCCGCCGGCGCATACCTCCCGAGTACGTCTTGGCGGCCCGCCCCGCGGCGTCGGTGAGCTCGAACTGCTCCAGCAGCTCGGCCGCCCTCGCCCGCGCCCCCGCACGGGAGAAGTCCAGCAGGCGGGCCAGCAGGACGAGGTTCTCCGTCCCGGAGAGGTCCTCGTCCACCGACGCGTACTGGCCGGTCAGCCCGATCAGCGACCGGACCGCCCTCGGGTCCTTCAGCACGTCGTGGCCGTGGACCGTGGCGTGCCCCGCGTCCGGGCGCAGCAACGTGGCCAGCACCCGCACCGCCGTGGTCTTGCCCGCGCCGTTCGGCCCGAGCACCCCCACGACCTTCCCCTCCGGCACCTCGAGGTCGACGCCGTCCAGCGCCTTGGTCTCCCCGTAGTGCTTGACCAGGCCTTCAGCCCTGATCGCGAGTGCCATCGTTCCTCCCTCGTGTTCAGGAGGAACTGTGCGCCGCCCCGCTGGCAGATCGCGCACAGCGCGCTGTCAGCGGCTGGCAACCATCCTGCGCACGGCCTCGGTGATGATCTCGGGAGAGGTGCCGATGTTGAACCTGACGTGGCCCGCTCCCCCGCTGCCGAACTCGGCGCCCGACATCAGGGCGACCTTGCCCCGCTCGACGAAGAACGCGGCCGGGTCGTCGCTGATGGCACGGCAGTCGAGCCAGGCCAGGAACGTCGCCTCGGAGGGTTCGTAGCCGATCTCGGGCAGGTGCTCGGTGAGCAGGTTCTTGAGCAGCTTGCGGTTGTCGTCGAGACCGGCCAGCAGGGCGTCGAGCCACTCGCCGCCCTCGCGCAGCGCGGCCGCGTGCGCGATAGTGCCGAAGTGGCTCGGCCCGTGGCTGACCTCCTCGGGCAACCTCGCGAGGTCGTCGGTGCCGGAGATCGCGACCGCCGCCCGCATGGCGGCCAGGTTCCAGCCCTTCGACGCGGACATGAGCGACATCCCGTTCTCGTCGACGCTCAGGTACGGCACGAACGCGGTGCTCCTGGAGACGAGCGGCGCGTGGATCTCGTCGGCGATCACGCGGACGCCGTACGTCTCGGCCAGCCGCGCGAGGGCCGTCAGCTCTTCGACGGTGTGGACGGTGCCCGTCGGGTTCTGCGGGTTGCACAGCAGGTACACCGGACGGTCGGTCTTGACGTGCTGGAACGTCCACTCCAGCACGTTCAGGTCGAGGCGGCCGAGCCGCAGCGGTGCCTCGACGACCGCGCGGCCCATGCTCCGGACGAACAGGTAGAACGGCGGGTACACCGGCGGGCTGACGATCACGGGGTCGCCCGGCCCGGACACCAGCTTGATCAGCTCGACGATGCCGAGCATCACGTCGGACACGAGCGCCGTGCGGTCCACCGGGAGGCTCCAGCCCCAGCGCTGTTCCGCGAACGCCGCGAGCGCCTCCTGGTAGCCGGTACCGGCAGGGTAGCCGGTGTCGCCGAGGTCCAGTGCGTCGATGAGCGCCTGTTTGACGGGCTCGGCCAGGTCGACGTCCATCTCGGCCACCCACAACGGCAGCACGTCGTCCGGGAACTGCCGCCACTTCACACTCGTGCGCCGGCGCAACCGTTCCAGCGGCACCTGGGTCAGCGGATTCAGCATGAACCCCAACGTAGGTCACCCAGGATGAGCCGTCACGTCGTGCGGTGATCCGTTTCAGGAAGGGCCCCGCCGGCGAGGCCCTCCTGAAAGCGAACTCAGGCGAACGGCGACCTGTCGATGCCGCACGTCTTCTGAGCAGGCAGCACACCGGTGAAGAGGTACTCCCGCTTCACCTTCTCCGCGCACGCGCTGCGCACGTACATGGAGGTGTGCCCGTAACCCTCGACGGTCAGGAACCCCGTGCGGGCCATCTCCGCGGCACCGTCGCGCGCACCGTGCAACGGCGTCGACGGGTCGAACCTGCTGTTGATGAACAGGATCGGCGCCGACGTCCAGCGGTTCCACGGCCCGGTGTAGCGGTCGTCGTCACGGCCCTGCCAGAACGCGCAGGCCATCATGTCGAACACCACGGGACGTCCCCAGTACGGCACGCGCTGGTCCTCGCTCCTGCCGTGCTTCGAGTAGACGGCCGGGTCGCGCGGGAAGTCGCTGTCCGAGCACTGCACGGCGTTGAAGCCCTCGAACCGGTTCGTGACGTAGTCGGCCGACGCGGTCAGCGAGGCCGGTGCCTCCCAGACGCCCTGCAGCACCCGAGCCGTGTCCTGCCAGGTGTCCGGCTGCGCCAGCGCGTCCCAGACGAGGCTGATCAGCGAGACGCGGTCGAACCGGCCGTCCGGCGTGGTGACCGGGGACGCGGTCACGCGAGCGACCAGATCAGCCCACTTCTGCTTCAGGTCGCCGCCCGCGAACGCGCACTGCGCACCAGGCGCCGCACACAGCTTCAGGAACTGGTCGAACGTCTCGGCGACACCGCGCGGCACGTCCTGGCGGGTGTCCAGCGGCACGGTCGTGCCCTGGTCACCGTGCCCGGTGGCGTTGCCGATGAAGTCGAGCGCGCCGTCGAACGCGAGCGCGCGGACCTTGTCCGGGAACATGTTCGCGTAGATCGCGCCGAGGTGCGTGCCGTACGAGATGCCGTGGTACGTCAGCTTCTTGTCGCCCACTGCCTTGCGCAGCAGGTCGAGATCACGAGCGGAGTTCGCGGACGAGACGTGGTCCAGCAGGTCGCCGGACTTCTCCTCACACCGCCGGGCGAACTCGCGGTAGCCGTCGTAGAACGCGGGCTCCTCCGCCGTGGTGTCCGGGTACACCGGGATGGAGTTGAGGAACTGCTGCTGTTCCTCGACGCTGTCGAAGCAGCGCACAGTCGCCGAACGGCCGATGCCGCGCGGATCCCACGACACCACGTCGAACCGCGACCGCAGTTCGGACGAGAACAGCCACTCCCACTTGCCGCGGGCCCGCAGTCTGTCCACACCGGACGCTCCGGGCCCGCCGAAGTTCACGAACAGCGAGCCGATCCGCTTCGCCGGGTCGGTCGCGGGCAGCCTGATCAGCGCGAGATCGATCTTCGCGCCGGACGGCCGGTCGTAGTCCAGCGGTACCTTCGCCGTCGAGCACTGGAACCCGTCCTGGCAGTCCTGCCAGGAGAGCACCGGCGCCTGTTCGGTCGCCACCGCGGCCGGCGCCAGTCCGATGAGCAGCGCGGCCGTCAACAACAGTGATTTCAAACAGGGCTCCCCAGTTCTGACCTCTCGACCAGGAAGACGCCGTGGAGATCAACCGGGTTGCGTGCTGGGAATCGTCAACCGTTCAGCGCGTGCGTCGCCGTCGCCCCTCCGTCGACCACGAACTCCCCGCCCGTGCAGTAGGCGCTGTCGTCGCTGGCGAGGAACAGCACGACGTTCGCGACGTCCTCCGGCTGCCCGATCCGGCGCAGCGCCAGCTTCTTGCCCATCGGCGAGACGTCGATGGGGCGGCCCAGGGCCTCGCTGACCATCGGGGTGTCGATGGCGCCGGGATGCACGGAGTTGACGCGGATCCCGTGCTGTCCCAGTTCCATCGCGGCGACCTTGGTCATGCCTCGGATCGCGAACTTCGACGCCGTGTACGCCACCAGGTACGGCATCCCGCCCAGGCCCTCGACCGACGAGACGTTCACGATCGACCCGCCGCCCGCCTGCTTCATCGACGCCACGACCGAGCGCATGCCGAGGAACGTGCCGACCTGGTTGATGCCGATCACCCGCTGGTAGTCGGCGAGTGTCGTGTCGGCCAGGGCGGAGAAGTGCAGGATGCCGGCGTTGTTCACGAGAACCGTGATGTCGCCGAACGCCGAGACGGTGAACGCAACGGCCTCCGCCCACTCCTCCTCCGAGGACACGTCCAGGTGGCAGTACTCGGCACCGAGTTCGGCCGCGAGTTCCTTGCCCTGGTCGTCGAGGACGTCGGTGATCATCACCCGAGCACCCTCGGCGGCGAACCGGCGTGCCGCGGCCGCGCCCTGACCCCGGGCGGCGCCGGTGATCAGGGCGATCTTCCCGTCGAGCCGCATCTACATCATCTCGTCGGTCAGCGGCATCATCACGGTCTTGAGCTCGGTGTAGGCCTCGTAGGCGCTCTGCCCGCCCTCGCGGCCGAGGCCCGACTGCTTGTAGCCGCCGAACGGGATGTGCGGTTCGAGCTGGAAGCCGTTGATGCCGACCATGCCGACCCGCAGGGCCTTCGAGACGCGGAACGCGCGGCGGACGTCGTTGGTGTAGACGCCGGCGCCCAGGCCGTACTCGGTGTCGTTCGCGATGCGGACGGCTTCTTCCTCGTCGTCGAACGGCACGACGGTCAGCACCGGGCCGAAGATCTCGTCGCGGGCGATGGCCATGTCGTTGTTGGCGTCGGCGAAGATCGTGGGCGCGACGAAGTTGCCGGACGCGTAGTCGCCGTCGAGCCGGGTGCCGCCGGTGACCAGGCGGGCGCCCTCCTCCTGGCCGCGCTCGATGTAGCCGAGCACGCGTTCGAGCTGTTTGCCGTTGATCAGCGGGCTGGCCAGCACGGCGGGGTCGAACGGGTCTCCGAACGTCACCGCGGTCGCGAGCATCTGCGCCATCGAGATGAACTCTTCCTGGGCGTCCCGCTGCACCAACGCCCGCGTGTGCGCCACGCACGCCTGGCCGGACAGGCCCATCGTGACCATGCCCATGCAGGTCATCGCGGCGAGGCCGACGTTCGGGGCGTCCGCGAACACGATCGCGGGCGACTTCCCGCCCAGTTCCAGGGAGACGCGCTTCATCGTGCCGGCCGAGGCCTCGACGATCCGGCGGCCGACGGTGCGGCTGCCGGTGAAGCTGATCTTGTCGATTCCGGGGTGGGTGATCAGTGCCTCGCCGGTCGGGTCGCCGGGACCGGTGACGAGGTTGATCACGCCTTCCGGGAGACCTGCCTCGATCAGCAGCTCGACCAGGCGGATCACGCAGAACGACGCGTACTCCGACGGCTTCACCACGACCGTGCAGCCGGCGGCCAGCGCGGGCGCGAGCTTCTGCGCGAAGAGCACGAACGGCGCGTTCCACGGCAGGATCGCCGCGACGACGCCGACCGGTTCGCGGAACGTCATCGCGAGGTGGTCGCCGCCCTGGTACGGCGGCAGGGTCTGGCCGCCGACCTTGTCGATCCAGCCCGCGTGGTGGTCGAAGATGTCCGCCGCGATGCCGACCGAGGTGGCGTAGATCTGGCCGAACGACAGCGGCACGCCGTTGTCCAGCGCCTGCAGGCCGCGCAGCTCGTCCGCGTTCTCGCGCAACAGGTCGCTGTACTTGCGCAGGACCTTGATGCGCTCGCCGGCGCGACTGCGCGGCCAGGGTCCCTCGTCGAACGCCTTGCGGGCCGCGCGCACGGCCGCGTCCACGTCCTGGGCCGACGCGACGGCGAAGCTGCCGATCTTCTCGCCGGTGGCGGGGTGGTGGTGGGTCCAGGTCTCGTCCGCCTCGCGGAACTCGCCTCCGATGAGGAGCCGGCCGTCCTTGAGGCCCAGCGAATCGCGGTGCGGTTGGACGGTGAGCGTCACGGCTCCTCCTAGAGCGACATCGTGTCCGTGCAGGCGAAAGTCCTTTGTGGATCCCGGTCGGCGAAGTAGCCGTCGAGATCGGTGAACGCGCCGAACTTCTGCTCGACGGTCGGTGGTGCCATCAGCGCGACCATGCCGCCGTGCACGACGAAGACCTGTCCGTTGATCTTCTCGCCGGACGGTCCCGCCAGGTGCGCCACGAACTTCGCGACGTGCTCGGGTGCCAGCGAGTCGTCGCCTTCTGGTGCGTCGCCGAACACGTGCGCGGTCATCTGGGTGCGGGCACGTGGGCAGATCGCGTTGGCGCGCACGCCGTAGCGGCTCGTGCCCCGGGCGGTCGCCACGGTCAGCGCGGCGATCCCCGCCTTGGCCGCCGCGTAGTTGGCCTGCCCCTCCGAGCCGAGCAGGAACGCCTCCGACGAGGTGTTCACGATCCGCGCGCAGACCGGTTCGCCCGCCGCCTTCGACTGCTGCTTCCACAGCGCGACGGCGTTGCGCGACAACAGGAAGTGGCCGCGCAGGTGCACCCGCACGACCAGGTCCCACTCCTCGTCGGTCATGTTGAACAGCATCCGGTCGCGCAGCACGCCCGCGTTGTTCACGACGACGTGCAGCCCGCCGAACTGCTCCATCGCGGCGGTGACGAGGGCGTCCGCGGTGCTCCGCTCGCCCACGTCACCCTCGACCACGAAGCACTTCGCGCCCAGTTCCTCGATCTCGGCCGAAGCGGCCTCGGCCGATCCCGGCAGGTCGTTGAGCACGATCGACGCACCGGCTCTGGCGAGTTCCAGCGCCTCCGCACGGCCGAGCCCGGCACCCGCGCCGGTGACCACGGCGACCTTCCCCGCAAGGTCCACAAGAGACTCCCAGAAGAGATGTGCCAGAAGATGTGTCAGTCGAAGAGGATGACCTGGCGGATCAGCGATCCACCGCCACGCAGGGCCTGCAGACCCTCGTTCACGTCCTCGAGCCTGATCCGCTTGCTGATCATGCCTTCGAGGTCCAGCCGGCCCTGCCGCCACAGCGCGATCATGCGCGGGATGTCCCGGCGGAAGTTCGCGGTCCCGTAGAACGAGCCGTGCAGCGTCTTGTCGTGCAGGAACAGTTCCTGGGCGCTGAACGACACCATCGCGTCGGCCCGGCCCGCGCCGACGACGACCGTGTGGCCACCGCGCCGGGTCAGGTCCCACGCCTGGCGGATCGTCGCGGGCAGGCCGACCACGTCGAACACGTAGTCGAAGCCCATGCCGAAGTTCAGCTGGTTGTTCAGGTCCGCGACACCGTCGGGCGTCGTCGCGTGCGTCGCGCCGAACTTCTGCGCCACCTCGTGCTTCTCGAGCACCGGGTCGACCGCGACGATCCGCGCGGCGGCAGCGAGCCGGGCACCCTGGATCACCGCGACACCGACACCACCGCAGCCGATCACGGCGACGCTGGAGCCCGGTTCGACCTTCGCGGTGTTGAGCACGGCGCCGACACCGGTCAGGATGCCGCACGACAGCAGCGCGGCGATCTCCCACGGCACGTCGTCGTCGACCTTCACCGCGGCATCGGCGGGCACGACCATCTCCTCGGCGAACGCGCCGAGCCCCGCGTACCCGAAGGCCGGGTTGCCGCCGACGACGAACCTCGGTGACGTGAACGCCGAGATGGTGTGCACGAGGCACAGATGTGATTGGCCTGTCACGCATTGGGCGCACTTCCCGCACGGTGGCACGAAGGTGATCGCCACGTGGTCGCCGACCGCGAGCGACGTCACGGCGCTCCCGATCTCGACGATCTCACCGGCGCCCTCGTGACCGACCACGCCGGGCGTCAGGGCCGGAAGTGTTCCGTCCATTGCGGACAGATCACTGTGGCACACCCCGCACGCCTTGATCCTGATGCGGATCTCCTGCGGTCCCACCGGGGCCGTGGTCACGTCGTCGCGGAGCTCGAGCTTGTCGTCGCCTACCTGGTTGAGCACGGCAGCCTTCACCGGTATCACTCCTCGCTGAGCTCACACGGTCTGGTGCCGCGAGGCGCCCTGCTGAGCGCCGGAAGACGCGGCGAAGGTTGCCGGTCGCGGCACCACGTACCCGTCGCACACTAGAATCTGTTCCTGTTCGTGGCAAGGTCCATCAGCGTGAGAGGCGCAGCGCGCCCATGGGGCACGACGCGACGGCGCGTTCCGCCAGAGCCTCTTCGGCCGGAGCCAGCTCACCGCCCCGGATCTGCAGAACCTCGTCATCGTCAAGGTCAAACACCTCGGGTAGGATGGACATGCACTCCCCGTGCGCCTCGCACAGCAAAGGGTCGACGCCGACCTTCATCGCGGCCTCCTGACATCAAGTAGAACTTGTTCTAGAGTAGCGGTCATGCGCATCGGTTTCACGCCCGAACAGGAGCAGTTGCGCCAGGAGTTGCGGGCGTACTTCGCCGCGCTCATGACGCCCGAACGCAAGGCCGGGCTCGCCGGTGGCGGCGACTACGGCGACGCCGCGGTCTACAAGGACACCGTCCGCCAGATGGGGCTGGACGGCTGGCTGACCATCGGCTGGCCGGAGGAGTACGGCGGCCGGGCCCGCCCGATGATCGAGCAGCTGATCTTCCTGGACGAGGCGTCCGCCGCCGGTGCGCCGGTGCCGTTCCTGACGCTGAACTCCATCGGCCCGACGATCATGTCCCTGGGCACGCCCGAGCAGAAGGCGTTCTACCTGCCCAAGATCGCGTCCGGCGAGCTGCACTTCGCCATCGGCTACTCCGAACCGGAGGCGGGCACCGACCTCGCGGGCCTGCGCACGCGGGCGGTCCGCGACGGCGACGAGTACGTGATCAACGGCCAGAAGATGTGGACCAGCCTCATCCAGTACGCCGACTACGTCTGGCTGGCCTGCCGCACCGACCCGGAATCGCGGCGGCACAGGGGGTTGAGCGTCATCATGGTGCCGACCACCGCTCCCGGCTTCTCCTGGACGCCCGTGCCGACCATGTCCGGGCCCACGACCAGCGCCACCTTCTACGACAACGTGCGGGTGCCCGCGACGAACCTCGTCGGCGAGGAGCACAAGGGCTGGAAGCTCATCACCAACCAGCTCAACCACGAACGCGTCGCCCTGTGTTCGGCCGCGCCGCTGCAGACCGCGCTGCGCGAGGTTCGTCAATGGGCGGACGAAACCGGTGCCGTGAAACAGGAATGGGTGCGCCTGCACCTCGCCCGCGTGCACGCCAAGACGGAGTTCCTCAAGCTCGTCAACTGGCGGATCGCGTCCGGTTCCGACGAGGCCCCGTCACCGGCGGAAGCCTCCGCGACCAAGGTGTTCGGCACCGAGTTCGCGACCGAGGGTTACCGGTTGCTGATGGAGGTGCTGGGCGCCAACGGGATCGTGCGCACGGGCTCCGCGGGAGCACTGCTGCACGGCCGTGTGGAACGCATGCACCGGTCGTCGCTGATCCTGACGTTCGGCGGCGGCACCAACGAGATCCAGCGGGACATCATCGCGCGGGTGGGCCTCGGGTTGCCCGCTGTGCCTCGGTAAGGAGACTTCGTGGACTTCACACTCACCGAGGCCCAGCGCGAGCTGGCCGCGCTGACCCGCAAGATCCTCGACTCGTCTGACACGCCCTGGCTCGACCTGGTCAAGTCGGGCGTCCTGCCGGAGCAGCCCGACGAGTTCGGGGTGCTGGAACAGTGCTCGGTGCTGGTCGAGCTGGGCCGCGCGGTCTCCCCCGTGCCCTACCTGCCCACCACGGTCGCGGCGTCGGCGCTCGCCGAGTTCGGCACCCCGGACCAGCGCGAACGCTGGCTGACACCGGGAACCGTGCTGTCCGTGGCGCTGTCGGAGGCCGGCGGCGTGAAGACGACGGTGCCGTTCGCGTCGGAGGCGGCCACGTTCCTGGTCGCGCAGGAAGAGCAGGTGTTCCTCGTCGAGGCGGAGCAGCTGGAGATCACTCCCCAGGAGCTCGTGGACGGCTCGGACGCGGGGAGCTTCGCGTTCTCCGGCACCGGCGAGGTGGTGCCCGGCCTGTCCCCCGACTGGTTGATCACGCGCTACACGCTGGGGTTGTGCGCTCTGCAGCTCGGCGTCACCGAACGCGCCCTGGAGCTGACGGCCGAGTACGCGCGGACCCGCGTGCAGTTCGACCGGCCGATCGGCAGCTTCCAGGCCGTGGCGCAACGGCTCGCTGATGCGTACATCGACGTCGCGGCGATCCGCCTGACCCTCTGGCAGGCCGCCTGGCGCCTCTCCGAGGGCCTGGACGCGGCGGAAGAGGTGGCGACGGCGAAGTTCTGGGCCGCCGACGCCGGGCACCGCGTGGCGCACACCGCCGTGCACGTCCACGGCGGCACGGGGATCGACATGAGCCACGACGTGCACCGCTACTTCACCGCGGCGAAGCGCAACGAGTTCGAGCTGGGCGGGGCGACCGCCCAGCTCCTGAAACTCAGCGCAGCTTGGTGAGGCGTTCGACCGTCGCGTCGAACTCCGCCAGCAGGTCCTCGAGGACCTCCGCGACCGGGCGGACCTCGTTCATCCGCCCGACGACCTGGCCGACCGGCATCGAGACCACGGACGGGTCGTCGGACCGGGCGATCCGCAGGTGCGCCTCGCTGACCAGGATGTTCTGCAACGGCATCGGCAACGGGTCCGGTGCCTCCGCGGACGTCCACGCCTCGGTCCACCGCGTCTTCAGCAACCGCGCCGGCTTGCCGGTGTAGATGCGGGTGCGGACGGTGTCGCTGGAACCGGCGGCGAGCAACGCCTGCTGCGTGCTGGAGTTCCCGAGCGTGTACTCGGCGGTGGTGAGCCAGTACGAGCCCATCCACACGCCGGACGCACCGAGCGCCATCGCGGCGGCGGCCTGCCGTCCCGACCCGATGCCGCCGGCGGCGAGCACCGGGACGTCCACGGCGTCGACGATCTCCGGCACCAGCACCATCGTCGCGACCTCGCCGGTGTGCCCGCCGGCCTCGTACCCCTGCGCCACCACGATGTCGACGCCGTTGGCCACGTGCCGCCGCGCGTGCTCGGCCTTGCCGGCCAGCGCGGCTACCGGAACACCGGCCGCGTGCACCTGCTCGATGACGTCGGTGGGGGGTGAGCCGAGGGCGTTCGCGATGAGCCGGATCGGGTGTGCCAGGGCCACGTCGACGTGTGAGCGCGCGACCGAGTGCAGCCAGCCGAGCACGCCCTCGCCGCCCTCGCCGTCCGGCAGCGGTGGCACACCGAGCTTCAGCAACGTCTGTTGCACGAACTCCTTGTGGCTCTGCGGGATGAGACTGGCCAGGTCGATCTGCGTGCCTTCCTTCGGCACGGTGGCGGGCATGACGATGTCGACGCCGTACGGCTTGCCGTCGGTGTTCTCGTCCATCCACGTCAACGCGCGGTCGAGGTCCTCCGCGTCGTTGAACCGCACGCACCCGAGGACACCGAGCCCGCCTGCCCGGCTGATCGCCGCCGCCACGTGCTCGGACGGCGTGAAGCCGAAGACGGGATGTTCGATGCCCAGCTCGTCACACAGGCTGGTGCGCATGATCCTCCACGTGGCGCTTCGCCCACTGGTAGTCGGGTTTGCCGCTGGGGGTGCGGCCGATCTCGGCGACGAGCCACAGCGACCGCGGCACCTTGTAGCCGGCGAGGGTCTCGCGGACGTGGGCGTCCAGTTCGGACAGCGTCGGCGTGGCGCCGTCGCGCGGCTGGACGATCGCGCCGACGCGCTGGCCGAGCAGGTCGTCCGGGATGCCGATCACGAGCGCGTCGAACACGTCCGGGTGCGACTTCAGCACCCCCTCGACCTCCTCGGGGAACACCTTCTCGCCGCCGGTGTTGACGCAGGTGTTGCCGCGCCCCAGCAACGTGACGTCGCCGTCCTCCTCGAACCGGGCGAAGTCGCCGGGCACGGTGAACCGCTTGCCGTCGACCTCCACGAACATCCGTGCGGTCTTCTCGGGGTCCTTGTAGTAGCCGAGCGGGATGTGACCGCCGCGCGCCAGCTTGCCGATGACACCGGGCTTCGGCTCGAGCTTGTTGCCGTCGTCGTCGATGACGATGGTGTCCTCGTTGAGCTTCACCTTGGTGCCGTCGGTCTTCACGATCTCCTTGGGCACCGCGCCGATGCCGGTGGACCCGGTCTCGCTCGACCCGATCGACTCCAGCAGCGTCGTGTGCGGCAGGTGTTCGTGGTACTGCTTCTTGACGGTGTAGGAGAACAACGCGGCACTGCTGTTGAGGATGTACAGCGACGAGCCGTCGTACGTGCCGCGCTGGAACTCCTCGATCAGCGGCCGGCCCATGGCGTCGCCGGTGATGACGGCGACCTGGACCTTTTCCCTTTCGATCACCCGCCAGATCTCGGCGGGGTCGAACTTGGGCACCAGCACCACCGTGCTGCAGCTGAACAACGCGCCCAGCACGGCCCACTGCGCCGCGCCGTGGATCAGCGGCGGCAGGCACAGCCGGATGAGCCCGTAGTCCTTGCCCGCCTTGGCCTGCTGCCACTCGTCCGTCAGCCGTTCGCCGGTGACGAAGTCGATGCCGCCGCCGAGCGTGCGCCACACGTCCTCGTGCCGCCACATCACGCCCTTGGGCATGCCGGTCGTGCCACCGGTGAACAGGATGTAGAGGTCGTCGGGGCTGCGCGGCCCGAAGTCCCGCTCGCCGGACTCCTCGGCGAGTGCCGTTTCGTAGTCGGCGCCGGCGAAGTCCTCGTCCGTCTCGTCGTCGATCACGACCGTGTGGCCGGGAGCACCGACCTCCGCGACCAACGGCGAGTACCGCCGTTCGTGTACGAGAGCGGTCAGATCCGCCTCACCGAACAAGTATTGCAACTCGTTCTTGGTGTAGCGGTAGTTCACGTTGATCGCCACGGCACGCAGCTTGTAGACCGCGAGCATGGCTTCGACGAGTTCGATCGAGTTGCGCGCGTAGAGCCCCACGTGCGCACCCTGCGTCACGCCGTTCTTTGCCAGGTGATGAGCCAGTTTGTTGGCTCGCGACTCCAGCTCGGCGTAGGTGACCCGCTTGGACCCGCACACGAGCGCGGTCCTGTCGGGCACGGTGTCGGCGGCGTGTTCAACGAGGTCTGCGACGTTGAGGGCCATGGTACGCAAAGTAGAACGTGTTACTGTTCTGGACAATCCCCCGTGCGGTCAGACTCGATCCAGGAGGCCCGTGAATGACGACCACGACAGAACCCCATGCGTTGGTGGAGCTGGCCGGCAACGTCCTGGTCGTCACGATGAACCGCCCGGAGGTCCGCAACGCTCTGTCCGGCCCCATGCTGGCCATCATGAAGGAGGCGTGGGACCGGGTGGACTCCGATCCGGACGTCCGCGTCTGCGTCCTGACCGGTGCGGGTGGCTCGTTCTGCGCGGGCGCGGATCTCAAGGCGATGACGTCCAACCACCCCAGCGAGAACGCCGGCAAGTTCGACTTCTCCGTCATAGCGCCACTGCTCAAAGGACGTCGATTGACGAAACCGCTGATCGCCGCGGTGGAAGGCCCCGCGGTCGCCGGCGGCACGGAGATCCTGCAGGCGACCGACATCCGGGTGGCCGGTGAGAGCGCGCGGTTCGGCGTCTCGGAGGCGCGCTGGGGTCTGTTCCCCCTGGGCGGCTCGGCGGTGCGGTTGCCGCGCCAGATCCCCTACACGGTCGCGGCCGACCTCTTGCTGACCGGACGTCACATCCGGGCGGCCGAGGCGAAGGAGATCGGGCTGATCGGGCACGTGGTGCCGGACGGTCAGGCCTTGGACAAAGCCATGGAGCTGGCTGCGCTGATCACGGCCAACGGCCCGATCGCGGTGCGGAAGATCCTGCAGACCATGCGGGAGACCGAGGTCATGCACGAGAACGAGGCGTTCACAGTGGACGCTCGGCTCGGCATGGAGGTGTTCTCCAGCGAGGACGCCAAGGAGGGTCCGCGGGCGTTCGCGGAGAAGCGCAAGCCGGAGTTCAAGGGCCGGTAGACACCTCCCGGACCAATTCGTTCGTGTCCGTAACACTTGGCGGCACCGCTCCGATCTGCGAGTCGAACATCCGCAGTCCGGGGCAGGGGCCAGTCGTGACACACGCCGATCAGGAGACCGGCAACGAGATCGAGGGCAACGTCAGCGGCACGGCGTTCCAGGCCGGGTCGATCGCGTTCAACCTCGGTGCTCCCGACAAGCCCAAGCGGGGCAAGGCGTTCTGGGGTGCTACCGCCTCGGTGGTGGTCGCCGTCGCGGCTGTGTCCACACTGGCGACGAAGCTGTCGCCTTCTGGCGAGCCGACGAGGGAGACGCCCGCGGCGGTCACCGGTGCGAACTCGGCCGAGGCCGCCGTCACCACGGCACCGGTCTCCGCCGGGGTCCTGCCCGCCACGACGACGGCCGGCCGACCGGCCCCGATCGTCCCGACAGCGCGCCAGACCGTCAGTGCACCGGCCGTCGTCCCACCGGTCATCACGACGACCGTCGCCAAAGCGGCCACACTCCCACCCGTGTCCACGGGCGACGGCGTGCGGTTCAGCGGCACCGTGGCGTTCGGCAGCTACAACCTCGATCTCCAACAACCTCGCGGCATGGACGGCATGAACGTCTGGCCTCTGACGCCCGGCCGTCTCCACGGGGACGAGAACTACTGGCTGGTGGAGTGGACCGGCGACGGCACCCCGGGCAGGGCCGAGTGCGACACCGGCATCTCCCAGCGCGGGACGAGGGACGCCACGAACCTGGTCGCCGGCAGCCGGGTCTGCGGGAGGACACCCGGCGGCCGGACCTTCCTGGTCGACGTCACCGCCGTGGACAGCACGACGATCACCGGTCAGGTCACGGTGTGGGAGTGACGCTCGCGTGTGCGAGGGTCTGTTCATGACCCGCGCCGTCGCCATCATCGACCTCGACGACTGCCTGATCCCGGACGGCACCGCGGCACGCGCCGCCGTCTCCGCCGTGCTGGACGAACTCTCGATCGCCTCCGGCGACCAGGCGGTCGACACCGTGCTGGCCGCCGCCCGCCGGGAGTGGCGCGGCAACCCGCACGTCGCACACCGAGAGGTCGAACGGGTCGCCTCGTGGGAGGCGCTCTGGGCGGACTTCCACGAACTGCCGATGCCGGAGGCGACCATCCGAGCCCTGGTCGGCAACGACGTGCGGGCGTGGCGACTCGCCCTGGACGATCTGGGAAGTTCCGCCGACGCCGCAGACGCCGCTCTGGCCTTCCGCAGACTGCGCAGCGAGCTGGTACGGCCGTTCCCCGGCGTCGAGTCCGCATTGGACTCACTCCGGGAACGCCACGAGCTGTGGCTCGCCACGGACGGCTGCCGGTCACTCCAGCGCGCGAAGCTGCGCCTGTCCGGCCTGGCCGACCGGTTTCAGCGCGTGTTCGTCTCGGGCGAGGTCGGCCATCCCAAGGGCACCGCGGAGTTCACGGCCGCGGTCAGGACCGCGCTGACGGAGGGGAGAACCGTGTGCCTCGTCGCCGGAGACAGCACGACCACCGATCTCCTGCTCGCGGAGACCGGTGGCTGGCCGTTCGTCCAGATCACCGACGAGGTGCGGTTCACCGACGTGCCCACCTACTGCCGTTGCCCCTAGACGTCGTTCGCCGCGATGTACCCGAACGTCATCGCGGGCCCGATCGTCGACCCCGCCCCGGCGTAGCTCCGCCCCATCACGGCCGAGCTCACGTTGCCCGCCGCGTACAGACCGGGAATCACCGAACCGTCCGGCCGCAGCACACGGGCCCGCGCGTCCGTCACCAGACCACCCTTGGTGCCGAGGTCACCGGGCACGATCTTGAAGGCGTAGAACGGCGGCGCCCACAGCGGTGCGAGGCACGAGTTCGGGAAGACCGCCGGGTCCGTGTAGTAGTGGTCGTAGGCGCTGTCGCCGCGCTTGAAGTCGGGGTCCCGGCCGGTCATGGCCTGGTTGTTGAACCGGCTGACGGTCGACCTCAGGTTCGCGCCGGGGACGCCGATGGCCGAGGCCAGGCCGTCGAGCGACCAGTTCTTCACCACGGCGCCGGACTGGTACCAGCCGTCCGGCAGCGGCAGGGTCGGTGCCACGTCGGCGAACAGGTACCTGTTGCGGTAGTTCTGGTCGACGACGAGCCAGGCCGGGATGCACGGGTCGGCCGGGTTCTTGTCGTACATGACGTGCACGACGTCGCTGTAGGGTGCGGCCTCGTTGACGAACCGGCGGCCGGCCGCGTTGATCATCAGGCCGCCGGGGAGCGTCCGTTCGGCCAGGCAGAAGTACGGGGTGCCGGGCACCGGGATCGCGGGACCCCACCAGGCGTCGTCCATCAGGTCGAGCGCCGCACCGGCCCGCTGGCCCGCGCGGTGGCCGTCGCCGGTGTTCTCCTTCGCGCCGACCGTCCACTGAGTACCGATGGGCTGGCGCTGGTACTGGGCGCGCATGGCCGCGTTGTGCTCGAAGCCGCCCGAACCCATGATCACGCCACGCCGTGCGCGCACGGCCCCCCGCGAGGTCAGCACTCCCCTGACGGCGCCGTTCTCCACGATCAGGTCCGTCAGACCGGTGTTCAGCCAGACCGGGACGTTCGACTGCAACAGACCCGCGCGAAGGCCGCCCGCCAGCGCCTGGCCCATGGTCAGGGGCTTCTGCCCGGCCAGGGCTGCCGCGGTGCCACGCGCCAGGGCGGCGGCCGCGGTCGCCGCTCCCTTCGCGTTGACCAGGGCCAGCGCGAGCCACTTGTAGTCCGCGCCGTAGATCACCATGCCGGCCGGCGTGGCCAGGTAGGGGGCGTTCAGGTTCGCCAGCTCGGCGCCGAGGACGCGGCCGTCGAGCATCTCCGGCTCGATCGAACGGCCCTTCGCGATGCCGCCGGGGTACTCCGGGTAGTAGTCGCTGTAGCCGTCCATGTGCCGGAAGCGCAGCGGGCTGTTGCGCATGACGAACGAGATCATCTGCGGCCCGTACGCCAGGTAGGCCTGCTGCCGCACGAGCGGGATGTCCCCGACGACCGCCGCCATGTACTGCGCGGCCTTCGCGGGCGTGTCCGGCACACCGGCCGCCAGGATCACCTCGTTGTTGGGGATCCAGATGCCCGCGCCCGAGCGAGCGGCCGAGCCGCCGTAGGTCGGCGCCTTCTCCACGACCACGCAGCTCAGGCCGCGCTTGGCGGCGGTCAGCGCGGCGGTCATGCCGGCCGCGCCCGCGCCGACCACCACGACGTCGAACTCGCCGAGATCGGCGGAGGCTGCGGTGGGTCTGACCAGTCCGGAGGCCAGCGCGAGACCGGCTCCGGCGAGCACCTGACGGCGGTTCAGGTTCACGGGTTCACTCCAGACATCGTCTTTCGATGGTCCCAGCTGGCGGTCTTGGTCGGACGGAAGATCACGGCGACGCGTCGCGACATCGCCTTCCGCAACGCTTCACGGGCTTCGGGGTCGGCGCCGACCTCGCCGAAGTTGCGTGCCACGACGGCGTCCACCACCCGGCCGAGGTCCGGCGTGAACTCGGTGACGCCCTCCATGTGCACGCCGCGCAGCTGGTCGTAGGTCTCCCCCGCCTCGGCCAGCACGCTGCAGCGCGGATCCCGTCGCAGGTTCACGATCTTCTGCGACTTGCGGTCCGTGCAGAAGACGAGCTCGCCGTCCACCCACGCGAACCACATCGGAGCGAGGTGCGGCAGGCCGGTGCGGCCGATGGTGGCGACGATCAACGTCTTCTGGCCCTGGAGAAAGGTCTCGACCTCGGCCGGCGTCATCTTGATGAGGTCACGCAAGGTCGCGCAGCTTTCGCTTGTAGAGCTTGCCGTTCGGATCGCGCGGTAGCTCGGCCATGTACTCGACCGTCCGCGGCAGCTTGAACTTCGCCAAGCGAGTCCGTGCGAACTCCAGCAGCTCCTCGGTCAGGGCCTCGGAAGCCTCGACGCCGTCCGCGGGCTGCACGACGGCCTTGATCGACTCGCCCCAGTCCGGGTGCGGCACGCCGAACACCGCCACGTCCGCGACCTTGGGATGGCAGATCAGCTCACCCTCGATCTCCGCCGGGTAGATGTTCACCCCGCCGGAGATGATCATGTCGTTCTTGCGGTCGCACAGGAACAGGTAGCCGTCCTCGTCCAGATAGCCGATGTCCTGCAACGTGAACAGCCTGCCCACGCGCGCGGCCCGGGTCTTCTCCGCGTCCTTGTGGTACTCGAAGGTCGCGTCGCCCATCCGCATGTAGACCAGGCCCTGTTCACCGACCGGAAGCTCGGTGCCGTCCTCGCCCAGGATCCTGATCTCGGACGTCGGCCAGGGCAGGCCGACGGATCCCGGCTTGCGCAGCCATTCCTGAGCGGTGATCGCCGTGCCGCCGCCCTCGGTGGCCGCGTAGTACTCGATCACGACCGGCCCCCACCAGTCGAGCATGCGGCGCTTGACCTCCAGCGGGCACGGCGCCGCGCCGTGGATCATCGCGCGCAGCGAACCCATGTCGTACTTGGCTTTCACGTCGTCCGGCAGAGCCAGCAACCGGTGGAACTGGGTCGGCACCATGTGGCTGTGGGTGACCTTGTGCTGCTCGATCAGCCGCAGCATGTCCTCCGGCGCCCAGTGGTCCATGAGCACGGTCGTGTGGCCGAGCTGGATCGAGATGACGACGAAGTTGAGCACCGCCGTGTGGTAGAGCGGCGACCCGCACAGGTGCACGTGCCCGTCGTGCGGCTTGATCCCGAAGATGCCGAAGAACCAGGCGGCCGACGGCGGCACGACGTCGGGGTCGGCGCCGGTCAACGGCCTGCGCACGCCCTTGGGGCGGCCGGTCGTGCCGGAGGTGTAGAGCATCGGCGACCCGGTGGTGCGGCCGTCGGGCCTGCCTTCCTCGCCCTCGCCGAGCTTCGTCAGCGGGGTGAAGTCCGCGATCTCACCGACGGCGAACTTGGCCTCGGACGGAAGACCCGCCGCGGCTTCGACGGCCGCCTCGGCGAACCGTTCGTGGGCGACGAAAACCTTGGCACCGCTGTCCTGCACGAGATACGCGACCTCGGCCCCGGTCAGGTGCCAGTTGGCCATCACGACGTAGAGGCCGGTCTGGAAGGCGGCGAAGTACACCGACACCAGATCGGCGCTGTTGGGCAGCATCAGCACGATGCTGTCGCCGGGTTCGAGCCCCAGTGCCCGGAACCCGCGTCCGTAGCGGTTCGCGGTGTCCGCGAGCTCCGAATAGGTGATCTCGCGACCACTCGGATCGACCAGCGCGGTCAGGTCCGGCTGATCGGCAGCGATGTTCCAGAGTCCTGTGACCACACCCTCAAAGTAGAACGCGTTTCACCTACTGACAAGCCTCCGACAAGGCCTTGATCGAGGCAACGTCGCGGCAGCCGACGAGCAGCGTCGTGACGCCCGCCTTCTCCCACCGCCGGACCTCCTCGCGCACGTGCTCCGCGTTGCCGACGATGCTGATCTCGGCCACCAGCTCGTCCGGAACCACCTGCGCCGCCTCGTCCTTGCGCCCGGCCTGGAAGAGCCTGCCGACGTCCTGGACGACCTCGCCGTATCCCATGCGGGTGAACACCTCCGCGTGGAAGTTCATCCCCGGCGCGCCCATTCCGCCGATGTACAAAGCGACGAACGGCTTCAGCATCGCCCTGACCGAGGCCGGATCGTCCGTCACGACGACCTGACAGGTGGCCGCGACCTCGAAGTTCTCCCTGCTACGGCCTGACTTGGCGAACCCCTGGTCGAGCCACTCGTCGTACATGCCGGCGAGCCGTGGCGCGTAGTAGATGGCGAGCCACCCGTCCGCGATCTCCGACGTCAGCGCGACGTTCTTCGGACCCTCCGCACCGAGCCAAATCGGCAGGTCAGCGCGCAGCGGATGGGTGATGGGCTTGAGCGGTTTGCCGAGCCCCAGAGCGCCGGGCCCCTGATAGGGCAACGGGTAGTGCGGGCCGTCGTTGCGCACCGGCGCCTCGCGAGCCATCACCTGCCGCAGGATCGACACGTACTCCCTGGTCCTGGCCAGGGGTTTCGCGAACGGCCGCCCGTACCAGCCCTCCACGACCTGCGGCCCGGACACGCCCAGGCCGAGCACGAACCGTCCACCGGAGAGGTGGTCCAGGGTCAGCGCGTGCATCGCGCAGGCGGCGGGCGTGCGCGCCGACATCTGCACGACGGACGTGCCGAGCCGCACGCGCGAAGTCCCGGATCCCCACCACGCCAACGGGGTGAACGCGTCCGAGCCCCACGCCTCGGCGGCGAACACCGCGTCGAAGCCGAATTTCTCCGCCGCCGCCACGAGTTCGGCGGCGTTCTGAGGCGGACCGGCGCCCCAGTACCCGAGCTGCAGACCGAGCTTCATGCACCCATCTTGCCACCATTTCGAGAACCTGTTTCACTTTGATCTGTGACTCGGCCGCTGAGTGCTCCGCTCGACGTTGGCTTCGACTACACGCGCTCCCTCGGCCCGACGCTGGGCCGGTTCCTCTCGGATCTCCGCCGCCGCAAGGTGACCGGGATCCGCGGCAGCGACGGGCGCGTGCACGTGCCACCGCTCGAGTACGACCCCGTGACCGCCGAACGTCTGCAGGAGTTCGTGGACGTGGCGGCGACCGGTGTCGTGCGCGGGTGGTCGTGGATCCCCGAGCCCCTCGAAGGACAGCCGCTCGACCGGCCGTTCGCGTGGGCGCTGATCCAGCTCGACGGCGCGGACACCTCGCTGCTGCACGCCGTCGACGCGGGCTCACCGGACCAGATGGCGACCGGAACACGCGTGCGCGCAAGGTGGCGCCCAGAACGCGTCGGCGCCATCACCGACATCGAGTGCTTCGAGATCTCCGACGAACCGGCCGACCCGCCCGCGAAGGCCGACGACGTCACCATGGTCACCACGCCGGTGAACCTGCACTACACGCACTCGGCGTCGCCGACGGAGGACCCGTTCCTGCGCGGCCTCATGGAAGGCAGGCTGATCGCCCAGCGCTGCCCGGTGTGCGAGAAGGTCTACTTCCCGCCGCGCCCGGCCTGCCCCGTGGACGGTGTGCCGACGACGGACCAGATCGAGCTGTCCGACCACGGCACCATCACGACGTACTGCGTGGTCAACGTGCCGTTCCTCGGCCAGCGCATCCCGCCGCCGTACGTCTCGGCGTACGTGCTGCTCGACGGCGCGGACATCCCGTTCCTGCACCTGCTGCTCGGTGTCGCACCGGAGGACGTGCGGATGGGCATGCGCGTCGAAGCGGTGTGGAAGCCGCGCGAGGAGTGGGGCCCGACGATGCAGAACATCGACCACTTCAGGCCGTCCGGCGAGCCGGACGCGCCGTTCGACTCCTACTCCCAGCACCTGTGAGGCTCGCGTGCGTGACATTGCGGTAGTCGGCTTCGCGCAGACGCCCTGCGTGCGCGAGACGGACGGCACCACCAACGGTGTCGAGATGCTGGTGCCGATCTTCCACGAGGTGCTCGGCGGGCTCGGGCTCACCAAGACCGACATCGGGTTCTGGTGCTCGGGCTCCTCGGACTACCTGGCCGGGCGCGCGTTCTCCTTCGTCTCGGCGGTCGACGCGATCGGGGCCTTCCCGCCGATCGCCGAGTCGCACGTCGAGATGGACGCCGCGTGGGCGCTCTACGAGGCGTGGGTGAAGCTGCTCTGCGGCGAGATCGACACCGCCCTGGTTTACGGCTTCGGCAAGTCCTCTGCCGGGCAACTCCGGCGGGTCATGGCGATGCAGCTGGATCCGTACCTCGTGACGCCGTTGTGGCCCGATTCGCTTGGCCTGGCGGGCATCCAGGCACGCATGGGCATCGAGAACGGCCTGTGGGACGAACGCGCGATGGCCGCCGTGGCCGCGCAGAGCCGTTCCGCCGCCCTCTCGAACCCGCTCGCCCAGCTGTCCGGCGAGGTCGACGCCGACGAACTGCTGGCCCTCCCCTACGTCGCGGATCCGTTGCGGCGGCACGACTGCGCGCCGATCACCGATGGTGCGGCCACGATCGTGCTTGCGGCAGGCGACAAAGCGCGGGAGCTGTGCGAGCGTCCGGCGTGGATCACCGGCTTCGAACACCGCACCGACACACCGTCGTTCGGCACGCGCGACCTCACGACTTCTCCCTCCGCCGTGGCCGCGGGCAAGGCAGCGGGCGCCGACGGCGTCCAGGTGGCCGAACTGCACGCGCCGTTCACCCACCAGGAAATCCTGCTGCGCCAGGCACTCGGGCTCGGTGACGACGTGACCGTGAACCCCTCCGGCGGTGTGCTGGCGGGCAACCCGATGTTCGCGGCCGGCCTGGCGCGCATCGGTGAGGCCGCGCGCAGGATCCACGACGGCTCGGCGACCAAGGTCCTGGGGCACGCCACCAGCGGACCGCTCCTCCAACAGAACCTCGTCTGCGTGATGGAAGGGCGGGAGTAGATGCGACCGGCAGCAGTGGTCGGCGTCGGCCAGACGCACCACGCCGCGAAACGCCTCGACGTGTCGATGGCGGGCCTCTGCCGCGAGGCGATCGACCGCGCGATGGCCGACGCGGGCGTGGACTGGTCCGACATCGACGCCGTGGTCCTCGGCAAGGCACCGGACCTGTTCGAGGGCGTGATGATGCCCGAACTGTTCCTCGCGGACGCGCTGGGCGCGGTCGGCAAACCGTTGCTGCGCGTGCACACCGCCGGTTCGGTCGGCGGCAGCACGGGCAACGTGGCGGCCTCACTCGTCCAGTCCGGCGTGCACGACCGCGTCCTGGCCGTGGCGTTCGAGAAGCAGTCCGAGTCGAACGCGATGTGGGCGCTGTCGGTGCCGACGCCGTTCACCATGCCCGTGCACGCGGGCGCGGGCGGCTACTTCGCACCACACGTGCGTTCCTACATCCGCCGCGCCGGCGCTCCCGAACACGTGGGCGCGATGGTCGCGGCCAAGGACCGCCGCAACGGCTCCAAGAACCCCTACGCGCACCTCAAACAACCGGACATCACCGTCGAGTCGGTGCAGGCCTCCACCATGCTGTGGGACCCGATCCGGTACGACGAGACCTGTCCGTCGTCGGACGGCGCCTGCGCGGTCGTGATCTCGTCGAAACCCACGTCGGGCCAGGCCGCCTGGATCCGCGCGACCGCGATGCGCACCGAACCCACGACGTTCGCCGGACGCGACCAGGTCAACCCGCAGGCTGGCCAGGACGCCGCCAGGGCGTTGTGGAAGCAGGCGGGCATCACCGACCCGCTGTCCGAAGTGGACGCCGCCGAGATCTACGTGCCGTTCTCGTGGTTCGAGCCGATGTGGCTCGAGAACCTCGGTTTCACCGACGTCGGCCAGGGCTGGAAGCTCACCGAGGCGGGCGAGACCGAGATCGGCGGCCGCCTGCCGGTGAACCCGAGCGGCGGTGTGCTGTCGTCCAACCCGATCGGCGCCTCCGGCCTGCTGCGCTTCGCCGAAGCCGCCATGCAGGTCATGGGCACCGCGGGAGACCACCAGGTCGACGGCGCGCGGGTCGCGCTGGGCCACGCGTACGGCGGTGGTTCGCAGTTCTTCGCCATGTGGGTCGTCGGATCGGAGCAGCCGTGAAGTTCACCGTCGGTATCGCCATGAGCCCGCTCGACCAGCTGACCGAGTTGGCCCGGTGCGCCGAGGAGTGCGGCTACGCCTCGATCGCGCTGCCGGACTCCCTGTTCTTCTCGGAGAAGGTGTCCGCGGACTACCCGTACACCCCGGACGGCTCCCGCATGTGGAACGCCGACACCCCGTGGGTGGACCCGTTCGTCGCCGCGGCCGCGATGGGCGCGGTGACGTCCCGCATCAACTTCTACACGCAGGTCCTGAAGCTGGGCTCCCGCAACCCGTTGCTGCTCGCCCGCCAGGTCGGGTCGGTCGCGCACATGACCGGCAACCGCTTCGGCTTCGGCGTGGGCCTCGGCTGGTCGCCGGAGGAGTTCGAGTGGTGCGGTGTGCCGTACAAGAACCGCGGCCCGCGCGTGGACGAGATGATCGACGTGCTGAAGCTCGTGCTCGGCGGCGGCATGGTCGAGTACCACGGCGACTACTTCGACTTCGACCGGCTGCAGATGTCGCCGGCACCCACTTCGCCGGTGCCGTTCTACGTCGGTGGCCACTCCGCAGCCGCGTTGAAGCGCGCCGCCCGCGTCGGTGACGGCTGGACGTCGGCGATGATCAAGTTCGAGGAGCTCAGGTCGGTCATCGCGCAGCTCACCGATCTCGGCTGCTTCGAGCGGCCGTTCGAGATCCAGGCCGTGTGCATCGACCGGTTCGGGCTCGACGGCTACAAGCAGCTCGACGAGATCGGCGTGACCGACACGATCGTGGTGCCCTGGCTGTTCTACGGCGTCGGCTTCGACGGCAGCCTGCAGGCCAAGAAGGACGGACTTCGGCGCTTCGCCGACGAGGTGATCGGAGAGTTCGCGTGACTGCTGTGACTTGGACTGCGTCCAAGACCGAAACCCCTGCCCGCGTGGCCTCGTGGCGTTCTATGGAAGCCGTCTCGAGCGGCAAGAAGGACGAGTGGCTGGCCCTGTTCGCCGAGGACGCCGTCGTGGAGGACCCGGTGGGTCCGTCGATGTTCGACGCCGAGGGCAAGGGTCACCACGGCAAGGAGGCGATCGCCGCCTTCTGGGACCTCGCGATCGCCAACGTGGAGCGCTTCGAGTTCGCGATGCACGACTCGTTCGCGGCGGGCTCCGAGTGCGCGAACGTGGGCACGATCAGCGCGTTCCTGCCCGGTGGGGCGCGCGTCGACACCGAGGGCGTGTTCGTCTACAACGTGGGCGAGGACGGCCTGATCAAGTCGATGCGGGCGTTCTGGGAGACCGAACGAGCACTCGCGACCCTGCGCGTCGAGACCTGACGCCACACAGCATGAGGCCCCTCCATCCCGCAGGTGGAGGGGCCTCAGTCGTTTCTCACGCGTACTGGACGCGGAACTCCTTGATGCCGTTGAGCCAGCCCGAACGCAGCCGCCGCGGCTCCGCGACCTGCTTGATGTTCGGCATGGCGTCCGCGATCGCGTTGAAGATCAGGTCGATCTCCAGCCTGGCCAGGTTCGCGCCGACGCAGAAGTGCGCGCCGCTGCCGCCGAACCCGAGGTGCGGGTTGGGGTCGCGGGTGATGTCGAACTCCTGCGGGCGGTCGAAGACCTCCTCGTCGAAGTTGGCTGACGAGTAGAACATCCCGACGCGCTGCCCCTGCTTGATCTCCACGCCACTCAGCTCCGTGTCGGCCATCGCGGTGCGCTGGAACGACACCACCGGCGTGGCCCACCGGACGATCTCGTCACCGGTCGTCGCGGGCCGCTGGTCCTTGTACAGCTCCCACTGCTCGGGGTGGTCGAAGAACGCCTTCATGCCGTGCGTGATGGCGTTGCGCGTGGTCTCGTTGCCCGCCACGGCGAGCAGCAGCACGAAGAACCCGAACTCCTCCGACGCGAGCCCCGCGCCGTCCACGTCCGCCTGGACCAGCTTCGTGACGATGTCCTCGCGCGGGCACTTCCGCCGGTCCTCGGCCATCGTCCAGGAGTAGCCGAGCAGCTCGGTGGCGGCGGTCAGCGGTTCGATCTCGAACTCGGGGTCGTCGTAGGCGATCATCTGGTTCGACCAGTCGAAGATCTTGCGGCGGTCGTCCTGCGGGATGCCGATCAGCTCCGCGATGGCCTGCAACGGCAGCTCGCACGCGACGTCCGACACGAAGTCGCCGCTGCCCTTGTCCAGCGCCTCCGCGACGATCCGCTCAGCGCGTGCGGCCAGGGCCTCCCGCAGGCTGTTGACCGCGCGCGGGGTGAAGCCGCGGGAGATGATGCCGCGGACCTTCGTGTGCGTCGGCGGGTCCATGTTCAGCAACAACAACCGCTGCATCTCGATGTTGTCGCGCGGCATGTCGTCCTTGAAGCGGATGATCGCCGTGTTCTCCCGGCTGGAGAACAGCTCGCTGTTGCGCGAGATCTCCTTGACGTCGCGGTGCTTCGTCACCACCCAGAAGCCCTCGTCCGGGAACCCGCCCTTGCCCAGCGGCTTGGAGTTCCACCAGATCGGCGCGGTCTGACGCAGTTCGGCGAACTCCTCGAACGGCAGCCGGCTCGCGTACATGTCGGGGTCGGTGAAGTCGAAGCCTTCCGGGATGCGCGGCTTGCCCACAGAAACCTCCTAGGTGGAACGCGTTCTATCTGATTCAAACACGCTTGCGGCTTGTGTTGAAGCCCCCACACGGCCAATCTGGAGCAACACAGGAACGTGTTCTAGTTTGAGGCCAAGGAGGCTCGCGTGGGCAGTCCGGTGATCGTGGGAGCGGTGCGCACGCCCATCGGCAGGCGGAACGGCTGGTTGTCCGGCCTGCACGCCGCCGAGCTCCTCGGTGCGGCACAACGGGGACTTCTCGACCGGACGGGTGTCGATCCGTCCACCGTCGAACAGGTCATCGGCGGCACCGTCACCCAGGCGGGCGAGCAGTCGAACAACATCGCCAGGACGGCCTGGCTGCACGCGGGCCTGCCGCACACCACCGGCTGCACCACCGTCGACGCCCAGTGCGGGTCGGCCCAGCAGTCCACGCACCTCATCGCCGGCCTGATCGCGGCGGGCGCCATCGACGCCGGTGTCGCGTGCGGGGTCGAGGCGATGAGCCGCGTGCCGTTGCGCAGCAACATCGGTGAGACCGGGATGCCGCGCCCCGACTCGTGGACCATCGACCTGCCCAACCAGTTCGTCGCCGCCGAACGGGTCGCGGAACGGCGTGGCATCGGGCGGGAGGAGGTCGACCGGTTCGGCGTCCAGTCGCAGAACCGGGCACGGGCCGCGTGGGCGGCGGGCCGGTTCACCGCCGAGGTCGTGCCGGTGAAGGTCGGCGAAGATCTCGTGGACACCGACCAGGGCCTGCGCGAGACGTCGCTCGAAGCGTTGGCGGCTCTCAAACCGGTTGTTCCCGACGGCGTGCACACCGCCGGGACGTCGTCGCAGATCTCGGACGGTGCGTCGGCCGTGATGGTGGTGGACGAGGAGTTCGCGCGGGCCCACGGGCTGAAGCCGCGCGCCAGGATCGTCACGCAGTGCCTGGTCGGGTCGGACCCGTACTACCACCTGGACGGGCCGGTCGACGCCACCGCGCGGTTGCTGAAGCGCAGCGGGATGAAGATGGCCGACATCGACCTGTTCGAGGTCAACGAGGCGTTCGCGTCCGTCGTGCTGTCGTGGGCCGCGGTGCACCGGCCGAACCTCGACCGGGTCAACGTCAACGGCGGTGCGATCGCGCTCGGTCACCCCGTGGGCAGCACCGGCACCCGGCTGATCACGACCGCGCTGCACGAGTTGGAGCGCAGGGACGCGACGACGGCGTTGATCACGATGTGCGCGGGCGGGGCCATGGCCACCGGCACGATCATCGAACGGATCTGAGGTCCGCAGCCGGGTACGGGGTCCGCCGGCTCTCGTGCTGGAAGCGGCGGTAGAAGTCCTTCATCACCGCGGCGACGTCGTTGTGGCGGTCGAGGATCGCCGCGACCCGTGGTGGAGCTCCCTGGGAGCGCAGCTGGTACGCGAACCACATCACCAGGTGCGTGACGGTGTAGTGGCGGTCGTAGTCCTGGTTCTCGGCGAAGAACGCGATCTCCTCCTCGGACAGGTCGAACCGGGAGGAGATCGCGAGGCCGTAGTCGGCGAAGTACAGGCGTTCGCCGTCGGTCAGGATGTTCTGGAAGTGGCCGTCGAAGTGCAGCAGGCCGCGGGAGTTCATGAACTCCACCGAGGCGGCCATCTCACGTTCGACCATCTCGCAGGCACTTTCGAGGTCGTCCAGGCCGTTCAGCCAGTCGTGCAGGTTCTGCGGGACGTACTCCAGGAACAGCGCGATGCTCGCGGTCGACTTCTTCAGCGCCTCGATGCGGGGACCCACCTCCGGCCCCCAGTAGCCGACCGCCTCATCCAGTTCCGCGGACAACGTCTGGCCGGGGTGCGGCAGGACCCGCCAGTGGTACGTCAGCGGAAAGCCCTCGTGCTCACCCGCCAGCACCCAGTCCGTCGTCATGGTGTGCACGGCCAGCTCACGCCAGGCGCCGAAGCCTGCCGACCCGACCAGCCCGACACCGTAATGGGCGTGCACGGGCAGGTCGTAGAGGTTCGCCGTCGATCCGGCGTGCCGCAGCTCCAGGTCGGTCAGCGGCAGCCGCTTCACGAAGACCGGGATCCCGCCGACGTCCGCCAACGCCGTCGGCCCGCCGATTCCCGCCCCTCTCGGCTCGGCGCGGTTCACCAGTTCAGCGAGTTCGTGGTCGCTGAGCAGCGACAACGCGGCCGAGACGGTCCTGTAGGAGTCCAGACGGGTCACATGATCGAACCTACTCGGCTCCGTAGACCGGGGTCGGGTGGTCGTCGGCGATCAGCTTGCGCACGACGCCGCCCAGTTCCTCGGGCGACCACCGCTCGCCCTTGTCGATCTCCGGCCCGCGCTGCCACCCGTGCACGACGCAGACGCGCCCGCCGTCGACCTCGAACATCCGCCCTGTCACGTCCCCGGCCTCCTCGCTGCCGAGCCACACGACCAGCGGTGAGACGTTCTCCGGGGCCATCGCGTCGAACCCGTCCTCCGGCGCCGCCATCATGTCCGCGAACGTCGCCTCGGTCATCCGGGTCCGCGCGGCCGGGGCGATCGCGTTGACCGTGATCCCGTAGCGGGCCAGTTCGGCGGCCGCCACCAGCGTCAGCGACGCGATGCCCGCCTTGGCCGCCGAGTAGTTCGCCTGCCCGACACTGCCGAACAGGCCCGCCCCGGACGACGTGTTGATCACTCGCCCGGACACCGCGCCCCCGGCCTTGTGCACGGCGCGCCAATGCACGGCGGCGTGGTGCAGCGTCGCGAAGTGGCCCTTCAGGTGGACGCGGACGACCTCGTCCCACTCGTCCTCGCTGCAGCCGACGACCATGCGGTCCCGCACGATGCCGGCGTTGTTGACGAGCACGTCGAGTCCGCCGAACTCCGACACGGCGGTGTCGACCAGCCGTTTCGCACCTGCCCAGGTGCCGACGTCGTCGGTGTTGACGACGGCCCGCGGACCGATCAGGTCCGCCACCTCGCCCGCGACCGCTGCGGACAGGTCGTTCACCACGACCCGTGCCCCTGCGGCACCGAACGCCAGCGCGTGGGCACGGCCGATGCCACGCCCGGCCCCCGTCACGATCACAACCCGGTTCATGAAGAGCCCCCATCGGCAGCGGTCAGGAACGCGGGTGCTTCTCCCCCGCCGTGCACGACCAAGGTCGCGCCGCTGACGTAGGACGCCAGCGGCGAAGCCAGGAACACCGCGCACGCGCCGACCTCGTCCGGCGACGCGAGACGCCCCAACGGCACGGTCTTCGCCACGGCCTCGATCCCGGCCTCAGAGCCGTAGTGCAGGTGTGACTGCTCCGTGCGCACCATGCCGACGGCCAGCGCGTTGACCCGCACCTTCGGCGCCCACTCCACGGCCAGCGACGAGGTCAGGTTGTCGAGTCCGGCCTTCGCGGCGCCGTAAGCGGCGGTACCAGGCGACGGACGCCGGCCGCTCACACTGCTCACGTTCACGATAGACCCGCCGGAAGCCTGGGTCTGCATGACCGCGTTCGCCGCCTGGGACACCAGCAGCGGTGCCAGCAGGTTCAGCTCGACGATCTTCGAGTGAAACCGCGGCGAGGCCTTGTCCGCCAACGCGAACGGCGCCCCACCGGCGTTGTTCACCACGACGTCGAGCCGGCCGTGCCCGGCGACGATCCCGGACACCAGGGCGGCCACCTGATCGGCATCCCGCACGTCACACGCCACGAACGACGCGCCGTCCACCTCGGCGGGACGTCGCGCACACGTCACGACGACGGCCCCGGCGGCTAGAAACCCACGGGTGATGCCGAGACCGACACCCCGCACGCCGCCTGTCACGAGGACCACTGCTCCGTCGAGGTCCAGTTCCACATGCACCTACCCCGGTCGCTCCGGCACTGCTAAATTACCAAGCAATCGCTTGGTTCGGAAGGCGGCTCCATGGGAATCTCCAGCAGCCACACCGAAAACGGCATCATCGAGGTCACCGTCGACTATCCCCCGGTCAACGCCATCCCCTCGCAGGGCTGGTTCGAACTGGCCAAGGCCATCACGTCCGCGGGCGAGGACCCGGAGGCGCGGGTGGTGATCCTGAGAGCCGGGAACCGCGGCTTCTGCGCGGGCGTCGACCTCAAGGAGATCCAGCGCGCCGAGGGCTACAACGCGCTCGTGGCGGCGAACCGGGGATGCGCCAAGGCCTTCGCGGCCGTGTACGACTGCGAGGTGCCGGTGATCGCCGCGGTGAACGGGTTCTGCCTCGGTGGTGGCGTGGGACTGGTCGGCAACGCGGACATCATCGTGGCGTCCGACGACGCCACGTTCGGCCTGCCCGAGGTCGATCGGGGCGCGCTCGGCGCCGCGACGCACCTGGCCAGACTCGTGCCGCAGCACCTGATGCGGACGCTGTACTACACGGCCCGCAACGTCAGCGCGCAGACGCTGCACCACCACGGCAGCGTCGTCGAGGTCGTGCCGCGCGCACAGCTCGACGACGCGGCGCGCGAGATCGCCAAGGAGATCGCGAAGAAGGACACGTCGGTGATCCGCGCGGCCAAGGAGGCCATCAACGGCATCGACCCTCAGCGCGTGCACCAGAGCTACCGCTTCGAGCAGGGCTTCACCTTCGAGCTGAACCTCACCGGTGTGTCGGACCACGCCCGGCAGGCCTTCCTGGACGGAAACCATGCGCGACAAGCGAATGACAGCTGACGAGGTCGTCGGCGAGATCAAGGACGGGATGACCGTCGGCATCGGCGGCTGGGGCTCGCGGCGCAAGCCGATGGCCCTGGTCAAGGCCCTGCTGCGGTCCGGCGTCAGCGACCTCACCGTCGTGACGTACGGCGGGCCGGACGCCGGGCTGCTGTGCGCGGCGGGCAAGGTCCGCAAGCTGGTCTACGGCTTCGTCTCGCTCGACTCGATCCCGTACGACCCGTGGTTCAAGCGGGCGCGCGAGACCGGTGCGATCGAGGTCCTGGAACTGGACGAGGGCATGTTCCAGACCGGGCTGCGCGCCGCCGGGCACCGGTTGCCGTTCCTGCCGATCAGGGCGGGTCTCGGCTCGGACGTGCTGAAGTACGCGCCGGAGCTCAGGACCGTGCGGTCGCCCTACGACGACGGCGAGGAACTGGTCGCGATGCCGGCGTTGAAGCTCGACGTCGCCCTGGTCCACCTCAACCGCGCCGACAGGCACGGCAACGCCCAGTACCTCGGGCCGGACCCGTACTTCGACGACCTGTTCTGCCTGGCCGCGGACCGGCGTTACGTCTCGTGCGAGCAGGTCGTGGAGACGTTCGACGGGCCTCCGCAGACGTTGCTGCTCAACCGGATGATGGTCGACGGCGTGGTGGAAGCGCCGGGTGGAGCGGGATTCACCAGCTGCGTGCCCGACTACGGCCGCGACGAGGCCCTCCAGCGCGAGTACGCGGAAGCGGCCTCCGACCTGGAGAAGTGGCCGGACTTCTACGAGAGGTTCCTGCGATGAGCGACATCACGAGAGCCGAGGTCTGCGTCGCCGCGTGCGCCGACCTGTTCCTCGGAGCCGGGGAGACGCTCGCCAGCCCGATGGGCCTCATCCCGTCCCTCGGCGCCAAGCTGGCCCGCCTCACCACCGAGCCCGACCTCCTGCTCAGCGACGGCGAGGCGTTCCTGCTGACGCCCGAGTCCACTGTGGAAGGCTGGCTGCCGTACCGGAAGGTGTTCGACGTCGTCGCGCACGGCCGCCGGCACGTCGTGATGGGCGCGAACCAGGTCGACAGGTTCGGCAACCAGAACATCTCCGCGATCGGTGACCACGCGCGGCCCACCCGGCAGCTGCTCGGGTTCCGCGGTGCTCCCGGCAACACCGTCAACCACCGCACCAGCTACTGGGTGCCGCGGCACAGCACGCGGGTGCTGGTCGAGGCCGTGGACGTGGTGTCCGGCGTCGGCTACGACCGCGCGGCGGGGCCGTTCCACGACGTCCACCGCGTCGTCACGAACCTCGCCGTGCTCGACTTCGACACCCCCGACCACTCGATGCGCGTCGTCTCCGTGCACCCCGGCGTGTCGGTCGACGAGGTCCAGAAGCAGACGTCGTTCCCGCTCGTCGTCCAGGACGTCACCGAGACCAGGCTGCCGACCGACGAGGAGCTGGAGCTGATCAGGACCAGGCTCGATCCGCGGAGCAAGCGGGACAGGGAAGTCCCGCAGTGAGGACCGCGCTCACCGACCTGGTCGGCGTCCGGCACCCGGTGGTGCAGACCGGCATGGGCTGGGTCGCGGGGCCACGCCTGGTCTCCGCGACCGCCGAAGCGGGCGGGCTCGGCATCCTGGCCTCCGCCACCATGACCTACGCCGAACTCGAAGCCGCGATCAAGGAGACCCGCTCCCGCACGGCCGAGCCGTTCGGCGTGAACCTGCGGGCGGACGCGCACGACGCCCCGGAGCGGATCGACCTGCTGATCCGCGAACACGTGAAGGTCGCTTCCTTCGCGCTGGCCCCGAAACCGGACATGATCGCGAAGCTGAACGACGCCGGAGTCGTCGTGATCCCGTCGATCGGTGCGGCCCGGCACGCCGAGAAGGTCGCGAAGTGGGGCGCCCACGCCGTGATCGTGCAGGGCGGCGAAGGCGGCGGTCACACCGGTGGCGTCGCCACGACGTTGCTGCTCCCGAGCGTGCTGGACGCCGTCGACATCCCGGTGATCGCGGCCGGTGGCTTCTTCGACGGGCGAGGGCTGGCAGCCGCTCTGGCGTACGGCGCGGCCGGCATCGCGATGGGCACCAGGTTCCTGCTCACCCAGGAGAGCACGGTCCCGGACGCGGTGAAACACGCGTACCTGCAACGGGATCTGAACGGCACGGTCGTGACCACGCGCGTCGACGGCCTGCCGCACCGGGTCCTGCGGTCGGACCTCGTCGAGCACCTCGAGAAGTCCGGCCGGATCAGCAGCCTGGCGAGGGCCGTGACCAACGCGGCCAGGTTCCGGCGGCACACCGGACTGGGCTGGCGCGCGATGATCCGCGAGGGCCTCGCCATGAAGCACGGCAAGGACCTCACGTGGTCGCAGGTGATCATGGCCGCGAACACGCCGATGCTGCTGCGCGCCGGCCTGGTCGAGGGCAGGACCGACGCGGGCGTGCTCGCGTCCGGTCAGGTCGCCGGGCTGCTGGGCGACCTGCCGACGTGCGCGGACCTGATCGAGGGCATCGTCAAGGACGCCGAGGCGGCGATCGACCGGCTCAGAGCCGTTCGATGATCGTCACGTTCGCCTGACCGCCGCCCTCGCACATCGTCTGCAGCCCGAACCGGCCACCCGTCCGCTCCAGCTCGTGCAGCAACGTCGTGAACAGCTTCGTCCCGGTCGCGCCGATCGGGTGGCCCAGCGCGAGCGCTCCCCCGTTGACGTTCACCCGGCCCAGGTCGATCTTGAGCTCCTTGGCCCAGGCCAGCGCCACCGACGCGAACGCCTCGTTGATCTCGAACAGGTCGATGTCCGCAAGGGACATGCCGGCCCGGTCCAGCGCGTACCGGGTGGCCCGGATCGGTGCGGTGAGCATGTAGATCGGGTCGGATCCGCGGGCCGACATGTGGTGCACGCGGGCCCGTGGCGTCAGCTTGTGGTCGCGCACGGCCTGTTCCGACACGACCAGCACCGCCGAGGCACCGTCGGAGATCTGCGACGACAACGCCGCCGTCGTGCGCCCACCCGGCCGCAACGGCTTCAGCTTCGCCATCTTCTCCGCACTGGTGTCCGGACGCGGGCACTCGTCGGCCGCGACGCCGTTGACCGGTGCGATCTCCCGGTCGAACCGGCCCTCCTTGATCGCGGTGATCGCCCGCAGATGGCTCTGCAGCGCGAACTCCTCCATCTCGCGCCGTGACAAATCCCACCGCACGGCGATCAGGTCGGCCGCCCGGAACTGGTTGACCTCCTCGTCGCCGTACCGGTGCCGCCAGCCCTCGCAGCCCTCGAACGGGCTGACCGTCATGGCCGACCCGATCGGCACCTGCGACATGTTCTGCACGCCACCGGCGACCACGACGTCGGCCGTGCCGCTCATCACCGCCTGCGCGGCGAAGTGCAGCGCCTGCTGGCTCGACCCGCACTGCCGGTCGACCGTCACGCCCGGCACCTGCTCCGGGAAACCCGCCGCCAGCCAGGACGTCCGCGCGATGTCACCGGCCTGCGGGCCGACGGTGTCCACGCAGCCGAAGATCACGTCGTCCACGTCCGTCGGGTCGACGTCGACGCGGTTGAGCAGCGCCGTGATCACGTGCGCGCCGAGATCGGCGGGGTGCACGTGGCTCAGCTCGCCACCACGCCTGCCCGCCGGGGTCCGCACAGCCTCGATGATGTACGCCTCGGCCACGAGGGCCCTCCTTCTACGTCTTGGAGTTCTTGCGCCGGCCCGTGGCGATGCCGTCGAGCAGGATCGCGAGGTACTGGTCGGCCACCTCAACCGCTGCCAGGCCGCCGTCCGGCCTGTACCACCGCACGGCCACCCACACCGTGTCGCGGATGAACCGGTAAGCCACGTCGACGTCGAGGTCGGCGCGGAACACGCCCGTGCTCATGCCCTCCTCCAGCAACACCGTCCACAGCTTGCGGAACTCCACGCTGCGGTCCTCGATGTAGGAGAACCGTTCGAGCGGTGTGAGGTGCTTGGCCTCGTTCTGGTAGATCGCGACAGCGGCGTGCCGGGTGTCGATCGCCTCGAACGACGCCACCACCAGGGCTTTCAACGTCTGCTTCGGGCCGAGGCCTGCGTCGACGACCTCCCGGTAGCGCGCGAACAGCTCGTCCAGGAACGTCCGCAGGATCTCGTCCACCATCGACTCCTTCGAGTCGAAGTGGTGGTAGAGGCTGCCGGACAGGATGCCCGCCGCGTCCGCGATGTCCCTGACCGTGGTCTGCCCGTAGCCACGCTCGGCGAACATCTTCGCGGCGAGCTCCAGCAGCTCGGCCCTCCGGCTACTCATCGGTCGTTCCTTCCTCACGGGTGCTGGCTGCTCACCGAGACGACCTCACCCGTCAGGTACGACGAGTAGTCGCTCGCGAGGAACACGATCACATTCGCGACCTCCCAGGGCTCGGCGGCGCGCCCGAAGGCCTCACGGGACGCCAGTTCGGTCAGCAACTCCTCACTGGTGACCTTGGCCAGGAACGGGTGCGCCGCCAAGCTCGGGGCGACCGCGTTCACCCGGATGCCGTGCTCGGCCACGTCCATCGCGGCGCACCTGGTCAGCGCCATGACTCCCGCTTTCGCTGCGGCGTAATGGGCTTGACCCCTCTGTGCCCGCCAGCCGATCACACTGGAGTTGTTAACGACGACACCGCTTCGTTGGACGACCATTTGGCGTAGCGCGGCCCTGGTGCAGCGAAAGGTGCCGTTCAGCGTGACGTCCAGGACGCGGGACCACTCGTCGTCGGCCATGTCGAGCACGGACTTCTCGCCGCCGAGGCCGGCGTTGTTGACCATCACGTCGATGCGGCCGTAGCGCTCGACCGTCTCGTCGATCAGCTGCTGCACCTGCTGCTCGTTCGTGACGTCGCACGGAACGGCGTGGTCGGTGCCGAGCGTCTCGTGGGTCTCCTTGAGGCGGCGCTCGTGCCAGTCGCTGATGACCACCGTCGCGCCCTCTTCGAGGCAGCGTTTCGCGGTCGCCGAGCCGATGCCCGTGCCCGCCGCGGCCGTCACGACGACGATCTTGTCCTTGAGCAGGTCGTGGCCGGTCATCGCGGCAGCCCCAGGACGCGGTGGGCGATGATCTCGCGCTGGATCTCGTCGGAGCCGCCGTAGATCGTCTCCGCCCGGCTGAACAGGAACAGGCGCTGCCACTCGTTGTCGTCGATCATCGACTCGGGGCCGAGTGAGTCCAGCGCGAGCTCGCCGAGCCTGCGGTGCCAGCCCGCCCAGAACAGCTTCAGCACGGACGCCTCCGGGCCCGGTTCGTCGTTCAGCGTTCTCAGCGTGTGCGAGCGCATGACGTGCAGTTCGAGCCACGCCCTGGTGAGGCGTTCGTCCCGGGGCGCCTTGGCCATGATCGCGTCGAGCTGACGGCGGAAGCTCACCTGGTGGCCGAGCATCGCGGTGCCGCGCTCGAAGCCCAGGGTGGCCATCGCGATCTTCCAGCCCTCGCCGGGCCGACCGACAACGTTCTCCTCGGGCGTCACCGCGCCGTCGAAGAAGACCTCGTTGAACTCCGACGTGCCGGTGAGCTGGCGGATCGGCCGCACCTCGATGCCCGGCTGGTCCATCGGCACGAGGAGGTACGAGAGGCCCTGATGCCGTTGTGAGCCGGGTTCCGTGCGGCACAGGACGAAGATCCAGTCGGAGTAGTGCGCGTTCGACGTCCAGATCTTCTGACCGTTGATCACCCACTGACCGCTTTCGAGGGTTGCCCTGGTCTGCACGGACGCGAGGTCCGAGCCCGCGCCGGGTTCCGAGTAGCCCTGGCACCACAGCTCTTCGAGCGAGCGGATCTTGGGCAGGAAGCGTTCTTTCTGCTCCGGGGTGCCGAACGCGATGAGAGTCGGGCCCAGCAGACCCTCGCCGACGATGTCGACCTTCGCCGGAGCGGCGGCCTCCGCGTACTCCTCGTGGAAGATCACCTGTTCTTCCACGCTGCGCTCGCCGGGCCAGCCGAGGCACGTCCACCCGCTCCTGGCGAGGTGCCGGTGCCACCGCAGCCGTCCCTCGAACGCCTCGTGCTCGCGGCCCGGTCCACCCAGGCCGCGCAGCTCAGCGAACTCACCGACGAGGTTGGCGGACAACCATTCCCGCACCTCGCGCCGGAAGGACTCCATGCGCCATACTCTAACCTACCAAGCACTTGCTTTGGAGGGCGTGATGGCGGACGTTCCAAGCAGGCAAACGGTTTCAGCCGTGCTCGACCGCGCTGCTGCTTCGTACATCGACGCGGAGGCGTTGGTGGACGGGGAGGTTCGCCTCACCTGGACCGAACTGCGTTCGGCGGTGCTGGACGCGGCGCGCACGTTCGTGGCGACAGGTGTGCGGCCCGGCGATCGGGTGGCTCTGTGCGCGCCCAACTCCGCTCAATGGGTGGTCGCGGCGCTCGGGGCGTTGCACGCGGGTGCGGCTCTGGTACCGATCAACACCCGGTTCACCGCCACGGAGACGTTGGACGTGGTGAGGCGCAGTGCCGCGCGCGTCCTGGTCGTCGAGGGCCAGTTCCTCGGGCGCGACCGGGAGGCGGAACTGCGGGCGCTGTCGCCGGATCTTCCCGCGGTGGTGCGCATACCGGCTTCCTGGACGGGGTCCGGCGCCGATCTGCCCGACCTGTCGGAGGACCAGCTGTGCGACGTGATGTACACGTCGGGCACGACCGGGCGCAGCAAAGGGGCGATGAGCGCGCACCGGCAGTCGATCGGGGTGGCCGAGGCCTGGGCCGCCTGCGGTGAGCTGACGTCCGCCGACCGCTACCTGATCGTCAACCCCTTCTTCCACACCTTCGGCTACAAGGCCGGGATTCTGGCCTGCCTGCTGACCGGGGCGACGATCGTGCCGCAGCCCGTGTTCGACGTCGTGGAGACGATGCGGCTGGTCGAACGGGAACGGATCACCGTGCTGCCGGGGCCGCCGACGATCTTCCAGGCGTTGCTCGACCACCCCGACCGCGGCTCGTTCGACCTGTCGAGTCTGCGGCTGGCGGTCACCGGCGCCGCGGTCGTCCCCGTCGTGCTGATCGAGCGGCTGAGGGCGGAGCTGTCGCTGACCGTGCTCACCGCCTACGGCCTGACCGAAGCCGTCGTCGCCACCATGTGCCGCCCCGGCGACTCCCCCGAGACGGTCGCGCACACGTGCGGCGCGCCGATGGCGGGGTTCGAGCTCCGGCTGGGCGAACGGGACGAGGTGCTGTTGCGCGGCCCGAACGTGATGCTCGGCTACCTCGACGATCCTGACGCCACCGCGGCTGCCATCGATGCCGACGGCTGGTTGCACACCGGTGACGTCGGTGCCTTGGACGAGCGGGGCTATCTCTCGATCACCGACCGGCTCAAGGACATGTACATCTGCGGCGGGTTCAACGTCTACCCCGCCGAGGTCGAGCAGGCGCTCGCCCGGCTGCCGGGCGTCGCGGAGTCGGCGGTGGTCGGGATGGCCGACGCGCGGCTCGGTGAGGTCGGGGTGGCGCACATCGTCACGGCACCTGGTTCCTCGTTGACGTCGGACGAGGTGATCGCCTTCTGCCGCGAGCGGCTGGCGAACTACAAGGTGCCGCGCGCCGTCGAGTTCCACCCCGCGCTCCCCCGCAACGCCATGGGCAAGGTCCTCAAAACCCAACTGCGCAAGGAGAACGCGTGACAGTCTCGTATGAGCGGCGGGACGCGGTCGCCGTCGTGACCATGAACCGCCCGGAGTACCGCAACGCGCAGAACTCGGCGATGACCTACGCGTTGGACGAGGCCTTCACCCGCGCGGTGGACGACGACGAGGTCAAGGTGATCGTGCTGGCGGGCGCCGGCGACCACTTCTCCGCGGGCCACGACATCGGCTCGCCCGGCCGTGACGTCGACACGTCCTTCGAGCGAAAGGCCGTGATGTGGTGGGACCACGTCGGCCGTGAGGGCGGTGACCTCCGCTTCGCGCGCGAGATGGAGGTCTACCTGGGCATGTGCCGGCGGTGGAGGGAGATCCCGAAGCCGACGATCGCGATGGTGCAGGGCGCCTGCGTGGCGGGCGGGCTCATGCTGGCCTGGGTGTGCGACCTGATCGTGGCCGCCGAGGACGCGTTCTTCGCCGATCCCGTGGTGCGCATGGGGATTCCGGGCGTCGAGTACTTCGCGCACCCGTGGATGCTCGGCCCGCGGGCTGCTAAGGAGGTGCTGTTCACCGGCGACCGCTTCTCGGCGCAGCGCGCCTACGAGTGGGGCATGGTGTCGCGGGTCGTGCCTCGCGCGGAGTTGGAGGCGTCCACTTTCCAGCTGGCCGGGCGCATCACGGCGATGCCGCGGTTCGGGCTCGCGCTGGCCAAGAAGGCGGTCAACCAGTCCGAGGACCTGATGGGTCTGCGGGCCGGGATGGACTCCGTGTTCGGCCTGCACCACTTCGCGCACGCGCACAACGCCGAGGTGAGCTCCGACGCGTTGGCCGGCATGGACGCCCGTGCGATGAAGAAGGCATCCGGCTGATGGATCTCGACCTGGACGCCGCGACACTGGAATTCCAGGCCGAGGTGCGGTCGTGGCTGGCGGTGCACGTCCGGCCACTGTCCTCGATGGACACCGCGCAGGGCTTCGAGGAGCATCGTTCGTGGGAACGGCTGCTGGCCTCCGAGCAGCTGTCGGTGGTCTCGTGGCCGTCCTCGTACGGTGGCCGGGAGGCCTCGCTGCTGCAGTGGCTGGTGTTCGAGGAGGAGTACCACGCTTCGGGCGCGCCGGGTCGCGTCTCGCAGAACGGCATCTTCCTGCTGGCGCCGACGTTGTTCGCGCACGGCACCGACGAGCAACGCGCCCGGATCCTGCCCTCGATGGCGCGCGGCGACGAGGTGTGGGCCCAGGCCTGGTCCGAACCCGAGGCCGGTTCCGACCTGGCCTCGTTGCGCAGCACCGCCGTCCGCTGCGACGGCGGCTGGCTGCTGCGCGGCCAGAAGACCTGGAGCTCGCGGGCGGCGTTCGCGGACCGGGCGTTCGGCCTGTTCCGCACCGGCCCCGGCGAACGGCACCGCGGCCTGACCTACCTGCTCTTCGACCTGCGATCCGAGGGCGTGACCGTGCGGCCGATCGACCAGCTCGACGGCGAACCGGGCTTCGCCGAGATCTTCCTGGACGATGTCTTCGTGCCGGACCGCGACGTCGTCGGCGAGGCCGGCGACGGCTGGCGCGTGGCGATGAGCACGGCGGGCAGCGAACGCGGCCTGACCCTGCGCAGCCCGGGACGTTTCACCGCCGCCGCGTCCCGGCTGGTGGAGCTGTACCGCAAGAACCCGGACCCGGCGCTGCGCGACCGCGTCGTGGACGCCTGGATCGGCGCGCAGGCCTACCGGCTCCACACGTTCGGCGCTCTGGCCCAGCCTCCGTCCGGGCCCGCGGCCAGCGTCACGAAGGTGTTCTGGTCGGAGCTGGACGTCGCCCTGCACGAGACGGCACTCGACCTGCTCGGCGAGGTCGCGCCGGGGTGGCGGGACGGCTGGTTGTTCTCGCTGTCGGGCCCGATCTACGCCGGTACCAACGAGATCCAGCGCAACGTGATCGCCGAACGAATCCTGGGGCTGCCGCGATGATGTTCACGCTGTCGTCCGAGCAGACGGACCTGGCCGGAGTGCTGCACGGGTTCCTGGCCGCGGGAAAGACGGACCTGACCTCGCTCGGCCTGGACGAGGTGACCGACCCGGTCGACCTCGTGGTGGTGTTCGAGGAGCTGGGACACCACGCGGTCGCCGGACCGCTGATCGAGTCGCTCGCGGTGCTTCCGGCACTCGGCGCAGGTCCCGGCTCGGTCGCCTTCCCACCGCACGTTCCGCACGCCGTCGAGTCCGACCGGTACTTCCTGGTCGAGGGCGACACCCTCCGCGAGGCCTCCCCCACCGCCGAGCTCCAGTCCGTCGACCCCGGCCGCCGCCTCGTCGAACTCTCCGCAGGCTCGGTGCTCGCCACCGACGTCCCCGCCGCCCGAGCGTTCGACCTGGGCGTCCTGACCTGCTCGGCCCAACTCCTGGGACTGGGCCGCGCGATGCTCGACATGAGCACCGCCCATGTGCTGGCGCGCACCCAGTTCGGCAAGCCCATCGGCCAGTTCCAGGCGGTCAAGCACCACCTCGCGAACGTCCTGATCGGCCTTGAACTGGCCCGCCCGCTGGTGTTCGGCGCGGCCGTGACCATGACGTCCCTGGACGTCTCCGCCGCGAAGGTGGCCACCTCCGACGCCGCGTGGCAGGCCGCCCGCACCGCGTTGCAGGTGCACGGAGCCATCGGTTACACCGCCGAGCACGACCTCGGGCGGTTCCTCTTGCAGACCCGAGCCCTGCGCACGGCGTGGGGCAGTCCGTCGATGCACCGAGCGCGCGTGCTGGAGGCGTTGTGACACCGGAACAACTCGCGTTGCGTGACGCCGTCCGCAGCCTGCTCGACAAGCACTCGGACGTCCGCGCGGCCATCGAGACCCCGCACGGCTACGACAAGGACGTGTGGGCGCGGCTGTGCGACATCGGCGTGCTCCCGATCCCCGAACGGTACGGCGGTTCCGGCGCCGGCCTGGCCGAGACCCGCGTCGTGCTGGAAGAACTCGGCCGCACCCTCACCCCGTCCCCGCTGCTGGCCTCGACGCTGGCAGCTCATGCACTGCTGGCGACGGGCAACGAGGAGGCGTGCGACCGGCTGCTGCCCCGGATAGCGGACGGGACCGTCGCCACCCTCGTCTGGCCGTGGGACAACGCCCTGACCAGCCTCAACGGCACGGCGCGTTACGTACTGGACGGCGACCTCGCCGAGATCCTCCTCGCCACCGACGGCACCGACCTGTACGAGATCGACCTCGCCGGCGTCACCCGCGAGCACACACCGGCGATGGACCCGACCCGCCGCCTCGCCACGATCCACCTGACCGACGCCGCGGCGACCCGTCTCGGTCGCTGGTCACCCGAGTTCCGTGACGTCGCGCTGGCCGCGCTGGCTGCGGAACAGGTCGGCGCCGCCGCTCGAGCCCTCGAACTCACCGTCGAGTACACCAAGACCAGGGTCCAGTTCGGCAGGCCCATCGGGTCGTTCCAGGCTCTGAAGCACCGCATGGCCGACCTGCACGTCCTGGTGGAGACCGCGCGATCGGCCGCTCTGGCCGCTGCCGACGAGGTGTCCGCGGCGGTGGCGAAGGTCTACTGCTCGGAGGCGTTCTTCAAGGTCACCGCCGAGATGGTCCAGTTGCACGGCGGGATCGCGATCACCTGGGAGCACGACGCGCACCTGTACCTCAAGCGGGCGCACGGCAGCGGGCAGCTGTTCGGCAGCCCGGCCGTGCACCTCGAACGGCTGCGGACCAAGATCTGACTTGTGGATGTGAAGACTTACGCCACGGTCACCGACCTGTGCGCGCGGCTCGCGGGCCGGTTGGACGACGACACCCTGCGGTCGGTGCGCGAGGACTACTTCGGTGGCGAGCCCGCGCAGGCCGAGGCGGCGTTGTTGCTGACCATGGCGCACGAGAACATCGGCATCACGCAGGAGGAACACGACCTCGTCCAGTCCACGCTGGACGATCCGCACAGCCCGGACCTGGCCGCCGTGCGGATCATCGCCGCCGTGCCGCCCGTGCCGTACCGGTTCAGCCCCCACGGTCCCGCCGACGCGCCGGATCCGAGCCGGGCGGACCGCGTGCTGGCCGACGAGGCGGCCAGGTACGGCGGACGCGTCCTGCGCCGTGCCTGGAGGGATCCGCTGGCCGGAGCGCCGGACGTCGCGAAGTGGACCTACGTGCTGGAGGTGTCCGATGCCGATGTGCTCGGCGTTTTCGCCGGACTCTCCGGACGGCTGTGGGTCACGTTGCGGGAGAAGTGGCCGCTGGAGGTGGTCGGGCCGAGCCTCTCCCCGTACCAGGCCGCCGCCTCGGTCGCGCCCCGGATCTGGGTCGCCTAGGCCTGGCCCAGCACGCGGCGGAACGTCGGGCACTCCATGTGCGTCGGCGCCGGACAGGCCGCCGCGTGCCGCAGGTCGTCGCGCATCAACGCCAGCTTCCGGATCGTCGCGTCCAGCTCGTCGGCCTTGGCCGCGAGCATCTCGCGGTTCGGCGACGGGCGGCCGTCCGGCGAGAACATCAGCAGGATCTCCTCCAGCGAGAACCCGGCCGTGCGGCAGACCCCGATCAACGCCAGTTGCTCCAGCACGGCGACCGAGAACACCCGTGCCAGGCCTTGGCGGCGCACGCAGGTGATCAGGCCCCGCTCCTCGTAGTAACGCAGGGTCGAGGCGGGCACGCCGGAGCGCCGCACCACCTCGCCGATACCGATCTCGTCCACGACACTTGACCTCAAGCCGACTTGAAGTAGGACGGTAGGAGCATGACATCTGAGGTGAACAGCGAGCAGGCGGCCTGGTGGAACGCCGCGGGGCTGGGCTGGGCGAACGTGCAGGACATCGTCGACCTGATGCTCCGCCCGTTCCAGGACCTGCTCGTCCAGGCCGCGCTCGAACGGCCGCGCGAACGGGTTCTCGACGTCGGGTGCGGCACGGGCGGGGTCACGAGGGCGATCGCCGAGGCCACCGGAGCGGCCTGTGTGGGCATCGACATTTCCGAGACGATGCTCGCCGCAGCGCGTGAGCATGGAAAAGCGGAGTACCTCCTGGCCGACGCACAGGTGCACACGTTCGACGAGAGCTTCGACCTGGTCGTGAGCAGGTTCGGGGTCATGTTCTTCGAGGACCCCACGGCCGCGTTCCGCAACTTGCTGCGAGCCACGTCGCCGGGAGGCGACCTGCGCTTCATCACGTGGCGCACCGCGGCCGAGAACCCGTTCATGACCACCGCGAACAAGGTTGCGGCCCCGCTGCTGCCGGACGCGCCGGTGCCGGACCCGGACGGACCAGGTCCGTTCGCCTTCGCCGACCCCGGCAAGACGCGCAAGATCCTCGGAGAAGCAGGCTGGACCGGCATCGGCATCACACCGGTGGACCAGATCCGCTCCCTGCCCGAGGAGCTGCTGATTCCGTACCTGAGCAACCTCGGACCGATCTCCCGTGCGCTCAAGGAAGCCGCGGAGTCCGAACGGCCCCGGATCATGAGCGACGTCCGGAGCGCGTTCGACGGTTTCGTGCACGGTGACGAGGTGCGGATCCCGGCCGCGGTGTGGCAGGTCACCGCGTCAGCTCCACTCTGACTGGCGCTGCCAGGTCAGCAGGTTGTCGAGGACCTCACCGGACCAGCCGCGGGGGTCCAGCTCGGCGTGCGAGGCGTAGCGGCCGCGGTAGAACAGCAGCGGCTGCGCCTCGCGCACCGGACCCAGTTCGACGACCGAGCCGACGACCACGTGGTGGTCGCCGGCCTCGTGCACGACCGACACCTGGCAGTCGACCCACGTCAGCGCGCCGTCGAGCACCGGAGCACCGGTCGGGGACGGTGTCCACGACACGGTGGAGAACTTGTCCGTGCCCGCCCTTCCGAACACCGTCGACACCTCGCGCTGGTCCTCCGCCAGCACGTTCACGCAGAACGAGCCGGCCGAGGCGATCGCCGCCCAGCTGCGGGATGTCCGTTGTGGACAGAACAGGACCAGCGGCGGGTCCAGGGACAGCGCCGCGAAGGCCTGGCAGGCGAACCCGACAGGCCCTTCGGACGACATGCCGGTCACCACGGTCACCCCGGTGCAGAAGTGACCGAGAACGGAACGGTAGCGGGCTCCTACTTCTGGACGCCCACGCTGAAGTCGTGTCCCCACAGGCTCACCGCCGTGCTCTCGCGTGCGATCCAGTCCTCATCGTCGACCTGCCGTCCCTCGCAACCGAACTCGACGTCGAACCCGCCGGGCGTCTTCATGTAGAACGACAGCATCAGGTCGTTCACGTGGCGGCCCAAGGTCGCCGACATGGGCACCTTGCGCCGCGTCGCACGGTCCAGCGTCAGGCCCACGTCGTCGGTGTTCTCGACCTCGACCATCAGGTGCACGATCCCGCTCGGCGTCGGCATCGGCAGGAACGCGAGGCTGTGGTGGCGCGGGTTGCAGCCGAAGAACCGCAGCCACGCGGGCGGTCCGTCGGCGGGCCGGCCGACGAACTGCGGGGGCAGGCGCATCGAGTCGCGCAACCGGAACCCCAGGACGTCGCGGTAGAAGTGCAGCGCGGCCTCGTCGTCCGAAGTGGACAGCACGACGTGCCCGAGGCCCTGCTCCTCCGTCACGAACCGGTGACCGTACGGCGAGACCACGCGCCGATGCTCCAAAGCCGCGCCGTGGAACACCTCCAGCACGTTCCCGGACGGGTCCTCGAACCTGATCAGCCCGTTGACCCGGCGCTCGGCCAGGTCCTCGGCCGAGCCTTCGACGTACGCGACACCGGCCGAGGCCAGCCGTTTCGCGACCTCGTCCAGCTCGGCCTCGGTAGCGGCCTCCCACCCGGAGGCCTGCAGGCGGTCCGCCGAACCCGGCACGATCACCAGCCGCGCCGGGAAGTCGTCCATCCGCAGATAGAGCGCACCGGGAGTGGAGCCCTTGCCCTCGACCATGCCGAGGACCTTGAGCCCGAACTCGCGCCACCGGTCCATGTCGGTGGCCTCGATGCGGAGATAGCCCAGCGACCGAATGCTCATCACGCCTCCGTCAGGAAGTCGAGGGCGAGCCTGTTGAACTCGTCGAACTTCTCCAGCTGCGCCCAGTGCCCGCACCCGCCGAACACGTGCAGCTGCGCGCGCGGGATCAGCTTCGTCGCCAGCAACGCGCCGTCCAGCGGGTTCACCCGGTCCTCGCGTCCCCACACCAGCAACACCCGCTGGCGCAACCGATACGCCTCACGCCAGAGCATCCCCTGCTCGAAGTCCGGGCCGGAGAACGACTTGCCCAGCGCGGCCATGGCGCGCAACGACTCCGGCTGCCTCGCGGCCTCGAACCGTTCGTCGATCAGCTCCTCGGTGATCAGCGACTGGTCGAACACCATGATCCGCAGGAACTCCTCGATCTTCTCCCGCGTGGGTGTGCGGGCGAACGCGCTGAGCTTGCGCACGCCCTCGGTCGGATCGGGCGAGAAGACGTTCAGCGACAACCCGCCCGGCCCCATCAACACGAGCCGACCGGCGCGTTTCCCGTTGTCCAAGGCGAACCGGACCGCCGTGCCGCCGCCGAGCGAGTTGCCCAGGATGTGCGCCTGCTCGACCTCCAGCGAGTCCAGCAGGTCCTTCAACGCCCGGGAGGCGAAGGAGAAGTACTGGTCGTGCTCGGCCGGCTTGTCCGACTGGCCGTAGCCCGGCATGTCGACGGCCAGCACGCGGAACGACTTCGCGAACACCGGGATGTTCGCGCGGAAGTTGCTGAGGGCCGAAGCGCCGGGTCCGCCGCCGTGCAGCATGACCAGCGTTTCCGCGTTGCCGGTACCGGCTTCGTGGTAGTGCAACCGCACGCTCATCAACGCCCCCTCAGAACAAGCCGTCGCGGACCTGGATGCCGAGCTCGTTCTTGCCGTACAGCACGAGCACGCGCTCCGGGTCGTTGGCCGCGTGCACACGTGCGGCGTGCGCGTCGCGCCAGAACCGCGGCAACGGCAGACCGGCGTTGATCGCCTTCCCGCCCGCGCTCTCGAAGAGCCGGTCGATCGCGGAGATCGCCCGCGCACTGCCGAGCACCTGGTCGCGCCGGGCCCGCAGCCGCATCTCGATCGGGATCTTCGTGCCGGCGACGGCGTGCGCCCACTCGTCGTTGATGTCCTTCTCCAGCTGCCACCACGCGGTGTCGATGTCGCTGGCCGCCGTGGCGATCCGCACCTGGGCGAACGGGTCGTCGACCGACTTCTCACCCAGGTAGGCGGCCCGGACGCGCTCACGGGTCACGGTGACGTGCACGTCGTACGCGCCGGTCGCCATGCCGATCATCGGCGCGGTGATCGCGTACGGGTGGATCGTCCCGTACGGCATCCGGAACAGCGGGCCGGGATTGACCTCCTGGCCAGGGCAGACGCATCGAGCCGTGTGGGCCATGCTCAACGTGCGGTGCTCCGGCACGAACACGTCGTCCACCACGATGTCGTTGCTGCCCGTGCCGCGCAGGCCGACCGTGTCCCACACGTCGTTGATCGTGTAGTCGGCGATCGGCAGCAGGAATGTCCGGAAGTCGACCGGCTTGCCCTCGTCGTTCATCACGAGGCCGCCGAGCAGCACCCACGTCGCATGGTCGCAGCCGGACGAGAAGCTCCACTTGCCGCTGAACCGGAACCCGCCCTCCACCGCGGTCGCACGGCCCGTCGGCGCGTAGGAGGACGAGATCCGGGTGTCCTGGTCCTCACCGAACACCTCGTCCTGCGCCGCCACGTCGAACAGCCCGACGTGCCACGGGTGCACGCCCAGCACGGACGCGACCCAGCCCGTCGACCCGCACGCGCTGCCGATCATCCTGACCGCGGTGTAGAAGTCGAGCGGATGCGACTCGAAGCCGCCGTACCGCACGGGCTGCAGCATCCGGAAGAACCCGGTCTCCTGCAACGCCTTCACCGACTCCGGCGGCACCTTGCGCAGTTCCTCCGCCTCGGCCGCGCGATCGGCCAGCGCGGGCAGCAGTTCGCGCACCTTGCCGAGGATTTCCTCGCTCATCGGACTTCCTCCCTGCTCAGCTCCAGTGCGATGTCGATCAGCTGGTCCTCTTGCCCGCCGACGAGCTTGCGTTCGCCTGCCCTCACGAGGATCTGCGCGCCGGACACGCCATAGCGTTGCGCCTGCGTGTACGCGTGTTTGAGGAAGCTGGAGTAGACGCCCGCGTACCCCATCATCAGCGCCATCCGGTCGAGCAGGCACTCCTCGGGCATGACGGGCCGGACGACGTCCTCGGCCGCGTCCACGATCTTGAAGAAGTCGACGCCGGTCTCGAACCCCAGCTTGTCGCACACCCCGACGAACGCCTCCAGCGGTGTGTTCCCCGCGCCTGCCCCGAATCCGCGCACGCTGCCGTCGATCTGCTTCGCGCCGGCCCGTGCCGCGGCAACGGAGTTGGCGACGCTCAGCCCGAGGTTCTCGTGCCCGTGGAAGCCGACCTGGGCATCCGAACCCAGCTCGGCGACCAGCGCGGCCACCCGGTCGGAAACCTGCTCCAGCACCAATGCGCCGGCCGAGTCGACCACGTAGACGCACTGGCACCCCGCGTCCGCCATGATGCGGGCCTGCTTCGCCAACGCCTCCGGCGGCTGCGAGTGCGCCATCATCAGGAACCCGACGGTCTCCAGGCCACGTTCGCGAGCCAATGCGAAGTGCTGCACGGAGACGTCGGCCTCGGTGCAGTGCGTGGCGATCCGGACGATCGAGGCGCCGTTGTCCTGCGACACCAGGATGTCGTCCTTCACCCCGACGCCCGGCAGCATGAGCACGGCGATCTTGGCCTGCCGGGCCGTCTCCACGGCGACCTTGATCAGCTCCTGCTCGGGCGTGTGGCTGAAGCCGTAGTTGAACGACGACCCGCCCAGCCCGTCGCCGTGCGTCACCTCGATCACCGGTACCCCGGCGCCGTCGAGTGCCGCCACGATCGAGCGGACGTCCTCGACCGTGAACTGGTGCCGCTTGTGGTGCGAGCCGTCACGCAGTGACGTGTCGGTCAACCGCAGACTCAGACGCTGCTGCACGGGCGATCTCCTCCCCCACCTTGGTCGCGGCGGCCGTCATGATGTCGAGGTTCCCGGCGTACTCCGGCAGGAAGTCGCCCGCTCCCGCGACCTCCACGAAGATCGCCACCCGGCCGGCGTCGAACTGCGGTTCGCGCAGCAGCCGGAACCCCGGCACGTACGAACGGATGTCGGTCTCCATCCAGGCGATCGAGTCCGTGATCGGGTCGGGATCGGCGTCCTCGGGAATCGCGCAGAAGATCGTGTCGCGCATGATCATCGGCGGATCTGCCGGGTTGAGCACGATGATCGCCTTGCCGCGCCCCGCCCCGCCGATCGCCTCGATGCCCCGGCTGGTGGTGCGGGTGAACTCGTCGATGTTGGCCCGCGTGCCAGGCCCCGCCGACACCGACGCGACGCTCGCGACGATCTCCGCGTACGACACCGGAACCACCCGCGACACCGCGTGCACCATGGGAATCGTGGCCTGGCCACCGCACGTGATCAGGTTGATGTTGGGCGCGTCCTGGTGCTCGCCGAGGTTCACCGGCGGCACGACGTACGGCCCGACCGCGGCCGGTGTCAGGTCGATCGCCCGGATGCCCGCCTCGGCGTAGCGCGGGGCGTTGGCCCGGTGCACCGCCGCGGACGTCGCCTCGAAGACGATGTCCGGCAGCTCGTCCTGGCGCAGCAACCACTCCGCGCCGTCGACCGAGACCTCGAGCCCCTGATCGGCCGCACGCCTGAGTCCCTCGCTGGCCGGGTCGATGCCCACCATCCAGCGCGGTTCCAGCGCCGGCGAGCGCAGGAGCTTGTAGAGCAGGTCGGTGCCGATGTTGCCGGAGCCGACGATGGCCGCCTTCACCCAGTCACCTCATTCGAATTTCAGGTCTACGGAACCGAGTCCGGTGAACTCGGCGCGGAACTCGTCACCCGGCCGGGCGTCGATGGCACGCGTGCACGAACCGGGCAGCACGATGTCGCCCGCCAGCAACCGGACGCCGAAGCTCGCGACCTTCGCGGCCAGCCACGCCACCGCGATCGCCGGATCACCCAGCACGGCGTCACCGCGTCCCTCGGCGACCAGCTCACCGTTGCGCCGCAACGTGGCCGTGACCGCGCCGATGTCCAGTTCGGACGGACGCACGCGCTCGGAGCCGAGCATGAACCCGGCCGATGACGCGTTGTCCGCGATGGTGTCCTGCAGGCCGATCCGCCAGTTCTCGATGCGGCTGTCGATCAGCTCGATGGCCGGCGCGACGAACTCGGTGGCGTCCAGAACGTCCTCGACCGTGCAGCCCTCGCCGGGCAGGTCGCGGGCCAGCAGGAACGCGATCTCCACCTCGACCCGCGGGTAGAGGTAGGCGGACGCGTCCGCGGTGCCGGCCAGCTGCATGTCGTCGAGCAGGTGGCCGTAGTCGGGTTCGTCGACGCCCATCATCTGCTGCATCGCGAGCGACGAGAGCCCGACCTTGTGGCCGATCACGTCGCGGTTGCGGTGGCGGACGTTGAGCAGCTGGATCTCGTACGCGTCCACCACGTCGATCTCGGGGTACAGCTCCACCAGCGGTTTGATCGGCACGCGGTCGCGTTCGGCCGCGCGCAGCAACTCGGCGGCAGCCTCCCTGGACTGGATCGTCAGCACCTGGCCTCCTTCGCTGCGTGTTGCCCTGCCCGGCGGCCCGAGAAGACGCAGTCAGCGAGCGCGAGGCCGCTGACGTAGGACTCCGAGCACACCCCGACCGCCGATCGGCCGGCCGCGTACAGGCCCGCAACTCCTTGCACCTGACCGGTGTCCTCGTCCACGACGAGCCCGCCGAGCGTGAGCATCGGGCACGGGTAGCCGAACCCCGCGCGCACCGACACGTTGATCAACGAATAGGGAGGCGTCCCGAACGGTTCGGGCGGCGCGATTCCGGCCTTGGCTGCGACCTCTTCGATCGTCGGCGCGGTGACGAGGCCGCGGCCGAGCAGGTAGCGGACCTGCCAGCGCTGGAACCGTGCCGTCTGTGTTTTCACCTGGGCGCGAGCGGTTCGCAGGATGTCGTCGTCGATCAGCAGCCAGGCCTTGCCGCCGCGCTCGACGATCTCGCCTCCGATGGCCGCGCCGTACAGGGTCGCGTCACCGAAGCGCTGCCCGGCCGGGTCGACCAGAACCCCGCGCTGCAAAGCGCTGGGAGGCGTGATGAACCGCCACACCGAGATCTTGTCCATGCGGGCGGTCCTGCCACCGGCGGCGACGCCGAGCCGGATCCCGCCACCGTCGTCGCCGGGCGTGCCCAGCGCGAGGCCGCCGCGGTAGGCCGGCGCGTGCTCGTGGACCAGTGCCCGATCGGAGATGAAGCCGCCGGCCGCGATGACCACGCCCTGCCCGGCGTGGACCACCAGCGGCCGGCCGAACCGTTCGAGCCGCGCTGCCAGCCCGAACAGCCTCTTGCCCAAAGGCGGGTAGTAGAGCCACGGCTTCGCGCCCGCCCTGGACAACGCCCCGTGCAGAACCCGTGGAAGCCCGGTGAGAGTCCGGCACCGCACACCGGTCACCCGGCCGTCCGTGACGATCAGCTCGACGGCCCGGGTCTGCGGCATGACCCGCACGCCCGCGCGCCGGGTCGCCTCGGCCAGCCGGGTGAAGAAGACCCTGCCGGACGTGCCTTTCGCCCTGGTCCTGTGCCCGCGCGGAGCAGGATCGGGCCAGGCGTCCTCACTGCCGGACAGGTAGAGGTAGTGGTCGTCGGTCGGGTACGAGGTCTTGAACGGCGAGACCCGCGCGTCGAACGGGACGCCCTGGTCCTCCAGCCACGCCAGCATCTTGGCGCTGTCCTCGCAGAACCGCCGCAGGGTCTCCGGGGACACCGCGTCCCGGACCTCGTGCCTCAGGTAGGAGTACATCGCGTCGACCGAGTCGGTGACACCGGCCTCGACCTGCTGCCGCGTCCCGCCGCCCGCGTAGACGACGCCGCCGGACAACGCGGTCGCGCCGCCACCGGCGAAACGGTCCAGCACCACCACGGACGCACCGGCTGTCGCGGCCTCGACGGCGGCGCACGCGCCGGCCGCGCCGAAGCCGATGACGACCACGTCAGCGGTGACTTCCACGCAACCCTCCAGAAACAGGTTCTTGGTGAGTCGACTTGCCTGGAACTCCTACACCATAGCGCCAAACCGCCTCAGAACTATAACCTGTTCTAGTCTGAGCTCCGGGAGGTGCGATGTACGACGTGATCGTCGTCGGCAGTGGCGCGGCGGGCATGACAGCCGCGCTCTGCACCGCTCGAAACGGCCTGCGAACCCTGATCATCGAGAAGGCCGCGCACTACGGCGGCTCGACCGCGCGGTCGGGCGGCGGCATCTGGGTGCCGAACAACGCCGTGGTCGCAGCCAACGGCGTACCCGACTCGCCGGAGCGGGCCGCCACCTATCTCGCGCACATCGCTCCGGACGTCCCCAGCGAGCTGCGCGAGGCGTTCCTGGACGCCGGACCGGCCATGCTGGCGTTCGTCTGCGCCCACACACCGCTGAAGTTCCGCTGGGTCCGCGAGTACTCCGACTACTACCCCGAGGCGCCGGGAGGGCAGCCGCGCGGCCGCTCGGTCGAGCCCCTGCCGTTCAACGCGGCCCTGCTCGGCGAGGACATCAAAGACCTCGAACCGCCGTACGTGCCGACGCCCGCGGGCATCGTGATCACCCAGACCGACTACAGGTGGCTGACCCTGATCGGCAGGCACCCGCGCGGCATCTTCACCGCCGTCAAGGTGTTCGCGCGCCGGTTCCTGCCGGGCCGCCGCCTCACCATGGGCCAGGCGCTGACCGCGGGCCTGCGCGCCGGACTCACCGCGCTGAACGTCGAGGTCAGGCTCAACACCGCGATGACCGACCTGCACCACGAGAACGGCCGCGTCGCCGGAGTTCTCGTGGGCGAGAAGGTGATCCTGGCGAAGCACGTGGTGCTGGCGTCCGGCGGGTTCGAGAACAACGAGCAGATGCGCAAGCAGCACCAGAACATCGGTACGGAGTGGACGGTGGGCGCCAAGGCCAACACCGGTGACGGCATCGAGGCCGGGCAACGGGCCGGAGCCGCCGTCGCGCTGATGGACGAGGCGTGGTGGGGCCCGTCGGTCCCGCTGCCGCGCGGCCCGTTCTTCCTGCTCGCGGAACGGTCCCTGCCCGGCTGCGTGCTGGTCGACAAGACCGGCCGCCGGTTCGTGAACGAGGCGGCGCCCTACATCGACGTGGTCAACGCGATGACCGGCAACACCTGGCTGGTCTTCGACCACTCCTACCGCGGCCGCTACCCGTTCTGCGGCATCCCGCCCCGGCGCCCGCTCCCCCGGCGCTGGAAGGAGTCGGTGCTCACCGCGCCGAGCCTCGAAGAACTCGCCCAGGAAGCCGACCTGCCGGAGCTGACCGAGACCGTCCGGCGGTTCAACACGCTGGCCGTCGACGGCAGGGACGTCGACTTCCGCCGCGGCGACAGCGCGTACGACCGCTACTACGGCGATCCGCGCACCAAGCCGAACCCCAACCTCGCGCCGCTGACCACCGGCCCGTTCTACGCGGTCAGGATCGCGCCCGGTGACCTCGGCACCAAGGGCGGCCTGCGCACCGACGCCCGCGCGCGTGTCCTGCGCGAGGACGGTTCGGTGATCGACGGCCTGTACGCGGCGGGCAACACCAGTGCTTCGGTCATGGGCCACACCTACGCGGGCGCGGGCGCCACCCTCGGACCGGCGATGACGTTCGGGTACCTCGCCGGCCTCGACATCTCTGGAGGAGAGCGATGACGCAGGACAGCGTGCGGACGATCGACGCGGGCACGCCGCCGGCACGGTTCGCGCGCGGCTGGCACTGCCTGGGCCTCGCCAGCAGCTTCCGCGACGGCAAACCACACGCCATCGAGGCGTTCGGCACGAAGCTCGTGGTGTTCGCGAGCGACGACGGCAAGATCAACGTCCTGGACGGGTACTGCCGGCACATGGGCGGCGACCTCACCCAGGGCACGATCAAGGGCAACAACATCGCCTGCCCGTTCCACGACTGGCGCTGGGCGGGCAACGGCAAGTGCGTCGACATCCCCTACGCCAAGCGGGTTCCGCTGCGGGCGCGCACCCGGTCGTGGATCACGCTCGAAGAGAACAAGCAGCTCTTCGTGTGGAACGACCCGCAGGGCAACCCTCCGCCCGAGCACATCACGATCCCGCGCATCGAGTCGGCGTTCAGCGACGAGTGGAGCAACTGGACCTGGGACTCGGTGGTGATCGACAACGCGAACTGCCGCGAGATCATCGACAACGTCGTCGACATGGCCCACTTCTTCTACATCCACTTCGCGTTCCCGACCTACTTCAAGAACGTGATGGAGGGCCACGTCGCCTCGCAGTACCTGACGACGCGCGGCCGTCCGGACGTGGCGATGGGCTCGAACTACACCGGTGACGTGGAAGTCCGCTCGGAGGCCGCGTACTACGGGCCGTCATACATGATCGACTACCTGTGGAACGACTACAAGGGCCTCGAGATCGAGACGGTGCTGATCAACTGCCACTACCCGATCTCCCCGACCTCGTTCAAGCTCCAGTGGGGCGCGATCGTGAAGAAGCTGCCGGGCGTCGACGACGTCCACGCGGACAAGATCGCGGCCAAGTTCGCGCGCGGCATCGGCGTCGGGTTCCTGCAGGACGTGGAGATCTGGCAGAACAAGTCGCGCGTCGACAACCCGTTGCTGTGCGAGGAGGACGGGCCGGTGTACCAGCTGCGGCGCTGGTACGAGCAGTTCTACGTCGACGTCGAGGACGTCACCGACGACATGGTGCGGCGCTTCGAGTTCGAGGTCGACACGAGCCGGGCGATCGAGGTGTGGGAGAAGGAGGTCGCCGAGAACCTCGCGCGCCAGGAGCAGGCGACGTGAGCGAGCGCGACGAGTTCCTCGTCGGTGGCATGGTGCCGGTCGGGTGCGACTGCGGCAACCGGGTGCTGGTGAAGAAGAACAGCCCGCAGCACACGAGTGTGCAGTGGCTGTCCGACACCCGTGACTGCCCTGAACTGTGCGGCGCGCGGGCGGCGCTCGTGCCCACCTGCCTGCGGTTGCGCGACAGCATCGAGAAGGCCGTGCGCGAGGGAACGCTGGAGGTCGCCGATGGCTGAGGTGCACCGGCTTCGGGTCGACGCCGTGATCGAGGAGACCGCCGACGCGCGCTCGTTCGTGCTGTCGGGCGCCGACTTCGCGGTGAGGCCCGGCCAGTTCCTGACCGTGCGGGCCGGAGACGTGGCGCGCTGCTACTCCCTGTCCAGCGCGCCGGGTGAGCCGTTGAAGATCACGGTCAAGCGGACGCCGGACGGGTACGGGTCGCACTGGATGTGCTCGTCGCTGGCCGCCGGGATGGAACTGGACGTGCTCGCACCGGCCGGGGTGTTCACGCCTTCGTCGCTGGACGGGTCGTTGCTGGCGTTCGCGGCCGGGAGCGGGATCACGCCGGTCATGTCGATCATCCGGGCCGTGCTGACGCAGGGTTCGGGGCGGGTGTTCCTGTTCTACGCCAACCGGGACGAGGCTTCGGTGATCTTCGCGCGGGAGCTTTCCGGGCTGGTAGATCAGCATCCGGATCGGCTGACCGTCGTGCACTGGCTGGAGTCGGTGCAGGGACTGCCTTCCGTGGCGGGGCTGCGGGCGTTCGTCCGGGACTGCGACGAGGCGTTCGTGTGCGGGCCCGGGCCGTTCATGGAGGCCGCGCGCAAGGCGTTGCACGACGTGCCGGTCGTGCACGTCGAGAAGTTCGTGTCGCTGTCCAGTGATCCGTTCTCGGCCGTGGTCCCGGTGGTCGACGACCGGCCGGACGCCGTCGTCGAGGTCGAGCTGGACGGTGAACAGCACCGCTTTCCGTGGCCCGCGCGGACGAAGCTGCTCGACCTGTTGCTGGAGAAGGGACTCGACGCGCCGTACTCGTGCCGCGAGGGTGCCTGCAGCGCGTGCGCGTGCCGGCTGGTCGAGGGCGAGGTCAAGATGCTCAACAACGACGTGCTCGACCCCGAGGACATCGCCGAGGGCATCGTGCTGGCGTGCCAGTCGGTTCCGGTCACCGACACCGTGAAGATCACCTACGAGTGAGGGGCGCCTGATGCCGATCGATCCTTCCGTCGCCGTCGGGGCGGAGCTTCCCGAGGTCGAGTTCTCCTGGACCGAGTCCGACGTGCTGCTCTACCACCTGGCGCTGGGGGCGACCGAGCTCCGTTACGTCTACGAGCAGGGCTTGCGCGTGCTGCCGACGTTCGGGGTGGTCGCGCCGCGCTTCCACGAGACCGCGCCGCCCGCCGTGTCGTTCCCCGGTGTCGACATCGACCTGGCCCGGGTTCTGCACGGCACGCAGGAGATCACCGTGCACGCGCCGTTGCCTGCCGAGGGTGAGGCCGTGCTGCGGACGCGGATCGCGGACGTGTGGGACAAGGGCAAGGCCGCGGTCATCGTGCAGGAGTCGACGGCCGTGACGCCGGACGGGACCGCGCTGTACACGACCCGGTCCAGCATCTTCGCTCGTGGCGAGGGCGGGTTCGGCGGCGAACGCGGGCCTTCGGGCAAGGTCGAGGTGCCCGAACGCGAGCCGGACTTCGTGATCGAGACACCGACCCTGCCGCAGCAGGCCTACCTCTACCGGCTGTGCGGTGACCGCAACCCGCTGCACGCCGATCCCGAGTTCGCGCAACGGGCCGGGTTCGACGCGCCGATCCTGCACGGGCTGTGCACGTACGGCGTGGTGTGCAAGGCGGTGATCGACGCCGTGCTCGACGGGCCGGAGCAGGTGGCGTCGTTCGGCGCGAAGTTCGCGGGCGTGGTGTTCCCCGGCGAGACGCTGACCACGCAGGTGTGGCGGGACGGTCCGCGGCTGGTGCTGACGACGTCCGCCGGGGACCGTCCCGTTCTCGCCGACGCGGTGCTAACCCTGGCCGAGGACTAGGCCGCTGGTCGGGACGCCGGTGCCGGCGGTGACCAGGACGTGCTCGACGCCGGCGACCTGGTTCACCGCGGTGCCGCGGATCTGGCGCACCCCCTCGGCGATGCCGTTCATGCCGTGCAGGTAGGCCTCGCCGAGCTGGCCGCCGTGCGGGTTGAGCGGGAGCGTCCCGTCCAGTTCGAGCGCTCCGGACGCGACGAAGTCCTTGGCCTCGCCCCGTCCGCAGAAGCCCAGCTCTTCGAGCTGGACCAGGACGAACGGCGTGAAGTGGTCGTAGAGCACGGCGACGTCCACATCGGACGGACCGATGCCCGACCTCTCCCACAGTCCCCTGGCCACCACTCCCATCTCGGGCAGCCCGGTCAGGTCGTCGCGGTAGTAGCTGGTCATCGTGAACTGGTCCGCGCCGCTGCCCTGCGTCGCCGCCCTGACGTGCGCGGGCTTGGCCGGCAGGTCGCGGGCGCGTTCCGCCGACGTGACCACGAGCGCGACCCCGCCGTCGCTCTCCTGGCAGCAGTCGAGGAGCCGGAGAGGTTCGGCGATCCAGCGTGACGACTGGTGGTCGTCCAGGGTGATCGGCCGGTCGTGGAACCACGCGTGCGGGTTCGTGGCGGCGTGCTTGCGGTCGATCACCGCGATCCGGCCGAAGTCCTCGCTCGTGGCGCCGTACTCGTGCATGTACCGGCGGGCGAACATGGCGACCATCGCGGCCGGCGTGCCCAGGCCCATCGGGTACGACCAGCTGTTGTCGATGTTGGCCGCGGCCGCCGTCTGAACCTGTCCGAACCGGTGCCCGGAACGTTCGTTGAACGCCCGGTAGCAGACGACGACCTTCGCCGCGCCGGTCTCGACGGCCATCGCGGCCTGCTGGACCGTCGCACACGCCGCACCGCCGCCGTAGTGCACGCGGCTGAAGAACGTCAGCTCCGGGATGCCCAGCTCGCGCGCGACCGCGATCTCGGCGTTGGTGTCCATGGTGAAGCTGACCAGGCCGTCCACATCGGACGGTTCCAGTCCGGCATCGTCGAGGGCGGCTCTGACGGCCTCGGCTGCGAGCTGGAGTTCGCTGCGGCCGGAGTCCTTGGAGAAGTCGGTCGCGCCGATCCCGACGATCGCGGCGTTCACGAGGGCACCTCGATCTTCACGGTTCCGGTGACGTGGTCGCCGTGCGCGGTGCGGCCGACGACCTCGATGGTCAGGTCCTGCTGCTCGCGTTCGACGACCTGGCCGAAGAACTTCAGCGTGTCGTAGGCGAAACAGGGCGCGCCGAGCTTGATGTTCACCTGCCGCACCAACGCCTCCGGGCCCGCCCAGTCCGTGACGTAGCGCTGCACCAGGCCGGTGGTGGTGAGGATGTTGATGAAGATGTCCTTCGAGCCGCGCTGGACCGCCAGGTCGCGGTCGTGGTGGACGTCCTGGAAGTCGCGGGTGGCCAGCGCGGTGCTGATCACGAACGTCGGGGTGGCCTCGACGTGCCACTCGGGCAGGGAATCACCGATCCGCACGGGGCCTCCAGCTGGGCATCGTCAGCTCGTCGTCGACCTTGGTGAACACGACCTCGACCGGCAGCCCGACGCTCGGCTCACCGTCCAGTTCGCCCAGCATCCGCACGCCCTCGTCCAGTTCGACCAGGGCGATGACGAACGGGGTCTGCTTGCCGGGCACCTGCGGGTGGTGGTGCACGACGTAGCTGTAGACCACGCCGTAGCCCTCAGAGACGAGGTACTTCGGCTTGGTGGCACCGCATTCCGGGCACATCGGGCCTGGAGGGTGCCGCAGGAGACCGCAGCCGCCACACCGCTGGATGCGCAGCTCACCCAGCCGGGTGCCTTCCCAGAAGTACTCGGTGTCGCGGTTGACCGACGGCCGGATCGCCTGAGCCTTCGGGGCTTCCGGCTTCGGTTCGGGCTTGGGCGCGGGCTTGTACTTCAGCACGCGGAACCGCATCTCGGCGACGGCCTCGTCCCCGACCCACCAGGTGCTGCGGGTCGTCACGAACCAGCCTTCGCCGAGCCCCGTCCGCTTCGGTCCGGTCACGTCCTCCAGGCTCGTCGTGACCGACAGGTGCTCGCCGACCTCGAGGTACCGGTGATAGGTCTGATCGCTGTTCGTCGCGACCACGGACGTGTACCCGGCCTCGTCGAGGACGGCCATCATCGCGCCGAGCGGGTCGTCCGTCGCGCGTTGGCCGCGCAGTCCGGCCATCGTCCACACCTGGACCATCGCGGGCGGTGCGACCTCGGTGTAGCCGGGGTGTTCGTCGCCGATGGCCTCCAGCCAGTTGTTGATCATCGGCAGGTTGACCGGGTCGCGGGCCAGTCGTGGCGCGGACTCGCCCTGTTCGGCGATTCGGGCGGCCTCTTTTTCGATGTCGATCATCGCACCACCCTCGGCAGACCGAGCCCGATGTTCGCGATCAGCTCGCGCTGGATCTCCTGCACTCCCCCGCCGAACGTCAGCACGAGGTTGCGCCGCGCCTGGACGTCCAGCCAGCGCACCAGTTCCGCGTCCGCGCCGTGCCGGCCGACCAGCTCCTCCAGCAACCGGCCGACCCGCTGGGTCCGGTCGGCGGCGAACACCTTCGTCGCCGAAGCGTCCGCGACCTCGACCTCACCGCTCGCGACCTGCCAGTTGAGCAGCTCGTTCACGCGGTGGACCGCCCGTGCCTCGGCCAGAGCCCTTCGCACGTCCGGTTCGTCGAGGAGCTGACGTTCCGAGGCCCAGTCGTGGACCCGCTCGACCAGGGCGCCGAGCCGGCCGGAAGGGCCGAGCATCACGCGTTCGTGGTTGAGCTGCGTGGTGATCAGCCGCCAGCCCTTGTTCTCCTCACCGACCCGGCGGGCTTCGGGCACGCGGACGTCGTTGTAGTAGGTGGCGTTGACGTGGTGGGCGCCGTCACAGGTGATGATCGGCGTCCAGGAGTAGCCGGGGTCGGTGGTGTCGACGATCAGGATCGTGATGCCCTTGTGCCGCGAGTCCGGCGCTCCGGTGCGGCAGGCCAGCCACACGTAGTCCGCGTCGTGGCCACCGGTCGTGAAGGTCTTCTGCCCGTTGACGACGTAGTGGTCGTCTTCGCGGACTGCCTTGGTGCGCAACGCGGCCAGGTCCGTGCCCGCGTCGGGCTCGGTGTAGCCGATGGCGAAGTGCAGGTCGCCGCTGAGGATCTTCGGCAGGAAGAAGTCCTTCTGCTCCTGCGTTCCGTACGTCTGCAAGGTCGGTCCGACGGTCTGCAGCGTCACGTACGGCAGCGGGACGTCCGCGCGGGCGGCCTCGTTGACGAAGATCTGCTGCTCCACCGGCCCGAACCCCAGGCCGCCGTACTCCTCCGGCCAGCCGACGCCGAGGCGTCCGTCCCGCCCCAGCCTCCTGACCAGCTCGCGATATGTCTCGCCGTGCCGTTCGGTGAGCATCGCCTCGCGTTCGGCGGCGGACATGACGGTCGCGAAGTACTCGCGGAGCTCGTCGCGCAGCTTGCGCTGCTCCGCGGTGAGGTCAATGAACATCGAGGGCTCCCAAGCGGTGCTCCACTCCGCCGACGAACCGCGTCAGCTCCTTGGCCACGCCGTAGTAGCGGTGCATCGGGTAGGTGATGTCGAGCCCGAGGCCGCCGTGCAGGTGGTGGCAGGTGTGCACGGCCGGCAGGGTCTCCGCCGCGAGCCAGTAGGCAGCCGTGTCCAGGTCGTTGTCGTCGAGGCTCCACGCGGCGGTCAGCGCGGCCAGGTGCAGGGTGCGCGAGGCGATGTAGACGTCCGCGACCAGCAACGCGGCGGCCTGGAAGGTGGCCAGCGGTTTGCCGAACTGGTGGCGGGTGCCGACGTGCTTCACGGTGAGGTCGAGAGCGCCGGCCAGGACGCCGTCCGCCACTGCGCAGGCTCCGGCCAGCGCGAACCGGCGAATGCCGTCCTCCGCGCCTTCCAGCAGTTCACCTCGGGCGCCTTCGAGTCGGACCGTTCCGTCCGATGTGGACACGCCGGGTCGCGCAGGGTCGACGACGAACACACCCCTGTTCGTGCTGACCAGGATTCGGCTCGCCTCTGCGGCGTACGGCACGTTGATCTTCACGCCGAAGATGCCGTCCGGCCCTGCCGTGGTCTCCGGTTCGGCGGGCAGGGGCCGCGACGGTTCGCTCAGCGCCGCCGTCAGCACCCCGTGCTGCTCGGTCACCAGCGGCAGCAGGGCGTCCTGCTGCTCGGCGGTGCCGTACCGCACGATCGGCAGCACGCCCAGCGCGAGCGTGGCCAGCGCCGGGACGTCCACCGCCCGCCGGCCGACCTCGGTGAGCAGCACGGCCGTCTCCAGCACGCCGAACCCGTCGCCACCGAGCCGTTCCGGAACGGCCAGGGCCAGCAACCCCGCCTCTCCCAACGCCTTCCAGGGGGTGGCGCTCTCCCTGCCCAGCACGTCGGCCGCCAGGGTGGCGATCTCGCGCTGGGTCTCGTCGAGCTGGAAATCCATTTAAGGCTCCCTCGGTAAGCCGAGAATCCGCTCGCCTGCCAGGTTCATCAGCACTTGCGTCGTCCCGCCCGCGATGCTCAGGCAGCGGCTGAGCAGGAACTCGTGCATCTCGCCGCTGTCCACGGCGGCGTCCGGCCCGAGCAGGTCGACCGCGAACTCGGCGACGTCCTGCCGCTGCCGCACCCCGACGAGCTTGCGCACGCTGGACTCCGCGCCCGGTTCCTGCCCGCCCAGCACCCGCAGGCTCGCTCGCAGGTCCAGCACCGACACCGCGAGTCCCTGCGCCACCAACGCACCCAGCCGTTCCGCGTGGTCAGGAGCGGCCGGGGACTTGAGGACCTGTTCGAGAGGCTCGCCGAGCGACGAGCCCATCGCGACGCGTTCGTTCGCGAGGGTCGTGCGGGCGAGCCGCCAGCCGTCGTTCACCGTGCCGACCACGCAGTCGTCCGGCACGAACACGTCGTCGAGGAAGACCTCGTTGAACCGCGCGTCGCCGGTGATCTCCCGCAACGGCCGCACGTCGATGCCCGCGGAGCGCATGTCGACCAGGAAGTACGTGATGCCCTTGTGCTTCGGCACGCTCGAATCCGTGCGGGCCAGGCAGATCGCCCAGTCGGCCTGGTGCGCGAGCGACGTCCAGACCTTCTGACCGGTGAGCCTCCAGCCGCCGTCGGTTTTGAGAGCCTTGGTGCGCAACGACGCCAGGTCCGAGCCGGCCTCGGGTTCGCTGAACAGCTGGCACCAGGTCAGCTCACCGCTCAACGTCGGTGGCACGAACCGTTCCTGCTGCTCGGGCGTTCCGTGCCGGAGGATCGTCGGCCCGGCCCAGCCGCCGATGACCAGGTCCGGCCTGCGCACCCCGGCACGGGCGAACTCGCTGTCGATCACCATCTGCCGGGCGGGTCCGGCGTCCTGCCCGTACGGCTTCGGCCAGTGCGGCACCAGGAAACCGCTGCTCGCCAGCCGTTCCCGTGCTGCGGCGGGGTCGAGTCCGGCGATCTCCTCCGCGAACGTGCGCACGTCCGGATCGGACTCGACCTGGACGGCGAGCGACCGGCGTGCACCGGCCAGCACCAGCTCGGCGACACGCCGGCGCCACCGCGCGACACCGCCCGCGAGCTGCTGCAGCGCCACCGCCCGGCGCAGGTAGCGGTGGGCGTCGTGTTCCCAGGTGAAGCCGATGCCGCCCAGCACCTGGATGCAGTCCTTGGCGTTGCGGACGGCCGCGTCGAACGCGACGGCACCCGCCACCGCGGCCGCCAGCGGGTGCTCGTCGTCGCCGACCGACCGGGCGGCGTCCCAGGCGACCGACGAAGCCTGCTCGGCGCGGCACAGCATCTCCACGCACAGGTGTTTCACGGCCTGGAACGACCCGATGACACGCCCGAACTGCTGACGCTGTTTCGCGTACTCCACAGCGGTGTTGAGACACCAGGCGGCAACCCCGCTGGCCTCGGCGGCCATCAGCGTCACCGCGAGATCGGTCGGATCCGCCACCGCCTCGCCCGGCTCACCGACCACCACCGACCCGAGTGAACGTGAGTGGTCCACGGCTTCCAGCGCCGTGACGGTCACCTGCCCGGCGGGCACGAGCGTCCAGTTGTCCGTTTTGAGCAACAGGTGCGTCGCTTCGGCGGCACCGACCACGTGGTGAGCCGAGAACCCGAACCCGGCGACCCCGTCGAAATCCGGGAACAGCACCGACGTCAGCGCCGTGGGCAGCAACGGCCCGGGCACGAGGTTCTCGGCCGCCCGCTCCAGCATCACCGCGAGATCGGTGACCGTGCCGCCCTCCCGCGTCACCTCGAAGAACCCGACCTTGACGAGATCTGCCCACTCATTCCCGGCGGCGTCCACGCTGTCGCGCAACGCTCGTTGGTCCCCGGTCGTGGCGATCGGCATGCGGCCTCCTCCAGTACATGAAGAAGTTTATAGAACGTGTTCTATTTCCGGCAACAGATCATGGCTGCCAAACCGATCGAGTATGATGCGAACGCAGCTGCAACACGTTCCAGGAGGATCATCTCCGTGTCACCTTCGAAGTCGCGCACGGACGCGCTCATGGCGGGCGACGAGCTCAGCTCGGCCGCGCAGCGCGAACGCCGCAAGCGGATCGTCGACGCGACCATCGCGCTGGCGTCCAAGGGCGGGTTCGACGCCGTCCAGATGCGCGCGGTGGCCGACCGGGCGGACGTCGCGCTGGGCACGTTGTACCGCTACTTCCCCTCGAAGGTCCACCTGCTCGTGTCGAGCCTCGCCGTCGAGCTGGAGCGCGCCCAGGAGAAGATGGACCGCACCACCGTTCCGGGCGACTCGCCGTACGAGCGCGTGCTGTTCGTGCTCGGCCGCATCACCAGGGGCCTGCAGCGCAACCCGCACCTCACCGAGGCGATGACGCGCGCGTTCACCTTCGCCGACGCCTCCGCGGGCGCCGAGATCGACAAGGTCTCCTGGCTGATGGAGAGCATGTTCACGAAGGCGATGAGCGACGAGGCGCCGACGGACGAGCAGAAGGCCATCGCCCGCGTCATCGGCGACGTGTGGCTGTCGAACCTGGTCGCCTGGGTCACCCGCCGCGCCACGGCCACCGACGTCGCGAACCGCCTCGAACTCACGGTCCGCCTGCTGCTGAAGTGAGTCGTCCCGCGGGATGACCCGCGAGTCACACCGCCGAACGATGCCGGCGCACGCGCCCGCCACTACCGTCTGTCCTATGAAGACGCTCGCAGTCGTCCTCGCCGTACTGGCTATGGTGGGCGGCGGAACGGTGCTGCTGGTGAACCACTACGGCGGCTGGACGACGCTGACCGGCAAGGCCTGGGCCATCACCTACGAGGTGTCGGCGCAGCCCGCCGAGACGCTCGTGGAGGTGACGTACGCGGAGTCGGCCACGCGGTACCGCAAGCAGACACCCCAGATCGTCACGACCGAGAAGCCGCTGCCGTGGTCGTTCGAGGTCGTGATCAACGCCGGCGAGAGGGCGCAGGTCTCCGCCACGCCCAAGGCCGACCAGGTGCTGACGTGCCGCATCCTGCTGGACGGCGTGAAGGAGCTCGCGTCGGCGACCGGCAAGCCCGGCGCGACGGTCAGCTGCGACTCCGTGACCGGCACCTGATCACCAGCCGTGGTGCGCGAAAGCCGCCCAGTACACGGGATTCGCGAGCGAGGCAGCCCTGCCGAGCTCGCTGAGATGCCTCGCCACGCCCGCGGGAACCACGCGGTCGTGGTCGAGCGCCCACAGCTGCACCGCGCGCAACGCGTCTCGCGGCCGCATGTCCCGGCGCGCCAGGAAGTCGTAGAACACGCACATCAGCAGCGCCGACTCGACGTCGTCCACCTTCCACTTCGTGCCGACGACGCCGGTCGCCCCGGCCGCCACGTACGCGGACGCCAGCGTGAGCGACTCGTCGTGCAGGCTCGCCGTCAGGTCGCTCTCACAGGCTGCCAGCACGACCAGCCCGCCGGGCACACCGTTTCGGCGCGCTGCCGCGTGGCGCAGCATCCGTTCGACGGACAGATCGGCGCGGGCCAGCTCCAACGCCGACTGAGCGGGTGTCGCACCCGCACTGGCGTGACAGCCCAGGTGCTGCAGTGAGGCTCCGTTCTCCCCCAGCACCTCGTCGGGCGTACCTGCCCCGCGCACCGGTACCCCCGGCCCGACCTGGCCGTAGAAGTGCCCGTGCGGGTAAAGACCGTGCAGGAACTCCGCCTCGTACTGCGCCGCGGCCAGCGTGCCCGCCGGGTTGCTCACCACGACCGGCGAGGCGCCCACCGGTTGCCGATCCCGTTGCGCGAGCTCGCACAGCTGCCGGGCGGACGCCGCATAGGTGAATCCCGCTTCGCGCACCGCCGTCCGGCCCTCACCAGCGGCGGCGTGCCACGGCACCACGCCCAGCGCACCGGCCGGTACCAGCACGAGCCAGGGAAGTCCCCCGGAGAACCTGTGCAGCAACGGTTCCACAGCGGCCCGCCACGCCCAGGCGCACAACGCGGGCAACGCCTCGCGCCGGTGCCGGTCGTCCATCGCGAGGTACCGGCCCACCTGGCTGTCCGGCCCGTCCAGCAGCAACGGCAGCAACACCTCGGACACCGCGCCGTCCGCCGTCGTCACGAGAGCCCGCCCGGTGTGCCCGTCCTGACCGGGCACCAGATGCACGAGCCCTGCGGCGTCGAGGCTCCGCAGCGCGGAGGCGATCTCCTCCGACGACGGCGGCGTCAACGCCTCGACGACGTTGCCCAGCACGGCGAGCGCCCGCCGCCGCACGTCGCTGGGCGCGAAATCCGGCCCCGCACCGGCCACGGCTCCCGCACCGGACTCGAACTCGGCGGCCAGGTCGACGTGCCCCGCCGCCTTCAGCCTCGCGGCGATGCCGGACGTGAAGGTCGCGCTGTGCAGCACGAGCCCGCGCCCCCACTCGACCGCCTCGACGGCCCGGCCGAACTCACCCGACGCGGCACAGCGCAACGCCACCCGCTGGCCACGAGCGGCGGCGTCGGCCGCCTGCTGCGCCGCGTGCTCCCCGGTGTTCTGCAGCAGGACGTGCCGCGCCCGGATCCTCAGGGTGTCGAACCCGACCGAGATGGCGGCCGTCCCGTACCCCAGCGCGGCGAGACTCCAGCAGCTGTCCGCCATGCCGTCGAGCAGTCCGGTGGCGTCCCGCAGGCTCAGCGAGCCGACGTCGAGAGCGGTGTAGTGGCGCAACGCCTGGTCGAGATCCGCAGCGCTCCGGGTGATCTTGTGCCGGGTGTGCCAGAGCATGGAGAGCCCGAACACCGCGAAGCCGTGATCGACGCGGTTCGTCCCTGCGTCGTCGCGGATCGCCTCCAGCTCGGCTATCCCGTCGAGGAACTGTCCGGAGTCGCCTCTCGCGGCTGCCGCGGCCGTCGAGCCGTACAGCGAGGCCACGGTGGTCGAGGCGTACATGGCCGAGCCGGCCTCGACTCCGCCCGAGACCATCCCGAGCTGGTCCAGCGCATCCGCCGTCATCGCCAGGTCGTTCGCCTCCTGTGCGCGCTTCAGGAGCGCCTGCAGGAGGACGAACCGCTCCGTCACCAGGGACATCGGATCCAGGTCGCTGTCGTCCAGCGCCTTCAGCCGCGCGCGTATCTCGGCCGGGGCCAGGCCGAGGTCGAACAGGGTTCCGCTGGTCAGGAACGGTTCCAGCAACCGCAGCACCTCGTCGACGTCGGCGACGTCGAGCCCGCGGGCCAGCTTCGACTCCCGCAGATCGCGCAGATGCCGGAAACCGGCGTCGTGGTCCTGGTGATCGCCGTGGTCGTGGAACCTGCTCAGCAGCACCGAACCCAGCATGAACCAGGCGCGGTCGTGGTCCTCGGTGCCCGGTGTGGCCAGGCTCATCGCCTCGCGGCAGTGGCTGATGGCGGTCCCGTAGTGGTCCGCGCGGTCCTGGACGGTCAGCAGGAGCTCCAGGCGCGCGAGCTGGACCAGGAAGACCGACCGGAGATCGGCGTCCACGTCCGGGTCCGCACATGCTTTCTCCAGTGCGGCTTTGGCGTTGTCCAGCGGAACTCCCGCCACTCCGCCGCGTGCGTGCACGTCGGCCACGACCGCACCGTGCAGTCCCAATGCGACAGTCCGGAGCGGGTCGTCCACGCCTGCGACACCGAAGTACTCGTCCAGCAACACGGCCGCCTCGATCTCGGCGTCGCGATCGTTCGTGTCCTCGCCGTGGCCGGCGAGCAGCATGGCGTGCCGCACGAGCAACTCCAGGGCGAACGGCTCCTGCCCGCTGACGGCGGCGCGGGCCGCGGCAACGGCGTGCAGTGCGGTCAGCCGGGTGTCCGGGTCTTCCACCAGCTTGACCGTCATGGCCGCCACCGCGCAGAGCCAGTCGGGTCCGGGCCGCTCGTGCTGCCTGAGCCAGTCGAGCAGGTCACAGGCCGACTGCTTCTCGTTGCCGTCGCCGATCACGGACGTGGCGAGGGACTCCGGCACCGCGGCCTGGTCGTCCACCACCATCGCCAGCAGTGCGTGCGGCAGCTGTTTGGTCCAGCCCAGTTCGGACGGCTCCCGCACGCACATCCGCAACAGGTGCTCGGCCTCTGCCCGGTCGGCACGTCCGCGCAGCGCCAGTGAGGCCGTCGCGATGGCGAGGTACGGCAGGAGCACCTCCGGTGGCGGCACGTCCTCGCCGTCCGTGATGGCCGCGAGGCGGCCGATCGTCCTGACCACGCCCTCGGCATCTCCCGCCAGCCAGTACGCCTCCGTCAGCGCCAACCCGACGGGTCCCTGCTCCGGTTGAGCGGCGAACGCGTCGACGAGGTGGTCGATCAGCCCGGGCAGCTCCGCGCGGTTCCCGCGGGCACGGCTGATCAGCAGGTCGCTTCGCCGAGCCGCGTACTGCCCCTTGTGGTCCTCCCACCGGGGAGAGTGCTTGACGGTGTCGAGCACCCTCAACGCCTCCGTGCGGGCGATCATCTCGTCCGAGCCGTCCATCAGGAGGTCACTCAGCTCGAAGGCCGCGGCCGGATCGTCGAGAGCCACCATCTCGTAGAGAGCGATCGCCTCCTCCCTGTCCGCTTTCCTGTCGCGGGCGTAGGCGTCGACCGTCGTCCCGAACCGGAACGTGAGGAGTTTGGCGAGGTCCACCACCGCCTCGGCACGCAGGCTCTCGGCGTCCGCGTCGAACAGGTCGAGGCTGCCGTAAAGGCAGTGCTCGGCCTCGTCCAGGAGTTCGGGCGCCGGGTTCTCGTCGGCGTTCAGCTCACGCCGGAACTGCTCGCGCAGCGTCTGTCCGAGCAGTGACAGCACCTTGGCGCGGTCCTCCTCGTCATCGGGGTCCCGTGACGCGAGAGCGCGCAACTCCGCGACGACCTCAGCGAGGTAGGGGCGATCGTCCGCGTCGGTGGCGTTGTAGCGGATCTGGATCAGCTCGACCAAGTCGAGCCGGAAGTAGAACGTGTCGGAGTAGCCGACCACGAGGCGCAGTTCCGCGACCGCGGCGTCGATCTCGCGGACGTCCTGCCGCATCCGTGCCCGGCACCGGTGCCACTCGGCGCTCAGGTAGTGCGCCCACAGCCAGTCGAACGACGGTTCGCCGGCGACGGCCTGGATCCAGTCGAGGTGGTACCGGACCTCGTCGAGCACCGCCTGGTCGCCGGGCTCGCCCTCGTCCATGCGCGTGTCGAACTCGAACAGCAGCGACTCGACGCGGTCGAACCGGTCGCGGTGGTCGTCCGTCATCAGGCATCCACCACCCGGCGGATCCCGCGCACGCACAGCACCGTCACCGGCAGGTGCACCAGGAGCGCGGCCCAGAACGCGGCCTGTCCCCACAGTCCGGCGAACGACAGCAGCGGTTCGCGCAGGTACGGAAGCCACAGGAACTGCAGTGCGGGCACCGGCTTCGCGATCGCCGCCAGCACGAGCACGGCCAGCACGCCGATCGTCAGCGTCCCGATCGTGTTCCTGCCCGACATCGCGACCACGGCGGCAACCCCGGCCAGCGCCAGCAGGTAACCGCTCTGCAGGAACGCCGCGTAGCCGCCGGCGTCGGCCGTGCCGACGTCGGCCGTGTGGATGGTCAGCCGCAGGACGACGGCGGCCCAGAACACCATGGCCAGCGCCACCAGGGCCAGTGCGTAGACCACCACCCGGCTCGTGCCCGTCGCACGCCTCCCGCTCACACCACGCGACACCGTTTCCGGCAACCAGGACCGGGCGAGCCCCGCCAGGCCGAGGCCGCCACCGGCCATGAGGACCAGACCGACCACGATCCCCTCCGCCCACACCTCGGCGAGCGACGCCACCTGGCTCTCCACCAGCTCCGGCGAGCCGACGGCGGTGAACAACGGGAGGTACGGCGAGGCGAAGCCCAGAGCGACGGCCGACACCACTCCGGCAGCCACCGCGCCCCTGGTGCGCACCAGCAGGACCAGCTCGGCCGCCAGCACCATGAACTGGGGCCCCAGCCCGAGTTGGGCCGACGCACCGAGCATCGCGGCCTGGCGCTCGCCGTCCGGCCCACCCCCGAAGGCGAGTTCCCCGTTGCGCAGCACGACGACGACCCACGCGATGGAGGTCATCGCGAACCACAGCCCCGCGATCGCGCCGAGCTTCCTCGCCGCACCGCGTCCGGAGAACCTCCTGACCTCGCGCCGCGGGCGTTGCAGCACCACCCGTTCCTGCAGGATTCCCTGTGCCAGCAGGGTCGCCCTGCCCTCCGCGGTCGTGGTGGCCGGGAACTGCTTCGCCAGCGGACGCCACCAGGGCACGTTCGCGACCCGCACCCACCACGACGGCCTCAACACGGGTGCGGCCTGGTCCGGACGCAACACGAGCAGCAAAGCCATGCCGTGCATGCGTTCACGTTCACCGGATGTCAGCGCGCCCGACCCCGTCTGCCCGACGATCCGTTCCGCTGCCTGCACCAGCACCGGAAGTTCGGCGGCGGCACGGTCCAGCACGGCGCACCGGCCGGCGCATCCGTTGTGCCGGCAGTGGTAGCCGCCGGCGGTGCCGAGCACGTCCCCGAGCACGACCTCGCCCGCGAACTCGAACCCGTCGGGTTCCTCGAGCACCGCGACCAGCCCGTCGCTGTCGACCGGACGTCCCCGGTAGCGCGGGGTGACCTCGGGGGCGAACGCCGCACCGAACGCGAGCACCGCGCTGTGCAGCCGTGCAGAACCCGCGGTCGCCCGGCTCAGGCGCAGCATGTCGAACCGCCGGTCGAGTTCCTCCGCCTTCAACCAGTCGTCGAGGACCTGGCGTCCGTCACCTGTGGTCAGCCAGCGTTCAGCGGCGTGCGGGTTGTCGAGCATCGCCACCGCCAGGTCCGCGGGATCGGTGAACGTCCTGCCGTCCACGAAGGTGATCGGCGAGTGCCCCGGCGCCCTGGCCCGTCCGCGGGCCGTGACCGCCGGACTGCCGCCGGCCAGCCAGCTCTCGACCTGCGCCCAGCCCCACCTGTCGACCGGGTCGGTGGTGAGCAGACCGGTGATCAGCAACCTCCACCGCTCGTCGGTGACCTCGGTCAGGTCGAGCTCGCCGAGCGCGCGGATGCGTTCGATCGCCTCGTCGGACAGCATCTGGCCGTTGGCACGCTGGAACCGCCCGTGCCCGGTGAAGAGCTGGTACGCGATCTCGCCGAGCGTCCACCACGGCCACGGCCAGCCTTTCTCCTGCCAGTACTGCTCCGGCGGCGTGTAGGCGCGCGCGGCCATCGTGGTGCTGCCGATCTGCTGGCTGGCGGTGAACCCGACGACGCCGCCGAAGTCGGCCACGACGTACTCGCCGCCGGCCCGCCGCATCAGGTTGTCCGGCTTGACGTCGATCGGGTTGCGCCGCACCTCGGTCTGCCAGAAGTGCAGTGCCTGGGCGAGTTCGCGCAGGACGCCGCGCGCCCACTGCTCCGACCGGCCGGCGGCGAACCGCTCGCGGATCTCCTGGTCCAGCGTGGCTTCGAGCAGTTCCATCGCCACCCAGTAGATCGGGCCGTACGGGCTGTAGAAGAACTCGTAGCGGTGCAGTTTCGGGACGTGCCTGCGGAACTCGCTGTTGTCCAGGTGCGCCAGCAGCTCCAGGTCGGCCTGATGCCCGGCCCAGTGCACCTTCACCGCGACCTCGTCGCCCTCGGCCGTGCGGCGGCAACGCCAGACCACGCCCTCGGTTCCGGTGCCGAGGACACCCGCCGGTTCGAACCGGTCCCGCAACTGGTCGGGGAACTCCGGCGCGCCCGGTTCCTCCCGTGGTGCCGCGCCCTGCTGCACGGTCGGCACGGCGCCCTGCTGCACGGTCGGCACCGATCCGCGTTCCTGGTTCTGCCCGCCCGTCGGGTGAGGTCCCTGTTGCACGGTCGGGGTGCTGGGTCTCGGTCCCGGCTCAGTCATGTCCTTCTCCTCCAAGCCACACGTCGACCACGCACACGGACACGTTGTCCGGGGCACCGGCCTCGACCGCGGCCTGGTGCAACGCCTCCGCGGCGTCGAAAACCGTTCCCAGCGCCGCGTTCTCCCTCACGACGGCGGCGTCCACATAGGAGTGCAGTCCGTCCGTGCACAGCAGGAACCGCAGGCTTTCCGCGGTGTCCACCTGACGTACGTGCGCCACGACCTCCCGGCCGGGGAGCCCGCCCAGCACCTGGGTGAGCGTCCCGCCCGCGACCTGGTCGACGTCGTCCGTCGTGAGCTGCGTGACGAGGCCGGGTTCGACGTAGTACGCCCTGCTGTCCCCCACGTGACAGGTCGTGATCAGGTCGTCGGCGATCAGCAACGCCGTCGCGGTCGTCGCCGTGCCGGTCAGCTCCGGTCGCGACCCGCCCAGCTCCAGCAGGTCCTGGTGCACGCGGCCGAACACCCCCACGGGGTCGTCGGCGAGGCCGGGCAGCGCGGCGCTCAACGCCGTCACCGCGAACTCGCTCGCCACCTCGCCCGCCTGGTGCCCTCCGAGGCCGTCCGCGACCACGACCAACACCGGTTCGGCGGTCCGGCTCGCGAGCACGACGGGTTCGCTCATCTCCTGCGGCGCCAGCCATCCGAAGACGGCGACGCGGTCCTCGTTGCCGTCGCGCACGAGGCCGCGGCTGGTGATCGCGGCGACGTGCACGCGCTTCACGACGGCAGTCCGAACTCGTCGTACCGCACGCCTTCGACGTGCAGCTCCACGTCCCGGCCGAGCCGCACCACCTGGCCCGCCTCCAGCCGGCGCGGGACGGTCAGCTTCCGGCCGTCCACATAGGTGTGGTTGAGCGAGCGCTCGTCCCTGATGTACAGATGGCCGTTGAGCGGGTAGATGGTGGCGTGCAGCCGCGAGACCTGGGTCAGCTCCGCCATGTCCGGCACGGACGCGAGCGGCCCGGTCTCACGGCCGATCTCCATCCCGTCCGCCGGAATCTCGATCAGGCGACCCGTGAACCGCAGCGTCAGCGGCGCCGCGGCGGGCTCCGCGACCACCTCGGGTTCCGTGACGGTGAACGCCGCCGCGCGGACCGCCTCCAGCGTCGTGGCCGGGTGTGTGCCGCAGAACCCCGGTTCGGTCGAGGACGGGCAGCCGTCCGGGTCGTCCGGGCAGCGGTAGGTCACGGTCGCCATGCGGCCTCCTCGAAGACGATCCCGTTGTCGCGCAAGCGCCTTTCCACCTTCGGCAGCACGCCCGGCGGCGGTACGCCCACCAGCCACAGAAGCCCGTCGTCCACCCGCACCTGCACCTGCGCGCGGCCGGTGGCCAGCTCGACGAACGGCCGGTAGCGCTGTTCACCGAGCGGCGTCAGCGGGATGAGCCGCTGGTTGGCCGACCCGCGCCAGATCAAGCCCGGCTGCGCTCCCGCGACGTACCGGCCGGTGATCACCGCGTCCACGTGGTCGAGCACGCCCAGCTGCTCGTCGTCCAGCTCACCGAGCTCGTATCCCGTGTACAGCAGGACATCTCGGCCTTCGAGAGACAACGACGCCAAGAACTCCCTCAGGGCCGTGGCCTGTTGCAACGGCTCTCCCCCGCTCACCGTCAGCCCGTCGACTCCCGCGCGCACGGCCTCCTGCCACAACGACCGCAGGTGATCGAGGCCGACCCCGGTCCCCGCGCCGGGCTCCCAGGTGTCCAGGGACATGCAGCCCTTGCAGGCCAGAGTGCAACCCTGGAGCCAGATTCCGAGACGACGACCGGGGCCCAGAGCGGTGATCGGGTGCAGCACACGGCTCGTTCTCAGCACCGCGTCACCTCGGCCCGCCATCCGTGCGTGCCGTCGACGAGCTGGTCGACCCGCCACGTCTCGTCGAGCGCCGGCGGTTCTCGCAGCACCATCTCCGACAGCGGATTGATCAACGTCGTCTCGACCGCGTTGTTCACCCCGCGCCCGCCGTGGCCGAGGTTCTCGATCGCCCTGTCGTACAACGTCCTGCGCGCGGCCTGGCCGATCTCCAGCCGCACCCGGTGCACGACGTCCATCCGGCGCGCGACCGACGACAACGCCTTCTCCAGCAGCGCGGGCACGATCTCCGGCTGGATGAAGTCCATCGCGATGAACGCGTCACCGAGCCGGTTGCGCAGCTCCGGCCGGCCGATCTTGTTGTCGAAGAACGACTCGAACGACTGCTGCAGCACGCGGCGCACCTCGGCGGGGTCGTCGCGGTAGGTGAAGCGCGGCGGAGCACCGGGCGGTGCCATCGGGTCGGTCACCCCGAGGTTCGAGGTGAAGATCAGCACGCTCTCGGTGAAGTGCACGGTCGAACCGCGGCCGTCGGTCAGCCTGCCGTCCTCCAGCACCTGCAGGAACAGGTCGAACAACCGCTCGTGCGCCTTGTCGATCTCGTCGAACAGCAGCACGCTCATCGGGTTCGCCCGCACCGCGTTCGTCAGCTCGCCGCCCGCGTCGAACCCGACGTAGCCGGGCGGGGCGCCGACGAGCCGTTCGCGCGCGTGCTCCTGCTGGAACTCGCTCATGTCGAACCTGACCGGCTCCGCGTCCCTGCCGAAGATCAGCCGGGCGACGCCCTTGGCCAGTTCGGTCTTGCCGACACCCGTCGGCCCGGCGAGGAAGAGCACGCCGCGCGGCCGGTTCGGGGAGCTGGACGACTGCGCGCCGGTCAGCCCCGCCGCCGACCGCATGAAGATCTCGACCGCCTTGCGCACGGCGCGGTCCTGGCCGATCACGCCGATCGCCGCCGGATCGGCCTCCGCGATGATCTTCCGAATGGACGACGCCGCCCACGGGTTGTTGCGCACCCCCACCCTGTACAACCGCGCGGCCTCGTCCAGCCTGCTGACCGGCAGTCCACGGTCGATGGCCACGCTGCTCACCGCGAGCACCTCGGCGTTGCTCATCCCGTGCGTCACCGAGACGAGGTTCTCCGCGGCCGTGTCGATCGTGCGCTGGTCCGCGGCCTGGGTGCCCTTGCTCATCACCACGGTCACCGCGTGCCTGGCCGCCGCGAGCCGTTGCTCGACGGGCGCGGCCGGGATGGTGATCACCTTGACCGTGCGCGGTGAGATCGCGAACTCGACGGGCAGCTGTTCCTCGCGCTCGGCGACCCAGAAGACGGTGTTGTAGGGCATGACCGGCGACGACCCCGGCACGGTGCGGGCTTCGTGCGCAAGTGCCTCAGCGGCGGCCATCAGCAGCTTGCCCTCGCCGGTGAGCTCCGCGCGCGGCGAGCCCAGCCTGGCCGCGAACGGGAACAGCATCCCGATCGGCGCGGTGCGGAAGGTGACGATCTCCCTGAGCACCCGGCGGGTCCGGCGCAGCACCAGGTCGTCGGGCGAGCCGCCGTCCCTGCCCGGCGCCGACAACGCGTCGTCGGCGATGAACTCCCGCAACGCGTCCGGCAGAGGCAGTTCGCCGTCGCGCAGCCGCCACACGTCGAGGCGGTCGCGGGCGATGTCGAACACCGCGAGCGCGGCGAACCCGCGCAGCCGGCACGACCGTTCGACCACCTGCGGCAGGTCGAACGGCGCCAGCGCCGATCCGGTCCCGGCCGGCAGGAAGTACGTGTCGCGGACGTTGCCCACCAGCAGGATCTGCGGGTGGGTGACGAGTGAGAGGTCCAGCTCACGGACCCAGGCGGGCACCTCAGCTTTCATGGTGCCGCTCCTTCACCGTCGTCTTCGTCGCCGGTTTCTGCTGCCTGCCCGGCAACGGGGCGGGTGCGACGGGGACCGCCCTGCCCGGATCGCCCCGCAGGAACGGCGTGTCACCGAGCTGGATTCCTCGCTCACGCAACTTGGCGTGCAGTTCTGGCAGCGTTTCGTCGCAGTACGCGGTCTGCACGGCGGTGGCGTGCGCACCGCTCTCAGCCCGATCCTCGGCACGGACCACCGCGGTGAGCAGCGACGTGCCGTCCTCCGGCAGGCGCACGAGCAGCCCGTAGCCGTCCTGCGCGCGGAACCCGACGACCGCCTGCTGCTCGGTCGTCAGCAGCGACTCGAACTCTTCGCCGACCACACAACCGAGTTCCGCCAACGCCTCCGCGGTGGCGTCCGCGACCTTCCGCCGATGGCGGGCCCGGTCCTCCCGTTCGATCGAGGCGAACACCAGGTCTGCCACCTGCTCGAGGTCCGTGGCCGTGGTGACGAGGTCGCGCAACTGCTCCTGATCGCCGGGGGTGGCGTCGCGCACCAGTTCCAGCAGGCGCACCCGTTCTCCTTCGAGCGCCGCGGCGTCCCGGCGGCGCACGATCGACCTCTGGATGATCACCGCGATCTCCAGCGACAACGACCTGGCCCGCACCACGGTGGCCGCCTTCGCCAGTTCCGCGAACACCTCCCGCGCGGAGGCGACGCCCTCCTCGTCGCAACGGTGGCCCTGGTCCGCCATCAGCGACTCGGCGTCGGCGACCGCGCTCCGCAACGCGAGGGTGTCGCGGTCCGGTCCGGACTTCGCCGCGGCCAGCTCGTCCTGGGCGGACAGTCCGGTCACCACGGTGCCGCCGGTGGCCTTGCCGATCTCGGCCCGCCACTTCTGCCGCCAGGCTGCGTTGATCGACTCGTCGGCATCGGCGTGCGCGGCGGACACCCGGTCCAGAAGCGCCTGCAGGTCGTCGCTGCTCGTGTCGTCGGTGAAGCCGCCCCTCACCGCGGGGATCGCGAGCCCGATGCCGCGGGCCCGCGCTCGCACCCCGGCCAGTCGCGCGAGCGCGGACGCGACGTCAGCGCGCAACTCCCGTCTGCGCCTCGCCTCGATGTCGGCGGCCGAAACGTAATAACCGACGGATGAGCTCATTGATCCTCGCGGCTGTCCTGGGGGTGCGGACGGAGAACGAAACTACGTGCGGTTCCGCGCATTTCCCGGGCACGACAATCAAATGTCCTGTTTCTGACCAAATTTTCCCGGTTCGGCCGGGGCAGAATGTCCCCTCTACGGAACGGGAGTGGTGCCCGTGGCGGTGCAGCACATCATCGACGCGCTCGTGAAGGACTGGAACAGGGTCACCGACCTGCTCGGAAGCGACGGGCGCGCCCGGTTGCGCGGTCTTGTCGACGCGTTGCGGTCCGCTCGGAACGCCGATGAACGAGCAGCCGTCGCGCACGCGCTCACCCGCCTGCTCGGTGAGCTCCTGCCGCACGACGACCCGGTTTTCACCGATGCCGGAGTGCGTTATTCCAACCCGGGACAAGTACGCGAACTGGACCGCCTCCTGGTCGCGATCTCGGGCGACGCCCAGTTGTACGGACGCCCGCGCAGCGCAAAAGAACGCATTCTCACCCACGAATGGGAATCGGCGTCCGACCTGCGCGAGCGCGGGCACGCGCCGGACGCGTTCGGGGTGATCAAACTCCACCGCGACGACGGCAGCGCGTCCGTGCCGCTGTTCCAGTTCGACGAGTCGGGCGCACCGCTGGAGGTCGTGTTGCGGGTGAACTGGTTGCTGCGCGCACACGAGGACCCGTGGGGCGCCGCGGACTGGTGGTTCAGCGTCAACGCCTGGCTCACCGAGCCTCCGTTCGAACTGATCGGACGCAGGCCGGACGAGCTGCTGGTGGCCGCCGCGGTCGCGATGGCGGAGGGCTGAGCCGTGCCCGACATCCCTCCCCCGCCGAGACTCACCGGCACCCCGGTCCGCGAGACCGTCCCGGCCGGACGGACCTTCTACCGCGTCCATTCCGCCGCGCTGAGCCCGTTGATCTTCGATCCGCAGCACAGCGGCGCGTTCGGCGGCGGCCGGTTCGACGCGTGCGCGGGCGCCTCCCACCGCACGATGTGCATGTCCGCGGCACCGGAGACGGCGATCGCGGAACGGTTCCTGCGCGAGTTCGCGGTCACCCGCGGCGTCCAGCGCGTCCTGCCCGGGGTGGCGCTCGCCGGTCAGGTGCTGAGCGAGGTCCGCACCACCAGCCCGCTCGACCTGATCCGCCTGTACTCGGCGCAGGACCTCGCTCAGACACACCAGGACACCTGGCTGACGACGACCACTCCGGACAGGTTCCCCGCGACCCGGCAGTGGGCGGCATGGCTGCACGACCAGGTGCCGTGGGCGGACGGGATTCTCTGGCAGTCGATCGCGGACATGCCCAGGGAGACCGTCGTGCTGTTCGACGATCGGTGCACCGCACCACCGGACTCCGGCGTGCAGCGCGCGCTCGACTCCCCGATCCACCTGCCGTGGCTCACCGACCAGCTCAAGCCGTACGGCGTGGAGATCGACCCGCCTCTGCCGTCCTCGCCGAGGTTCTTCATCAACTTCCGCACCGGCGACGCGGAGGCCGTTCCCGAGCTGCTGCACCGGGAACTCGTCCGCCGGCTCGGGGAGAAGGCGGTGTTCTACGACGTTCGGTCGATGAGACCTGGTCTGGCGGACTTCGCCGATGCGCTCGAACAGAACGTGCGCAACTGCGAGACGGTGATCGCGGTCGTCGGCCGGCGCTGGGAACACCAGACGAACAACGACGGCGCGCGGTTCCTGGAGGATCCGGGGGACTGGGTGCGCAAGGAGCTGATCCTCGCGCACCAGACCGGCAAGAAGGTGGTGCCGGTGCTCGTCGGCCTGCGGTCCGCGCTCAGGACGGCGGCGCTGCCGGAGGAACTGCATTACCTCGCGAGCATTCAGGTCCACCACCTGCGCCGCGGATACGGCGACTTCGACATCGAGCAGCTGGTGAACGAACTGCTCCACGAGTGAAGGGGCGCCCCGAAGACCTTCGGGGCGCCCGTCCGGTCAGACGTTGTCGGTGTGCGTGACGCCCGCGGTGCGGTAGTCCTGCACCGCCGTCCTCACCTGGGCCGGGCTCAGCACCTGGTCCTTGGCGAAGTACACGTAGTCGACCTCCTGCTGGTAGGCGCGTTCGGCACTGCTGCCCTGCAGGCCGCCCGAGATGAACCACAGGTTGAAGTTGATCGACATCGGCGTCTCCGGGTAGTACTTGTCGCCGTGGTCGGCGACCAGGTTGCCGTCGATGTAGTACTTCACCCGGCCGTTCGCGACCTGGAAGACGAGGTCGTGCCAGCCGTTGTAGCTCTGGCGCTGTTCGTTGTGGATGTTGTCGGCGACCCACGGTTCGTTCTGGTAGGTCTCCCAGGTGGTCTCGTACATGACGTTGGCCGGCTCGCCCCAGCCGCCGTTGGGCAGGTACTCGAAGTCGATCTCGCCGTAGTTCGGGGCCATCGGCGCGTCGAGCGGGGTGATGGTGAAGAACGTCTGCACGACGTGGTCGCCGTCCGGGCCGAAGATCGGCGCGTCGCTGAACTTCACCCTGGAGGCGTAGGTGCCCTCGAAGAACTTGCGCTGGTGCAACATCTCCGTCTGCTTCGCGGCGGAGCCGTTGTTCCACGAGTCGAGGCGCATGACCTTCTGGCCGTCGACCGTCGGGAACGTGACGCGCGAGGCGTCCCATTCGGCGCCGGGGACACCGGGGCCGCCTCCGCCGGAGCGGACGGTCCAGCCGCGCTGGCTGATCCGCGAGTCGCTCGAGCTGGTGTAGGCGAAGTCGTCGAACAGCTTGGGGCCGTTGGGGTTCGGCGCCGTCGTCGTGGTGGTCGTGGTGGTGGGCGGGCTGCCGCCGGGCGGGGTGCCCCACAGCAGCGTGCCGCCGCGGTGGACGGTCACCCTGTTCCACGCCGAGTAGGTGCTCTCACCGCGGAACGAGTAGTCGTCGGTCTGGGTGATCGGGCCCCAGTTGGTGCGGTAGAAGCGGAGCTGCAGGTCGCCGGAGTCGGCGCCGGGGTTCAGCGTGCCGGCACCGGAGGTGAAGCCGACCTCCAGGTAGCGGTCGGCCGGGCCGCCGGTCAGGGTGCCGAACTGGCCGGTCACGTTGCCGCAGCCGCGCACGGCCCACGAGCAGGCGAACCGGTAGCCGACGTCCGGGGTGTCGCTCTTGAAGTAGTAGCGGATCTTCACGTCGGACAGCGGCACGCTCGTGGTGCCCGAGTTGACCAGCTTGAACCACGGTTCGGCCTGGTCGGTGGTCGCGCCGGACGCGCTGGTCCGGTACTGGGCGGTGATCGCGTCGGCGGCGAACGCGTTCGGTGCGACGGCCAGCGCGGCCACCGCCAGTGCCGCGCAGGACGCGGCTAGGAGTGCTCGCAACGTTCTCTCCTCATTTCGGCAGGGACGGACAGGGCGGCGAGCCTGGACGAGTGGAGGCGCATCCGGGTGGTGAAGCCCTCCCACTCGGGGCGCTGGGACCAGAGGGTGTCGGCCAGCGCGGCAAGACGGGGAAATGCCAGGTATTCGAGGTGGTCGCGGGAGCGGACGTGCTCGGTCCACAGCTGGCACTGGGCGCCGAGCACGCCGTCGGGCAGCGGCACGTGGTAGACGTCGCGGGCCGTCACGACGAACCCGGGCTGGCCGGGTGGTTCGTGCGGGCCGTCCGACTGCGGGTAGTCGAGGTAGGTGGAGGTGTGCGGGGCCATCACGACGGGCTGACCCCGGTCCAGTGCCTTGGCGGCCTGGGTCTCGTCCTTCCACGGCATGAGGACGGAGCGGGGGTCTCCGGTCGGTTCCCACGCGGCCGTGACGCGGCCCCGGTCGAGCAGGTACTTGCCCGCCTGGCGGAGGAACCGGCCGTGCACGTCCTCCGGCAGCAGGCACTCGTCGCCGCCGAGGTGGACGTGCTCGCCGGGGAACACCTCCAGCACCTCGGCCAGCACCTCCCGGACGAAGCCCATCGCGTGCATCCCGAACGCCGCGTCGCTGATGCCCCAACGGGTCCAGACGGGCAGTGCTCCGGGCGCGATGCCCAGGTCGGGAAAGGCGGCCAGATCGGGATAGGCGGCCAGCGCGGCGCGGGCGTGGCCGGGCATCTCGATCTCCGGCATGATCCGGATGCCGCGCTCGGCCGCGTGCGCGACCAGTCCTTCCAGCTCGGTGCGGGTGTAGGTGCCGCCGTGCGGGACGCCGTCACCGTTGGTCTCGGTGCGCCAGCCGCCGATCGAGGTCAGCAGCGGGTGCGCGGGCACCGGCATGCGCCAGCCCTGGTCGTCGGTCAGGTGCAGGTGCAGGACGTTGAGCTTGTGGAACGCCATCAGGTCGATGAACCTGCGCAGCACGTGCACCGGCTGGAAGTGCCGGGCCACGTCGAGCATGAACCCGCGCCACGGCAGCCTGGGCAGGTCGCGGATGTCGACGCCGGGCAGCGTCCAGTCCACATCGGACGTCCTGCTCGACCGGAGTGCCTCCACCGGGAGGAGCTGCCGGATGGACTGCACGCCGTGCGCCAGACCGTTCGGCGTGCCGGCGCGCAGGAGGACGCCGTGTTCGTTGACCGTGAGCGCGTAGCCCTCCGCGCCGAGACCGACGAGCTTGGCGTCCAGGGCGATGACGATCTGGCCGTGGTCGGCGATCGGCAGCGGGAGTCCGGTGGCGGGCCTGAGCAGAGCGCGCAGGAGTCTCGCCGCGGGCTCGGCGCCGGGCGTGACGCGCACGCTCGTGCCGCAGTCCAGCGTGAACCCCCTGCTGCGGCGCACGATCCTGGCCGGGAGTGGAACGATCACCCTTTCACCGCCCCTCCGACGATGCCGGTGGTGACCCGGCCCTGCAACACGATGAAGATCAGCAGCACCGGCAGCATGAACAGCGTCGACGCGGCCATGGTGGCCCCCCAGTCGGTGCCGAAGGTGTTGTTGAACGAGGACAGCCAGACCGGCAGCGTGCGGTCGTCCTGGTCCTTGATGATCAGCACGTTGGCGAAGGCGAACTCGTTCCACGCGGTGATGAACCCGAACAGCGAGGTCGCCAGCAGACCCGGTGCGAGCAGAGGGAACACGACCTTGCGGAACGCCTGCCCGCGCGTGCAGCCGTCGACCTGAGCGGCTTCCTCCAGGTCGACCGGGATGGCGGCGAGGAACCCGCGCAGCGTCACGATCGTGAACGGCAGCGTCATCATGAAGTAGACGAGCGTGAGGATCCAGAGCGTGTCGAGCATGCCGGTGTCCCTGGCGATCACGTAGATCGGGATGAGCAGCGCCTCCCACGGCGTCATCTGCGCGACGAACACCATCAGCACGAACGCCCTGCGGCCCTTCCACCGCAGCCGCGCGATCGCGAACGCCGCGAGCAGGGCGACCAGCAGCGCGAGCACCACCGCACCGCCCGCGACCAGGAGACTGTTGCGCCAGAACGAGAAGAACCCCTTCGCGGCGATCGCCGTGCCGAAGTGGTCGAACGTGATCGGCACGGGCAGGAACGTCGGTGTCGCGCTCTGGATGTCCTTGGTGGGCTTGAAGGCGGTGAGCACCATCCAGTAGACGGGGAACACCGAGAGGACGAACACGACGAGCGCCGCCGTGGTGCGCGAGATCCGGCCGATCATGCTTCCCGCTCCTGCCGGTAGAGCTGGCGGAAGTACGCCAGCAACGCGAGCACGAGCAGCACCACCATGAGCATCGACACGGCCGCGCCGAGGTCGTAGCGCTGCAACGACTGCGCGACCTGGAAGGCGTAGACCGGCAGCGTCGTCGTGGCCTGGCCGGGACCGCCCTGGCTGATCACCCAGATCTGCACGAACGCCTTGACGACCCAGATCACCTCCAGGCACGTGATGAGCCCGAACATGGCGCGCAGCAGGGGGAACGTGATGGTCGAGAACACCCGCCACGCGCCGGCGCCGTCGATGCGCGCGGACTCGTACAGCTCCTGCGGCACGGTGATCATCGCCGCGTACAGCGACAGCGCGGCGAACGGGATCGACTGCCAGACGATCAGCGTCACGAGGATCCCGAACGTCGCCTCGCCGTCCGCGAACCACGTGTAGTCGCGGTACTCCTCGAAGCCCAGCGCGACCAGCGCCCAGTTCACGACGCCGAGCCGGGACTGGAAGAGCCACTGGAACACCGTGGTCGCCGCGATGATCGGAGTCGCCCAGGTGAGCACGAGCCCGCCCATCACGAGGAGCCTGAGCCACTTGCCGAGGCGCACGAGCAACAGCGCGACCAGCGTGGACAGCACCATGATCAGCACGACGTTGATCGCGGTGAACCACAGCGTCCGCCTGACCACAGCCCAGAACTCGGGGTCGGACAGCACCTTCACGTAGTTCGCGAGACCGACGAACTTCGCGTCGCCGCGCACCAGCTGCGGCAGCCCGAACTCCTGCAGCGAGATGATCACGTTGCGGACCAACGGGTACAGCAGCAGGTACGCGGTGGTGAGCAGGGTGGGAGCGATCAGGAGGTACGGCAGGACGGGTCGTTCGCGGCGCTTCGGCGGGGCCGGTGCGGTGTCCTGCACCGGCCTCTCGGCGAGGAGCGTCATTTGCCGGAGTTGAGGGCTTGGGTGATCACTTCGTCGGCCTTCGCCGCGGCTGTCCGGGGGTCGGCGCCGGTGAGGACCGAGGTCTGGAACTCCTTGATCGGGTTGCGGGCCTCGACCGCCGCCCAGTTCGGCGAGTTCGGCGTGGCGAACCCGTTGGCCGCACCGGCCGCCATCGCCGCCGTGCCGGGGTCACCGCCCACCGAGGACGCGAGCGACTTGCGGTTCGGCACGTAGTTCATCGCCTTCGCGAGCTCCACCTGCCACTTCTCGCCGGCGAGCGCCTTGACGACCTCGTACGCGCCGTCCTGGCGTGAGGACGCCAGCGGCACGATCAGGTCGGAGCCGCCGGTGAACACCGCGCCGGGCTTGTCCGCCGTCTTGCCGGGGATCGGGAAGAAGCCGATCTTGCCCTGCAGCGCCGGGTTGGCCTTCGTGACGAGCTTTGCCGCGCCGGGCACCGCGATGAACTGCGCGACCTTGCCGCCCGCCACTACGTCAGTCTGCTGCGGCTTGGCCTCGTCGGAGTCCTTCGGACCGTCGCCGAGCGCCTGGAGCTGCTTGTAGAAGTCCATGCCCGCCAACGCTTCCGGCGTGTTCAGCGAGCCCTTCCACCTGTCGCCGTCCTGCCGCGCCAGGTCGCCGCCCTCGTCCCAGACGAACCCGGACAGCGTGTACCAGTTCTGGCCGGGCAGGTAGATGCCCTGCTGGTCACCCTGGTCGAGCTTGGTGGTGGCGGCGAGCCACTCCTCGCGCGTCTTCGGGGGCGTGACCTGGGCCGCCTCGAACAGGTCCTTTCGGTAGATCACGACCCGGTTGGCCGCGTAGAAGGGGATCCCGAACTGCTTCCCGTCCACCGCGCCGGGCTCGCTCAGTCCGGGAATCCAGTCGTCGCCCTGCAGTTCCGCCTTCTTGGCGGACAGGTCGGTGACACCCTTGCTGGCCACGTACTGGGCGACCTGCGTGTTGCCGACCTCGATCACGTCGGGCGGATCAGTGCTGGCCAGAGCACTGGTCACCTTCTGCGTGATGCCGTTCCACTCCTGGATCTGGATCAACAGGTCGAGGTTCGCGTGCTCACGTTCGAACTCGCTCTCGAACTTCGACACGAACTCCTCGGTGGCCGTGTCCTTCATGAGCCACACGGTGATCTCCTGCTTCTCACCTCCGCCGGCGGACGAACCGCAGGCGGACAGCGTGAGCGCCAGGACGAGTAAGGCAGCGGAGCGCGACACGACTCACCTCTCGCTGGGATGTGACCAATTGGTCAGGTCCGATGGGAGTGGGTAGAAAGTGGCATAGACCACTTCTCAGGTCAATCCCCTGGTTGGATCCGTGGGAGCGCTCTCGATCTTCGTCAGGCTGGTTACTTACCAGTGGTATGCCATACTGGCCGCCGACCGAGCGGAGGGGCATGGCCGAAGCGATCCTCAAGCGCGAGCAGGTCCGCGACTACCTGCTCGAGCTCATCGAGACCCACCCGGCGGGTGCCCCGATCCCCGCCGAACGCGTGCTGTGCCAGCAGCTCTCGGTCTCGCGCCCCACCGTCCGCTCGGCCGTGGAGGAACTCGTCAACACCGGCCTGCTCGTCCGCCAGCACGGCCGGGGCACCTTCGTGGCGCGCGCCAAGATCACCCAGGAGATGGTCTCCGACACGGGATCCATGTCCCTGCCCCAGGCCTCGGGGACCTGGTCGTCGCGCGTGCTCGAACACGCCCGCATCGCCGCCGGCGCCAGGGTGGGCCGCCGCCTGAACCTCTCCCCCGCCGCCGAGATCCACTACATCGCCCGCCTGCGCCTGGTCGACGGCGAGCCGATGGCGCTGGAGCACCTGCACGTGCCGGCCGCGGTGGCGCCGGCGCTCACGTTGCACGACATGGAGTCCGGCGACTTCTACGAACGGCTGCGCGAGCACGGCGTCCACGTTTCCGAGGCCGTGCAGTCGATCGAGCCCACCGTGGTCAACGACTCGGAGGCCTCGCTGCTCGGTGTTCCCGTGCTGGCACCGGCTTTGCTGTTCGAGCGGCTGACCACGGACGCCGAGGGCCGGCAGGTCGAGTACGTGCACTCGATCTACCGCGGCGACCGGTACCGGATCGTCTCGCGGCTGACGCTCGGGGCCTCGCCGCGCAACGCCGTGGACGTGCAGGCACGGGTCAGCGGCAACCCGTTCTGATCACATGAAGCGAGTGCTCTGCCGGTCGACGAAGTTCTGGGCCTTCTCCAGGGTGTGCGAGGCGTAGGTACCGCTGGCACGCGCGTCCAGCAGCGCGTTCTGCTGTGCGTCCGCCATCATCCGCTGCAGCTCGAAACGTTGGTGCATCGACTCGTCGGCGTCCTGCTCGGTGAGCTTCTTCTCGATGCCCTCGCTCATCGCGATGATCCGCTCCAGTGTCTGCTCCAGCAGGTGCTCGTCGAACGGCTCCCCGTTCTCGCGGCACAACGTCGAGCTCTCCAGCAGTGTCCGGCTCGCCGTCACCAGCTCACCCGCCAGCCGGGCGTACTCGCGGCGTTCGTGGTCCTCGTCGTTGCCGCGGATGCCCAGCCACCTGATCACCAGCGGCAACGAGCCGCCCTGCACGACCAGCGTGAGGATCGCGACGGTGAACGCGATCAGGATCAGCTCGGAGCGGTACGGCAGGTCCTCTGGCAGCGTCTGCGCCGCCGCCACCGTCACCACGCCACGCATCCCCGACCAGGCGAGCACCGCGCCACCGCGCCAGCTGAGGCCCTCGCTCGCGTAGAACGCCACGTCGGCCTGCTTGCGTTGCAGCATCCGGATTCCGCGGTCGTACCGCTTCTCCTCACCGGGCGCCGGACCTCGCGCGGTGAAGCGGTCCACAAAGGACTCCAGCTTGCCGGTGAACGCGTCCGCGCGGCGTTGCTGGCGGCGCAGCAGGGCGATCACCGGGATGGTGAACGCCACGCGCAGCACGACCAGCGCCACCGTGGCCAGCACACCGAGCACGAGCGCCCGCGTCACCTCGTCGTCCGCCACGGCACCGATGACGGACGTCAGCTCGAAGCCCATCAGCAGGAAGACGCCGTTCTCCAGCAACAGCTGGATGGTGCGCCAGTTCGTGCGCTCGGAGATGCGGTCGTGCGCGGTGAACCTGCGCGCGCTCTGGTGTCCGGTGATCAGCCCCGCCACGACGACGGCGATCACGCCCGACGCGTGCACCTCCTCGGCCGGGATGAACGCCAGGAACGGCACCACGTAGGAAATCGCGGTCGTGAGCACCGGCTGACCCTGGATCCGCGCCCGCGCCCACACCGACACGATGCCGACGGCGGCGCCGATCGCGACGCCCGCAGCCACGGCGTAGGCGAAGTCGCCCACTGCGCTGCCGAACGACACGCTGGCGGTGATCGCGACGATGGCCGTGCGCAGCAGCACGAGCGCGGTCGCGTCGTTGACCAGCCCCTCGCCTTCGAGGATCGTGACGAGGCGGGGTGGCAGGCCGAGCTTCTTGCCGATCGACGTGGCGGCGACCGCGTCCGGCGGGCTGATCACCGCGCCGAGCGCGAGCGCGGCGGCGAATCCGATCTCCGGCAGCAGCCACCAGATCAGCAGGCCGGTTCCGAACGCGGACACGACCACGAGCAGCACCGACAGCGCTCCGATGGTCGCGAAGTTGCGCCTGAAGTCGACCACCGGCACGTTCACCGCCGCCGAGTACAGGATCGGCGGCAGCACGACCACCAGGATCCACTCGGGTTCGACGAACAGGTGCGGCGCGCCCGGCAGCTGACTGCAGCCCATGCCGACGAGCACGAGGAGCACGGGTGCGGCCACGCCCAGCTTGGGCGCGACGTACGACACCACCACGATGATCAGCACGGCCGCGACGGCGAGCAAGGCCCATTCCTGCATGACGTGCAGTTTGTCCGATCGGGACGGACCTCGCCCGCGCAGCCACGCCGGTCAGGAGGCGGGGAGCACGTGCTGCCCGTCACGGTCGGTGCTCAGGCACAGCGAGCAGATCTCACCGCCGAGCGCGCTGGCCGTCATGTCCGGCCGCTCGTACGACTCCCCGCACACCACGCAGTCGTACCGCCTCGCGCTCGGGTTGCCGTCCTCGTCGAGCATCGGCTCCGCGATGCCGTCGTCGGTGCGGCGCAGGTAGAACCGGCCGCGCGTGAGGACCGCGAGCAGCGGCGTCAGCACGATCGGGATGCCGACCGCGACCAGCGGCGAGTACGGCTGGACCGCCGCGCCGAACAGTCCGAAGTAGACCGAGATGGAGAGGATCGACGAGGCGAGGAACGACCCGACGCCGACCGGGTTCACCGCGAACAGCATGCCGCGGCGGAACTCCGGCTGCTTCGGCGACAGCTTCAGCAGGTACTTGTTGATCGCGATGTCCGCCGCGACCGTGACCACCCACGCCATCGCGCAGTTCGAGTAGAAGCTCAGCAGGTTGTTCAGGAAGCTGAACATGTCCGCTTCCATCAGCACCAGTGCGATCGCGAGGTTGACCAGCACGAACACCAGCCGTCCCGGGTAGTGCCTCGTGACGCGGGTGAAGGAGTTCGTCCACGCCAGCGACCCCGAGTAGGCGTTGGTGACGTTGATCTTCACCTGGCTCAGCACCACGAGCACCAGTGCCAGCGGCACCACCAGCCAGGCCGGCATGAACTGCTTGAACACCCCGGTGAACTGCTCGATCGGCTCCACCGCCGCGACCTTGCCGACGGCGTCGAGCACGTAGACCGCCATGAACGCGCCGATCGCCTGCTTGAGCGCCCCGAACACCACCCAGCCCGGACCGGCCATGATCATCGACGTCCACCACGCCCGCCGGTTCTCGGCGGTGCGCGGCGGCATGAACCGCAGGTAGTCGATCTGCTCGCCGATCTGCCCCATCAACGACAGGCAGACGCCCGCGCCGAGCATGACCGCCGCGGTGTTCACGCCGCTGTCGCCGTACGCGAGCCAGCGGCCCACCGAGTCCGGGTCCGCGATCACCAGGTAGAGCAGCGGCGCCACCATCAGCAGCAGCCACAACGGGTTCGTCCAGCTCTGCAGCTTCGCGAGCACCCTCATCCCGTAGATCACCAGCGGGATGATCACCAGTGTCGACGCGAGGTACCCCAGCCACAGCGGCAGGCCCAGCGCGTACCGCAGGCCCTGCGCCATGATCGAGCCTTCGAGCGCGAAGAAGATGAAGGTGAAGCTCGCGAAGATCACACTGGTGATCACCGAGCCGTAGTAGCCGAACCCGGACCCGCGGGTGATCAGGTCGAGGTCGATGTTGTACCGCGCCGCGTAGTAGGCCAGCGGGAACCCGGTCACGAAGATGACGATCGCCGCGAACCCGATGGCCAGCAGGGCGTTGCCCGTACCGTGCGCGAGACCGATGCCCGCGCCGATGGAGAAGTCCGCCATGTAGGCGATGCCGCCCAGCGCGGACGCCCCGACGACGGCGGGCGTCCAGCGCCGGTACGTCCTGGGCGCGAACCGAAGGGTGTAGTCCTCGAGCGTCTCTTTGGACGCCACAGGAGCCGGAGCGCGCTCCACAACCTCGTCAAGGGTCATGGACCTCGACGCTAGGAAGTCCGCGTTTCAGCGGATCACACCGCTTGTGACGGGCCGATGACGCTATGTTCACCCGTCATGGATGATCTCGTGACGTTCATGAAGCAACGCAGGCTCGCCGACGAAGAAGCCGCCGAGACGTGGGCCGTGCGGGCCGCGACCATCTCGGAGTGGGCGCGCAAGGTCGTGGCCCTGCTGACGAACCACCAGATCCCCGCCGAGCACACGCTGCACGACACGGTCGGTGGCCAGAAGGTGCGGATCGCGTCCGGATGGATCCTGCTGGCCGCCAGGACCCCGAGCGCGACCCACCCCGGAGTGTTCAAGGAGGCCGGGATCTTCCTGACCCCGGCCGCGGAACTGTGGCAGTACGACAACGAGTGGCCGACGGCAGCCCGGCTCACCGCGACCATTCCCGCGTTCAGGACGCCGGACGGCGCCGTCATGCGGGCCCGCTGCGAGTGGATCCTCGACAACGTCATCGAGGCGTTCGCGGACACACTGGAACGTCACGGCATCGACGTCTTCGAGCTGGAAGGGCTCTAGTAGAGCGTCGCGGCTAACTCTTGGATTAGTGACGAGCGGGAGGGACGCCGGCAGGTGGCCGGGCTTCGATCATGAAGATCGCGCTCTCATGGCTGTCACCTGCACGGTTGGCGGTACTTGAGGTGATCAGCAAACGATTGCGCCGGCAGTTTTCTGCCGCCAACTCGGCGGCAAATGTGCGTGAGAGCGCGACCATTCGGGGCTTTCGGTAACGAGCGACCACACCGCCCAGCCCTCTGCCCTGCTCAACGGAGCACAACTTAGCCGCGACGCTCTACTAGTGCCGCGACCGGCAGCCTTTGCCCCGTGTTTCGGCGGTCAGACGGGCGCATCGTGGTGCCGGTCGCGGCACTAGCTCTCCAGGCTCCAGATCCGCACGGACTTGTCGTCACCACCGGCCGCGATCCGCTTGCCGTCCGGCGAGAACGCCACCGTCTGGATCTGGCCACCCGCACCGATCACCGTGGCGCGGATCTTCTTGGACGCCACGTCCCACAGCTGCACGAAGTTGCCCTGTCCCCAGGCCGCGACCGTCTTGCCGTCCGGGTGGAACAGCGCGCTCGAGAGGGTGAGGCCGTCGTCGGCGCGCGGGAACACCGCCTTGCTCTGGCCGGACTGCACGTCCCAGAGCTGCATGCTGTTCCTGCCGTCGCCGTCGACGACCGCCAGGGTCCTGCCGTCGGGCGAGAACGAGCCGCCGTCGCCGGTCGAGTCGTTGACGGTCTTGACCGTCTTGCCCGTCGCGGGGTCGACGATCTTGATCTCCTGGTACTTGCTGCCCGCGTAGGCGAGCAGCTTGCCGTCCGGGCTGAACGACAGCTCGCTGCTGCCCCGCGCCTCGGTCAGGCCGATCTTGACCTTGCGGGTCGCCACGTCCCAGACCAGCAGGCGGCCGGTGTGGGTGATGCCGACCAGCGTCTTGCCGTCCGGGTGGAAGCGCAGGGTCTTCATGATGGAACGGCTGTCGTCCAGGCCGCCGATCATCGAGCGGTCGGCGATGTTCCACAGGTACGTGGTGAAGTCGCCGGTGCGGTTGCCGCCCGCCGCGAGGGTCTTGCCGTCCGGGCTGATCGCCACCGCGCACGCCGACGCGCCGCCGGGGCCGTCCGGGTTCTGGACGGTGCCGATGAGCTTGTTCGTCGTGGTGTCCCAGATGCGGACGAGGGCACCTCCGTCACCCAGGCCGTCCTCGGCGCTGGCGAGGATCCTGCCGTCCGGGCTCCACGCGACCGACGACACCGATTCCTTGTGGTCGACCAGCTGGACGTGCTCGGTGAACTCCTGCGGACGTCCCGGCTCGGTCACCTGCGAGGTCGTCGACTGCTCGGAGCCGCCCTCCTTGTTCGAGGCCGCCTTGTTGTCACCGGTGGACGGCAGCTGCGCCGCCTCGCCGTCGTTCTTCCTGGAACCGAGCCACCACGCGGTGCCGCCGCCGACCGCCACGACCGCGCCGACCCCGGCCAGCAGCGCCGTGCGTCTGCTGACGCCCGACTTAGCCGGCACGGGCAGCACGACGGGCACGCCGGCGAGCATCGCGAGCGCCTGGTCGACCGTCGCGCGGTCGGCGGGGTTCTTGCACAGCAGGGCACCGAGCAGCGACGCGAGGTGCCCGGCGCGCCGCGGGGGCGGTGGGTCCTGGGTGAGCAGCATCGACAGGGTCGTCATGAAGTCCTGGCCCTGGTACGGCGGCCTGCCCTCGACGGCGGCGTACAGGGTCGCGCCGAGCGACCACAGGTCCGTGGCCGGGGTGATCGGCGCGCCGGTGCCCTGCTCGGGCGCCATGTACGCGGGCGTGCCGACGATGGAGCCGTCGGTGGTGAGCGGGACGTCGCCGGTGAGCCTGGCGATGCCGAAGTCGGTGATCACGACCCGGTCGCCGGACAGCAACACGTTGGCGGGCTTGAGATCGCGGTGCACGATCCCCGCCTGGTGCGCCACCCTCAGCGCGCTCAGCATCGACGTGGCGATGTACGCGACCTGGTCCGGCGGCAGCGCGCCGTGCGACCTGATGGCGTCGGAGAGCGATCCGCCGCGGACGAACTCCATCACGATCATCGGGGTGCCGTTGTACTCGACCACGTCGTGCACGGTGACGATGCCGGGGTGGTTGAGCTGACCGGCGAGCTGTGCCTCACGCATGGCGCGCTGGCACAGCAACGCCCGCTGCTGCGCGTCGAGCCCGGCGGGCAGCAGCAGTTCCTTGATGGCCACCTCACGGCCGATGACCTCGTCACGGCCGAGCCACACCCGGCCCATGCCGCCGGTGCCGATCACCTGAACGAGCCGGTAGCGCTGCGCCACCAGACTTCCCGTCGCATCTGTCACGGCACGCAGCCTAGATGGGGGAACACGCTCCCATGACGATAACCGGCAAGTTCGCAATCCATTGAAACTGTTGGCAGCAAAGCAACATCATGCGCACTCAATCGGTCGACAATGGACTTGTCCCTAGTGGACCTTCGCGACCTCGATCCCCACTGTGCCGAACATCCGCAGCTTCCGCATCCTGGTCGGTTCGGTGGTGAGCCCGGCCGCCGCGATCCGCTTCGGCACGGCGTCGCCGACGTTGTCGCGCAGGTGGTCCTTCGTCGGCCCGTGGTCGTGGAACACGGCGTCGGCGAGCACCAGCACCCCGCCCGGCCGCAGCACGCGGCGGACCTCGGCGAGCATCTCGTCCTTCGACGGGGTGTCGAGGTGGTGCAGCATCAGGCTGGAGAACACGACGTCGAACGAGGCGTCCGGGAACGCCAGCTCCTGCGCGAACCCCTTGTCCAGCTTCGCCCGCAGGCCCGCACGACGCAGTTTGCGCTCCGCCCGCGCCAGCATCTTCAGGTCCGGATCTACGCCGAACAGTTCGACGTCCCGATGACGTTTTCCGGTGGCCCGCAACAGGTTTCCGGTGCCGCAGCCGACGTCCAGCACGCGCTGCCCGCTGCGCAGCCCGGCCGACGTGACCATCTCGTCGTGCACGCCGGCGAGCCCGGAGACCAGGTGCACCACTTCGTAGAGGGGCAGGAGGTAGTGCTTGCCCATTCCTGGCAGGTAGTCCCGCTCCTGGGACGATACTTCGGTCATGCTTTGATTCTGACTGCTGCCAGGGCAGTATTTCTGTGCCGATCCACGGTTTGAATGGGACGATTCGACGGTGCGAACCCAGCGGACACCCCTCCACGGCGACGAGCCCGCGCAGTACGCCTGGCGGCCGGCTCCCGGCGAGCTCTCGGTGGCGGTCGTCCCGCTCGGGCACGGCGCGGACTTCGACGGCGCGCACGAGGCCCACTCCCACGACTTCCCCGGCATCGCCTACTTCGAGACGGCCGGCGGCGTGGTCCGCCACGGCCGGCAGGTCAGGCAGGTCGAGGCCGGCGACCTGTTCGTCATCGCGCCCGGCGACGTGATGGGCCAGGCCCGCAGCGACGACCTCCTCGGCGCCCGCGGCTGGGGCGTCTTCTTCACCGCCGACGCGCTCGGCCCCGAGACTCCCGGCGCACACCTGGCGTGGCGCACGCATCCGCTGCTGTTCCCGTTCGTCCACGGCCGCGCGACCGGCGCGTTGCGGCTCAAGGTCCCCCAGGACCACCGCGACGGGTGGACCGCTCGCATCGAGGCGCTGCACGACGAACTGCGGCACCGCGGCGACGGCTACCGCGAGGCCGTGCCGGCGCACCTGACACTGCTGCTGGTCGCGGTGTCGAGGCTGGCCGCGGACGTCGTCGGCGACCTGCGCGAGAACGCCGAACCGCTGCTGGCCGAGGTGTTCGACGTGATCGAACGGCGCTACCCGGAACCGTTGTCGCTGCGCGAGGTCGCCGCCGCGGTCAGCATCTCCCCCGGCCACCTCACCTCGACGGTGCGCAGGCGGACCGGCCGCACGGTGCAGGAGTGGATCACCGAGCGCCGGATGGTCCAGGCGCGACGGCTGCTGGCGGTGACGGACCTGCCGGTCGGCGACATCGGGCGGCAGGTGGGCTTCTCGGACGCGGGCTACTTCGCGCGGACGTTCGGCAAGCTGCACGGGATGAGCCCCACGCGTTGGCGGCGGTTCAACCACCTGAACGCCAGCTGAACTCCTGCGGACGGCCTGTCGATCACCGGGCTTTTCGTCGTATTCGTCCCTCTGCGCCGTGGCACTGTCGGACCATGACCGGCGGGACGCCCACGATGAACGACAAAGACCTCGGCACGAGGTTCCACGACCTGATGGAAGTCGTGGTGAGGCGGCTGCCGTTCGGCCTGTCCCGCGTCGTGGCGCCGAGCCTGCTCGGGTTCGCCCTGATCAACGGGTTCACGTTCGGCGTCGACCTGCTGCTGCTCACCGCGTTCCGCAGCGGCCTCGGCCTGCCGGTGCCGCTCGCGTTCACGATCGCCTACGTGCTCGCGTTCGGCCTGAGCTTCGTGCTCAACCGGGCGCTGAACTTCCGCTCGCACGCGCCGGTCGGACCGCAGGCGGGCCTGTACGCCGTCGCGATCCTGATCAACTACCTGGCGTTCATCCTCGGCGTCGGCAGCGCGCTGACCGAGATCGGCCTGCAGTACCACCTGTCCCGGATCGTCGCCGGCGCGTGCGAGGCCGCGTTCATGTACAGCGTGATGCGCTGGATCATCTTCCGCGACGCGAAGGACTGACCTACTGCAGTTGACATCCTCTCCGTCCTAAAGAGCGGCGGAGATTCTCTCCACGCTGCGCGTGGACCGCGCGGCGTCTGAGTGGGTTACCGCTTCGCGGCGCGGTGCCAGCACGGATGCTGGTCTTACCTGCGCTCCACGGTCGTTTGAGTTGTCCGCCTGCCCGGCGGCCAACACGTTCCTGGCGGCGTTGATGTCCCGGTCGTGGACGCTGCCGCACCGGCACGTCCACGACCGCACGGACAGCGGTTTCGGCCCATCGACCCGCCCACACTCCGAGCAGGTCTGCGAGGTCGGCAGCCACCGGTCGATCCGGGCGAAGGCACGTCCGTACCGGTCCGCCTTGTACTGCAGCATGCCGGTGAAACCAGCCCACCCGGCGTCGTGCACGGACTTCGCGAGCCTGGTGCGGCCCAGGCCGGCCACGCACAGGTCCTCGACGTAGACCGCTTGGTTGTCGCGGATGATCGCCGTGGACAGCTTGTGCTGCCAGTCCCGCCGCGTGTCGGCCACCCTCGCGTGCGCGCGAGCAACCTTGACGACGGCTTTCTTGCGGTTGTTCGAGCCCTTGACCTTGCGGCTCAGCGACTTCTGCGACCGCGCCAGCCTGCGCGCCGCCTGGCGCAGGAACCTCGGCGCCGCCACCTTCGTGCCATCCGAGAGCACCGCGAAATGCGTCAGACCCAGATCGATACCGACCTCGGACTCTGCCGCCGGCATTATCTCGTCCTGCTTCGTCATGACGACGAACGAGGCGAAATACCGGCCGGTCGCATCCCTCACGATCGTCACCGAGGACGGTTCAGCAGGCAGCTCACGCGACCAGCGCACCGCGAGGTCACCGATCTTCGGCAACCGCAACCGCCCGTTGCCCAGCACCACGAACCGGGCGTTGCGGGTCAACCGGATGGCCTGCCGGTTGTCCTTGCGGGACCGGAACCGGGGCGGGGCTACCTTGCGGCCCTTGCGTTTGCCCGTGACCGAGGCGAAGAAGTTGCGGTACGCGTTGTTCAGATCCGCCAGCGCCTGCTGCAACACCACCGCCGACACCTCACCCAGCCACGCCCGCTCTGGCGTCGCCTTGGCCAGGGTGATGACCTGCTTGGACAACTCTCCGTCCGACAGGTACCGCTGGTCATTCTCACGGGCCGTCTGGCGTGCGCGCAGCGCATCGTTGAACACCACCCGCGCACAACCGAACGCCCGCGCCAGCGCGTGCTGCTGGGCGGGCGTCGGGTAGACGCGGAAGTTGTACCGCAGCTGCACAACCCGATCCTATTCGACTGGTTTCATGGCCGACACACCGTGTTGCCGCGCTTCACCCGCACCTGGTTGTCGTGACCATGCCCGGCACACACTGTTCGGCAATCGGCAACCGACCAGGCCGGAAGAGATCACCCGAGCGGTCCACACCAGCACATCAAACAGCGGAATCCAGTGCACGCACGGCCGTGACCGGCTTCCCGCGCGGGCCTTCACCACCGGGCTGAAGCACGGCGCACTAGCCCGCATCACCGGCAGCCTCCGACCTCGCCGACCGAGCGGGCGGGGACGTCCTCCGCGTTCTTGCCCTGCGGCCGGCCGACTGGCGCCGCCGCAGCAGGTCCCAGCACTGGTCGAGGACCCGTCTCGAAGCAGCTGATCTCCCGACTCTACGACGATCTGGCGGCGTCCGCCCCGGCCTGCGGCAGCGCCGCCAGCGACAGGCTGTTGCCGTCCGGATCCAGCACCTCGACGTGCCGCACCCCGTTGGAGTACGTCTCGACGGGCTCGTGCCGGACCCCGTGAGCGGCGAGCCGTTCCAGCGCCCCCTCGAACTCGCTCAGCGCCACGCCGAACGTGACCATCGACCCGCCCACGCGTGACGACCGCACGTCACGGGCGTCGAGCACGATGTACGCGTTCTCCCCCACCTGCCAGAGGTGTTCCTCGCCGATGATCTCGTCCGCCTCGCGGCCGAAGAACACCCCGTACCACTCCAGCGACCTCACCAGGTCGCTCACACACATCACGCTGTGCAGGTCCACGCGATCCACCCTCTCCACATCGTCCTGGAGGGATGGACCAGCGACGCGCTCCGAACTCATCGCACCAAGGGCGATTCGTCCGCTTGGTCCAAGCGACTGGTTCAACCAATTGTTTACCCTTGTGAACAGGGCCGCCGACCCGTCACGCGAACCACCTCCTCATGGAAGTGGTCGCCACCTCCGCCTGCCAGGAGGCGTTGTGAAGACACGTGCTCGGCTAGCCCTAGCAAGCCTCTCCGCCACCACCGCGGTCGTCGTCGCGTTCATCGTGCCCACGACGCCCGCGATCGCCCACGGCACGATGTCCGATCCGGCCAGCCGGGTCTACACGTGCAAGAACGAGGGCCCGGAGACGCCGAAGTCCGACGCGTGCAAGGCGGCCGTGGCCGCCGGTGGCACGCAGGCCTTCTACGACTGGAACGAGGTCTCGCTGCTCGAAGCCGGCGGGCGCCACCGTCAGCTCATCCCGGACGGCAAGCTCTGCAGCGCGGGCCGCGACAAGTACCGCGGTCTCGACCTGCAACGCGCCGACTGGCCCGCCAAGCGGGTCTCGCCCGGACCGCTGACCGTGACCTACCACGCGTCGGCACCGCACTCGAACAGCAACTTCGAGTTCTACATCACCAGGGACGGCTGGAGTCCGACGCAGCCGCTGCGCTGGTCGGACCTCGTGCACATCCAGACGTTCAACGGCCAGAACCCCAGCACGTTCACGAACTGGACGCTGAACCTCCCGAACCGCTCGGGCCGCCACGTCCTCTACTCGATCTGGCAGCGCGTGGTGGGCAGCAACGAGGCGTTCTACACGTGCTCGGACGTCGACTTCGGCGGCGGCACCACCACCCCGCCGACCACCACCACGACCCAGCCGCCGACCACCACGACCACCACCCAACCGCCGGTGAGCGGGACGTGGGCCGCGGGCAGGACCTACTCGATCGGCAACCGCGTCACCTACAACGGCGTGAACTACGAGTGCCAGCTCGCGCACACCGCGATCGCCGGCTGGGAACCGCCGGCCACGCCGGCCCTGTGGCGACGCCTCTGATGCGGTTCTTCTTGCTGGCGCTCGCCTTCGTGGTGTCCGGCTGCGCGGCCACGCAGCCGGACACCGTGTTGCGCGGCGATCCGCTGGACGTGATGTTCCTGCAGATGATGCTGCCCCATCATCAGCAGGGAGTGGAGATGGTCGCCCTCGCGCAGGACCGGGCGCAGAACGAGGAACTGCGCATGCTGGCGGCCGCGATCGCGCAGACCCAGGCGGCCGAGGCCGACACGATGAAGGGCTGGCTGACGGCGTGGGGTGAACCGCTGACGGCGCCGCCGGACTCGCACACGGGCCACGGCGGCATGCGGCAGTCCGATCCCGAGGAGGTCGCGAGGCTGACCGCGTTGCGCGGTGCGGAGTTCGACCAACGCCTGCTCAACGTCATGATCGCCCACCAGGACGACGCCGTGCAGATGGCGCGGTGGGAGACGAGCAGTGGTGCCGACTCGGAGGTGAAGGACCTCGCGGACCGGATCGAGAAGTCCCGCACCGCGCAGATCGGCATGATGAAGAAGTTCCTCGACCGGGCGTAGCGGGGTACCCCGTGGCGGACCGAAGGAGGCCGACATGCAACCCGTCCCGTTCGTCCCTTGGGTGTGGCGTGATCCGTCGTGGACCGATGAGCCGGACCAGGACCAGGACCTCGCGGATCGCCCCGACACCGGCCTGATCGGCTACGAGGTCGAAGCCACCGACGGTGGTATCGGCAAGATCGACCAGGACAACGCCAAGGTGCCGCACGACTGTCTGATGGTCGACACCGGCCCGTGGATCTTCGGCCGCAAGGTCGTGCTCCCGGTCGGCACCGTGCGGCACGTGGACCACGCGGAACGCAAGGTCCACGTCGACCGCACGAAGGAGCAGATCAAGAACGCGCCGGAGTACGACCCGGACGACCACGACGACTACCGCAAGCGCACCGACGAGTACTACACCGACAGCTATCGGCTGATGCCACCGATGCTCTAGCCGATCGGGAAGTCGAAGTACGTGTCCGGATAGGGCTCGTCGATCAGCGTGTAGTGCCACCACTCGCTGTCGTAGCGGCGGAACCCGCAGGCTTCCATGATCGAGCAGAGCTGCTGCCGGTTCGCCGCTGCGACTTCGCCGACCGCGGCACCGTGGTGCGAAATCGGGTCCATCAGGTCGTGGCCGCCGCCCATCGGGGCGAGCTCACCACTGTCCAGGTGGTAGAGCGTGAGGTCGACGGTGCTGCCGCGGCTGTGCCCCGACTTCGCGGCCACGTAACCCTGTCCGAACATCTCGGCCCTGGTGATGCGCGGGTGGTGGCGTGCCTTCGTGCGGCCGTCCTCGGGCTGTTCCGCCCAGCGCAGGAAGCAGTCGACGGCGCGTTGCGGGCGGTAGCCGTCCCACAGCAGGAGGCCGAGACCGAGCGACTCGGCCTTCTCGTGCGCCATCGTCAGGGCCGCGACCAACGCCTTCGTACCGACGATCCGGTTGACGAGGTAGCCGTCGACGGGCTTGCCGGTGAAGTTGTCCCACGTGGCGTACTTGGCGTCCCAGCGGATTCCGGGCACGTCCACGAAGACGAAGTCGGCGTTCACTGGAGCTTTCCCGTCAGCGCCAGCGACACCAGGCGGTCGATCACGTCACCGAGGGACAGCCCTGCGGCCGCCATCATCCGCGGGTAACGGCTGTAGGAGGTGAGACCGGGCATCGTGTTGACCTCGTTGAGGACCACCTTCCCGTCCGGCGTCAGGAACATGTCCACCCGCGCGAGACCCGAGCAGCCCAGCGCGCGGTAGACGACCTTCGCCGTCTCCTGGACCAGCGCACGCGCCTCCTCCGGGATGTCCGCGGGCACGATGAACGTCGAGTTCTCCGACCCGGCCTCGGGAGTGCTCTCCTGGTGTATCCGGAAGAAGCCGTGGGTCAGCGCGACCCGGTCCAGCTCGCCGACGACCAGGTCGTCCCCTGTGCCCAGGATCGAACAGCCGATCTCGCTGCCCGTCACGGCCTCCTCGATCACGACCTTCGAGTCGTACTGCCGGGCGACTTCCAGCGCGACGGGCAGTTCGTCCTCTGTGGACACCTTGGTGACGCCGAACGACGAGCCCGACCGGGCCGGTTTGACGAAGACCGGATAGGCGGGCGAGTCCGGTGTGCCGGTCCAGAACGCCGGCGTCGCGACTCCGGCGCTTCGAGCGACGACGTACGTGAGCGACTTGTCCATGCACAGCGCGGAACTCTGGACGTCGCACCCGATGTACGGGATGCCCGACAGCTCCAGCAGGCCCTGCACCGCGCCGTCCTCCCCCTGCCTGCCGTGCAGCACCGGGAACACGACGTCCAGGCCCATCGCCTCGAACCGGCCGTCGTCCAGGACGAGCAGTCCGCCGGGCGAGAGCACGACCGGGCGGCCGTCCTGGGCGGCCGGGCCCGCGCAGAGCTTCCAGTCGCCGCTGCGCGTGATCTTGATCCAGCACGGGTCGTACTTCGCGGGGTCGAGGTTCCGCGCGACCTCCCGCGCGGACTTCACCGAGACGGGATGTTCCTCGAACGTCCCGCCGAAGATGATCCCGATCTTCACCTTGGTCATTGCATTCCCCCGTTCGCGAAGCTCAGACAATTGATGAGGCTGTTTTCCACGGTGTCGCTCAGGGCGTGGTCCGTGTAATAGGCGGTGTGCGGAGTGATCAGCACGTTCGGCAATCTGCGCAGTCGCAGCAGCGCCTCGCTGTCGATGTCGCGAGCCCGGCAGTCGGTGTAGAAGATTCCTTCTTCACCTTCGATCACGTCCAGCGCCGCTCCGCCGAGACTGCCGTTTTCCAACGCCTCGACCAGGGCCTTGGTGTCGATGAGCGGGCCACGTCCTGTGTTGATGACGACCGCACCGTCTTTCATCAGCGCGATGCGATCGCGGTCGAGGAGGTGATGGGTTCCCGGGTTCAGCGGGGTGTGCAGGGTGACGACGTCGCTCACCCGCAGCAGTTCGTCCAGGGGCACGTAGTCGGCCGAATTGCGGGGCCGGCTGTCGTGAGCCAGCACGCCGCAGCCGAAGCCGCGCAGCCGGTCCATCACCGCCACGCCGATGCGGCCGGTGCCGATCACACCGATCGTCAGGTCGCGCAACTCCCTGCCGCGCACCGCGTTCAGGCGGTAGTCGTGCAGGTCGGCGCGCCGGAGGACGGACCTCACGTCGCGCACGACCATCAGCATCAGCATCACCGCGTAGTCGGCGACGCTGTCGGGCGAGTAGGCGATGTTCCCGACGGTGATGCCGAGGCTCTCGGCGTACTCCACGTCGATGTGGTCGAAGCCGACGCTCCTGGTGGAGATGTACCGGACCCCCACGCGGCCGAGCGCCAGAAGAGTGGAATCGGTGATTCGGGATTTGTGGCCGACGCTGACGCATTGGTTTCCGCGGGCCAGTTCGGCGTTGGCCTCGGACGCCGGTGCCTCGGTGATGGTCGGCGTCACACCGCAGCGGGGTGCCATTCTCCGGAACAGGACGGCCTCGTCCTGCTCGCACCCGTAAATCGTGATGCCTGTTGCCATGTCTCCCAGTCAAGGAGAAACGGCGTTGCGAGCCCGTATGCGGTTTTTGATATCTCCGCGATACGGCCGCTATTCGGCCTTGGACACCAGCAGGTCGATCACGGCGGGGAGATCGGCGCGCAACTGGGCCACGGCGTCGGCATTTCCGGTGAAGTGGTGCAGCAGTGCCCGCTGGAAGATGCCGTCGAGCGTCACGTAGGTGGTGCCCGGCGACGCGGCGGGCGTGCCGCCGAGGAGCTCGGCGTAGCGGTTGACGACCCGCCACACCATGTCCTCGCGGTGGCCGTCGATCTCCAGCACGTCGGCGCGGAACGACCCGTCGAACAGGCTCTGGTTGCGCAGGTCGTACCAGAGGCGGTGCAGCGGCGCGTCCCGGCCGAGGGTGTCGAAGAACATCGCCACGAACTCGGCGCGCAACTGCTCCGCCGTCGTCGACGTGGCCACGACCTCGTCGTCGCGCGTCACGCAGACGACCTCGTACTGGCGGACCGCCTCGGTGATCAGGTCGCGCTTGTCCTCGAAGTAGTAGTGCAGGACGCCGTGCGAGAACTCGGAGTTCTGCGCGATCTCCCGCAGGCTCGTGCGGGCGTAGCCCAGCTCGGCGAGCGTGTGCAGCGTCGCCACGGCGAGCTCGGTCCGCCGGGCGTCGAACTTGTCGACCTGCCGGCGGGCGAGGCGGTCCTGCTTGCGCGAAGCAACTTCTGTCACGCCTCGGATCGTAACGCTCACCGCGCCGAATCTTGACCATTCGTCCAAAAAATCTTGGACAGTCGTCAAAGAAAAACTTGACGACTGTCAAGGAGTGGCTAGGGCGTGAGCCATCTCACCTAGGAGGCGACTCAATGACGAGTTATCAGCTGAGCGGGCGGAAAGCGCTGGTCACCGGGGGTGCACGAGGGCTGGGCGCAGGCATGGCGCAGGCTCTCGCCGCGGCCGGGGCGTCGGTTCTGATCGGCGACGTCCTGGAGGACGAGGGCAAGCAGACCGCCCAGGCGCTGCGTGACTCGGGAGCGACGGCGAAGTTCGTGCCGCTGGACGTCACCGACGACGCGAGCTGGGCCTCAGCGGTGAGCACGGCAGTCGACGCGCTCGGCGGCCTCGACATCCTCGTGAACAACGCGGGCATCGAGATCACCAGCCTGATCACCGAGCTCGAGCCCGCCGACGTCCGCAGGATGCTGGACGTGAACGTCCTGGGCACCGCCCTCGGCATGAAGCACGGCCTGCGCGCGATGCGTCCGGGAGGAGCCGCGGGCAACGGCGGCTCGATCATCAGCGTCGCGTCCGTCGCGGCGACCATCGCCTTCCCCGGCATCAGTGTCTACTCGGCGACCAAGTCCGCGATCGACCGCCTGACCAGGGTCGCGGCCGCGGAGTCCGGCAAGCTCGGCTACGGCGTGCGGGTCAACTGCATCTACCCCGGCCTCACGCCCACCGCGATGGGCAACCAGCTGGCCGTCGACTGCGCTCAGCTGGGCCTCTTCCCCTCGGTCGAGGCCGCCGTCGGCGCGGTCGTGGAGCTCACGCCGCTCGGCCGGCTCGGGCAGGTCGACGACATGGCCGACGCCGTGGTGTTCCTCGCGTCCGACGCCTCCAAGTTCATCACCGGGGCGGGCCTCCCGGTCGACGGCGGCATGGGGATGTGACGCGATGCCCACGGACAAGCCTGCAGTGGTCTACGGGGCCGCCGGCTACACCGGACGCCTGATCTGCGAGTACCTGCGCGAGTACGGGATCCCGTTCCTCGCCGCCGGCCGCGATGGCAAGAGGGTCAAGGAAGCGGTCGACGCCGTGCCCGGCATCGACACGGTCTCCTACGACATCGCGGAGGTGGAGCACACCGAGGAGGCGCTGACCGAGGCGTTCACCGGCACCAAGGTGGTGCTCAACACCGTCGGCCCCTTCTCCCGCTACGGCCACGAAGCCGTGCGGGCGAGCCTGAATGTCGGCGCGCACTACACCGACACCAACGGCGAGCAGGACTGGATGATCGACGCCGACGCCCAGTACGGCGCCGAGTTCGCCAAGCAGGGCCTGCTGATCTCCCCCGGCATCGCGCAGATGTACACGGTCGGTGAGATCGCCGCGCAGATCTGCCTGGAGCAGCCCGGACTGGACACCTTGGACATCGGGGTGTTCTGGAAGGGCTATCCCACCGTCGCCTCCACCAACACCATCCTCACGAACGCCGCGTTCTCGAAGGCCTACTACCTGGAGCAGAACGAGTACGTGGAATGGCCGGCGGACGCGGGCCTCTACGAGCTCGTCGTGCCCGGCCAGCACGAGCTGGGCCTGGCGCTGCCGTGGGGCGGGACCGCGCATCCGGTGTGGTTCAAGAGGGATCCGCGCGTCGCGTCGGTGCGGGCGCTCGGCGGCGTGTTCAACCGGCCGTTGATGCTCGGTGTGCCGCAGATCGTCGCGGCGGCGCTGGAGCAGATGGAGGGCAAGTCCGACGCGGAGAAGTACGAGATCGTCGACGCGTTCTCCGCGCAGGTGCGCAGTGAGATGCCGCCGCGCGAGAACCCGCGGATCAACATCTCGCTCGACTCCGTGCACGCCTCGGGTCCGCTGGGCCGCGCGCACTGCGTGATCCACGGCAACTGCAACTACAAGCAGACGGCGTTGCTGAACGTGCACGCCGCCGTGCACCTGTTGCAGGACGCGCCGCGCCGGACCGGGTTCGCGTCGGGCTGCCAGGCGTTCGGGCACCGGGAGCTGCTGGGCGCACTGCGGTCGTTCGGCCTGGTGCTCGACCCGATCCTCGAAGTGCACCGCTGATGCGGCTCTGCGACTACCTGGACAAGGGGGCGTCGCTCGGAGGCGACGCCCCCTGTCTGACCATCGGCGGCTCCTCGCAGAGCTACGCGGAGGTCCAGCGGCTCTCCCGCGCGATCGCGGGAGCGTTGCAGGGCAGCGGGATCGGTCCTGGCGACCGGGTCGCGGTGCTGTCGGCGAACGACCCGCTGGCGCTCACCTGCGTGTTCGGCATCTCGCGGGCCGGGGCGGTGTGGTGCCCGGTCAACCCCCGCAACGAGGCGGCGGAGAACCGCGAGCTGCTCGACCTGTTCGGGTGCCGGTGCCTGTTCTTCCAGGCGAGGTTCGCCCCGCTCGTCGACCGCATCCGGGGTGACCTGCCCGCGCTGACCACGCTGGTGTGCCTGGACGGCGAGGCGGAGGGCGCGGTCACGTTCACCGACTGGCTCGCGCGTTCCGGACGTGAGCCGGAACCGGTGACCGTGGCCGACGACGACCTCTGCGTGCTGGCGGGCACCGGTGGCACGACCGGGCGGCCCAAGGGCGTGCGGCTGACCGGGCACAACCTGGAGACCGCGACCGCGCTGACCCTGATGAGCTACCCGTTCGGCCACCGGCCGCGGTACCTGGCGCTCGCCCCGCTCACGCACTCGGCGGGCGTGCTGACGTTCCCGATCATGTCGCTGGGCGGCGAGACGGTGATCATGCCGGAGCCGGACCTCGGCGAGTTCCTGCGGCTGATCGAGCACCACCGGATCACGCACGCGTTCCTGCCGCCGACGGTGATCTACGGCCTGCTCGACCATCCCGCGCTCGACTCGACGGACCTCGGTTCCCTGCACTGCCTCTGGTACGGCGCGGCGCCGATGTCCCCGGTGCGGCTGACCGAGGCGCTGCACCGGATCGGGCCCGTGATGGGTCAGCTGTTCGGGCAGACCGAGGCGCCGAACATGATCGCCACGCTGTCCCCCGCGGACCACTTCCTGCCCGACGGCTCGATCGCGCACGAGCGGCTGTCGTCGGCGGGCAGGCCCACACCGCTGACCCAGGTGGCGATCATGGCCGCGGACGGTGCCCTGCTGCCCGCCGGTGAACGCGGCGAGATCGTCGTGCGCGGCCCGCTGGTGATGGCCGGGTACCACGAGAACCCGGCGGCCACCGCCGAGGTGAGCGCGCACGGCTGGCACCACACCGGTGACATCGGCTACCTCGACGCCGACAACTACCTGTTCATCGTCGACCGCGCCAAGGACATGATCATCACCGGCGGGTTCAACGTGTACTCGGCCGAGGTCGAGCAGGCGTTGCGGGCGCATCCGGCGGTCCAGGACAGCGCGGTGGTCGGGCTGCCCGACGCGAAGTGGGGCGAGCGGGTGACGGCGGTCGTGCAGCTGCGTGCGTCCGGTCATGCCGACGCCGACGCGTTGATCGCGTTCGTGAAGGAGCGGCTGGGCAGCGTGAAGGCGCCCAAGCAGGTGGAGATCTGGCCGGACCTGCCGCGGTCCAAAGTGGGCAAGGTGCTCAAGGCCGAGATCAGGCAGCGACTTTTCGATTCGTGACAGCCCCGCCCGGGATCACGAGGATGAGGGACATCACCACGAGCAGCCCCAACAGGACGACGTTCAGCGCCCGGTCGAGCGGCTCGTACACGTGCAGCATCGTCAGGTGGTAGAGGAAGTGCAGCGTGTTGAACACCAGCAGCGTGGCGCCGGCCAGCGGCACGACGGCCGGTTTCCTGGCGTGGGCCAGCGCCATCAGGCTCAGCGCGGTGAACGCGAGGTAGACCGCGCCGACGTCCTTGGCGAAGTGCTCGTTGTACGGACCGAGTTGCGGCAGCCAGCGCAGTCCGAACCCCGGAAACGTGTCGAACCAGGTCCTCGTGGCGAAGTAGGCGAAGATCCCGACGTACGCGGACGTGACCGCGATGAAGGCCAGGCTGATCCGGTCGAGCAGGAGTTTCACAAGACGGTCCTTCGTTCGCGTTGCAGGGCTTCGTGACCACGTCATCAGGTGGACGATGTGGCGCTTCGATTCGTGACAGCCCCGCCTGAGATCCGTCGCCGAGCGGAGATCGCCGGGTAGCGTTCTGGTCGTGGAACCAGTCGCGCTGCCGTTGGGCCGTCCTCGCGAGGAGCGGGCCGATGCCGCGCGCAACCGTGCCCACCTGATCGAGGTCGCCCGCGAGATGGTCGCGGAACTGGGCGCCGACAAGGTCACGATGGACGGCCTCGCCGAACGCGCCGGGCTGGGCAAGGGCACGGTGTTCCGGCGCTTCCGCACCCGTGCGGGCATCTTCCACACCCTGCTGGACGAGGAGGAGAAGCTCTTCCAGCAACGGGTGCTGGCCGGGCCGCCGCCGCTGGGTCCCGGGGCGCCGGCGGCCGAGCGGCTGGTCGCGTTCGGACGGGCCCGGCTCGAGTTCCTGGTCGACCACATCGTCCTGGCACGCGCTTCGCTGGACCCCGGCCGGCCCGTTCCCGCCAGGGACAGCCCCTCGCTGTTCCACGTCCAGATGCTCCTGAGCGAGGCGTGTCCGGACGAGGCCGCCAGCGGCACCCTCGCCCTCCAGCTCGTCGCCGCGCTGGAAGGGCCGGTCCTGCTCTACCTGCGGACGCAGGACGGCGACGCGCCCGACCTGGGAGCCGTGGTGCACGACCTGATCACCAGCTGGCAGGTCCTGGTCGAGCGCGTCTGCGGCTAGGCCCTGGTGCGCACGGTGAAGCGGTCGATCGTCAGCGCGCCCGCGTCCAGCCGCAAGCCGAGAGCCGGTGCCCACCCCGCGACGACCGGGGGATCCACGACGGACCCGATCGGCGCAGACCGCAGCAGCGTCCACCGGCCGGCGTGTTCCTGCCAGCTGGTCAGCTGACCGTTCTCGACCACGACGGCGAGCCGGTCGCCGGGTGCCCAGGCCAGGGTCGCGCAGCAACCTCCGGTGGCCTCGTCACCACGACGCACTCCGGCCACGGTCACGTCCACGCCCGAGGCCTTGCCCGCGTTGTTGAACCAGGCCAGGGCGAAGTCGCGGTTCCCGGCGGTCTGCCCCAGGAACAGGCTGTCCTCCGGCGCCGAGCCCGCGAACGACCGGGGTTCGACGACGACCGCCGTACCTCGGACGGCACCGGCCACCGGCGCGGCCAGCACCGCACCGGCACGCGTCCCGGCGCTCGCGGTCAGCACGCCGTCCGCGACCTTCAACGCCGGTGGCGGTTCGCCGAACGTGTCGTCCACGCGGTACGAGGCGAGACGGTCCGTCTCGAACGTGTCGTCCCAGACGACGGTGGAGTAGGCGGCGGGATCGAAGACGGTCTGCGCGGAGCTCAACGCCGACGTGACGCCACTGTCACCGGAAGCCGTTGCCAGCAAACGGATCGGGGCCCGTTCACCCAGTGCCAGGCCGTCAGGTGCCGTGACGCGCCACCGGGTGACGAGGCTCCGGCCTGTCCCGAGCTGCGCGGCGTAGGCCGACGACAGTGGCACCGCACTCCACCCTGGCGGCACGGCCAGCGTCGCCCGGACACCGCGCAACGGTTGCTGCGCCTGCAAGGTCGTGGTCGTCTCGACCGCTCCGGCGCGGACCGCGAGATCCTCCGGCACCGAGGCGCGCAGCCCTCGGACGGGTGACCGCCACGACGAGAACGACGTGACGCCGACAGCTCCGCCGTCCGCGCGGCGCGGCAGGATCCGCACCCGGCTGGTGGTCACCGCCGGTTCCACCAGAACGCGGTTCAGCTGACGTGCCACCGGTTGCGCGGGGGTTCTCCGCTGGCCGGGGATGTCACGCCATTGGCCGTCCCAGTACTGCAGGTCGAACGTCGTCGGCACGCGCACTCCCCCGCCGTCGTCGTAGAACACGACGCGCAGGTCGGAGATCGGTGCCGGCACGCCGAGGTCGACCTCCAGCCAGTCCGCGGAGTTCGGGCTGCCGTACGACGTCCAGCGCGTGCCGGGCACGTCGAGGTGGAAGTCCTGGCCGTCGATCGCCTTGGCAGGCGGGTCGGCGCTGTAGCTGTGGGACGCGCGGGCGGCCGGGAACCCGGTGCGGCTGACGTTCGCGAAGTCGTCGACGAGCTCCGGGACGTCCGCGGAGGTGCGCGGTGGGATCGTCAGGCGCACCGGCGCCAGGCCGGCCTGGGTGTGCGTGAGCCTGCCGTCGAGCCAGACCCGCAGGCCCGCGCCCTTGCCGTAGCGGCTGCCGTCCCTGTCCCACAGCACGGTCAGGTTGTGCCCGTGGTACGGCACGTTCTCGGCGGCGAAGTGCGTCCAGGAGTCCGGTACCAGCGGCGCGATCGACACCGCGTTCCCGAGCTGCGGCCGGATGCCGAGCAGGCCGGACAGCACGTTGTCGTTGAACGTCGAGTGGTTGTAGTCCTCGCTGTGGCCCTTGCCGTCGTACAGCCAGCGGTTCTCGTCGGGGTGGTGCGCCTCGGCGACGTAGGGTTCGCCGTTCTTGCGTTGCGTCAGCGCATAGCCGCGCAGCACCGCGAGGTAGTCGTCGCGGTCGACGTAGGACTGCGCCGGGTAGTCGATCAGCAGGTTCGCCAGCGCGGTCAAGGTCTGGCTGGTCGCGAACGGCCAGCTGGGGCCGTTCCAGCGGCAGCAGCCGTTCAGCGCGTCCCGCATGAACCACGGGCTGCGGCGTTCGGCGGTGGTCGGGCCGTACGGGGCGGCGAACCCCTGCGGGTCGGTCAGTTGCGCCCATGCCGCGCTGTTCGCCGCTGGTGGCATGTGGAAGTACCACGGCACGAAGCCGATCGCCTCGCGGTCGGCCAGCTTGGTGCGGCCGGGGTTGTCGTCGCGCATCACGTGCTTGTAGAACTTGCCCGCGTCGTCCCAGAGCCACCGCTCCTGGTTCGCCCGCAACGCATCCGCGGCCTGCTCGAACGGCCGCGCGCCGGCGGCGTCCCCCCGCGCCTTGAACAGCTGCGCGATCGCCCGCGCGTCGCCGTACTGGTAGGCGTTCAGAGTCGGCCGGAAGCCGTCGCCACCGTGGTAGGGATCGGGGCTCTGGTACGAGCCGGCCGTGTACTCCATCGCATCCCACACCGGTGTCTGCCAGTAGAGCCCCAGCTCCTGGTCGAACTGCGGTGACCAGCGCTGCCACTGCCGCACGAGCTCGGGCAGCCGGTCGGTGGCGAACCGGGAGCGGCCGTCGACGGCGGCGCGTGCGGCCACGGCGTCGGCGGCCCAGAACGAGTACTGGTGGGCCCAGTCGGTGGTGTTCTTGTTGAGGAAGTCGGTCGCGGGCTTCGGACCGGCTCCGGAGCCGCGCAGCCAGTAGTCGACGTAGTCGTCCAGATAGCGGTGGTCGCGCAGCCAGCGGCCCTCGTAGGCGTGGTGACCCGCCGCGGCGACGATGCCTCCGTTGGGAGCCGAGTAGCCGACCGGGCCGAGGAACTCGGAGACGATCCAGCCGTCCTTCGGGCCGGTGTACTTGAGCGCCTCGCGGTAGGTCCGCCAGCGGTAGTAGTAGGTGTCGCGGATCTCCCGGTCCGGCAGGTCGACGAACGGGATGTTGGCCTCGTACCAGGCCGGCTCCGGGACGCTGCCCAGCAGCTCTGCGTGGTCGAGGAAGTTCGTGCCCGCACCCACCGCGGGGTACGGGTCAGGTGCCGCCGCGCGGTCCTGCCGTGCCACCGCGGGCCCTGCCGTCGAGATCGTCAACACCGCAACCACGAGCATCGTCATTGACACGCGCATGGGCTCATTGAAGTGGGAGCGCTCTCAACGCGCAAGACTCAACGCAGTCCGACATACCTCCACAGGATCTCGAACATCGGCGATCGTCGCCGCTGCCAGAGCCGCCGCCGCGGCGAAGCCGGGGTCGCCCAGCACCCGCGTCACGGCGTCCTCCAAAGCCTCCACGGTGGACGGCCGCACGACGAGTCCGCTCCCCTGCCGCGCGACCCGGCACGCCATCTCCCACTGGTCGCCACCGCCGGGCACCACCACGACGGGAACGGCGGCCCGCAACGCCTTGACCAGCATCCCGTGCCCGCCACCGCACACCAGCACCGCGGCCTGCCGCAGCAGCGCGTCCTGGTCGCCGGGCCCGGACCGCGCCCACGAGGGCAGTTCAGCCGGCGCGGGCGCGAAGGTCGACACCACCGCCCGCACGCCCTTGTCCCGCAAGGCTTCCAGCGTCATCTCCGCCATGCCCCGCGTCCCGGTCCACGCCGTCGACGGCGCGACCACCACCAGCGGCGCGTCACCCGGCGGCGGGCTCAGCGTCTCCTTGCTCGCCTCCCACAGCAGCGGCCCGACGACGTGCGCGTCGCGCGGCCAGTCCGGCCGCGGCACCTCCAGCGCGGGCAACGTCGCGATCAACCGCGCCGCCGGGCCCGTTCCCCGAGCGTCGAGCCCGATCCGTTGCCGCACAACGGCACGCTGCCGTTCCCCTTGACGGAGCGACCTGGCCGTCAGTGCCCGCAGCACCGAGTCGCGCAGCCTGCCCCGCACGCCGGTCCCGGCGGCCAGCCCGCTCCCCATCGGCGGCAGCCACTTCGACGGCTCGTAGAGCGGATGCGGTGACAGCTGCACCCACGGCACGCCGGCCAGTTCCGCGGCCATGCTCGCGCCCAGCGCGAGGACGTCGCACACCACCAGATCCGGTTCCAGCGCGGCGAGCTGAGGAACGAGTGCCAACGCCAGCGTCGCGGCCTGGTCGTGCAGCGCGCGCCCGAGATCCGGCACGTCCCGCAGGTCGTCCAGCGACAGGCCGGGCACTCGCGAGGCGGTGATCCCCTCGGCGAGGGCGGGCTCGACCCAGCGTTGTCCCGTCAGCAGGACCGGGGTGTCGCCCGCCTCCGTGAACCGCAGGCACAACGCGATGGCCGGCACCACATGACCGGGATCGCCCCCGGAGACAACCACGACTCGCACCGGGGCAGATCTAGCCCTCTTCGCCCGGCCTGTCCAGTGTTCGTGTTGGCTGGACGGCATGGATCAGACCCGCTGGCAGAGGTACTGGGACCGCAAGTCGGCGACCTACGACGCGGAGATCGGCGTCCTGGACCGCCGGGTCTTCGGCGACTCCCGCCAGTGGGCCTGTTCCCAGGCGGCCGGGGAGGTGCTGGAGGTCGCCGTCGGCACCGGCCTCAACCTGCCGCACTACCCCGCCGGGGTCGCGCTGACCGGCCTGGACCTGAGTGAGCAGATGATCGAACTCGCCCGGTCCCGCGCCGCGGAGCTCGGCTTGGACGTCGTGCTGCGACAAGGCACCGCCCACGCCCTGCCGTTCGATGACGCCTCGTTCGACACCGTCGTGTGCACGCTCGGCCTGTGCGCCATCCCCGACCACGAGACCGCGGTGGCCGAGATGGTCCGGGTGCTGCGGCCGGGCGGACGGCTGATCCTCCTCGACCACGTCGCCAGCTCGTCCCGTCTCGCGCGGGGCGTGCAGTGGCTCGTGGAGCGGATCACCGTTCCGATGGCGGGCGAGCACTTCCTGCGCCGCCCGCTGCACCTGGTCGAGGCCCGCGGCCTGGTCGTCGAGCAACGGCAGCGCTTCAAGCTCGGGGTGGTGGAACGACTCGTCGCCCGCAAGCCGGTCAGCAGCAGTGGTGACCCCGCCACGCCTCACGACCTTCCCTGACCGCCACCGCGGCGATCACGAGCGCCGCCAGCGGATCGGCCCACCACCAGCCGAACAGGCTGTTCACCACGAGACCCACCAGCAGCACCGCGGACAGGTAGGTGCACAGCAACGTCTGCTTCGAGTCCGCCACCGCGCTCGCGGACCCGAGCTCACGCCCGGCCCTGCGCTGGGCGTAGGACAGCCACGGCATGACCAGCAGCGACACCGCCGCGAGCACGATGCCGACCGTCGAGTGCGCGGCCCGTTCACCCTGCACCAGCGACAGCACGGACTCGACGCTCACGTACGCCGCGAGCGCGAAGAACGACACGGCGATCACCCTGAGCGCCGTCCGTTCGTGCTTCTCCGGGTCACGCCCGGCGAACTGCCAGGCGACCGCGGTCGCCGACGCCACCTCGATCACCGAGTCCAGTCCGAACCCGATCAGCGCCGTCGACCCCGCCACCGTGCCGGCCGCGAGCGCGATGACCGCCTCGACCACGTTGTAGGTGATCGTGGCGGCGACGAACATCCGCACCCGTCGCTGGAGCACGAGCTTGCGCTCGTCCACGACGGGCGCACAGCAGGCGTCACTCATCGGCGCAGTCCGGTCCGGGCTCGACGGCCAGCACGACGTCCACGAGTTCGCTGATCGCGCGCTTCAGGTGCGGGTCCGCCAGCTCGTAGCGCACCTGACGGCCCTGGTAGGTCGCGACGACCAGGCCGCAGCCGCGCAGGCACGACAGGTGGTTGGAGACGTTCGACCTGGTCAGCTGCAGATTCTCGGCGAGCTGGGCGGGATAGCCGTGGCCGTCGAGCAGCGCGATCAGGATGCGGCAGCGCGTCGGGTCGGCCAAAGCGCGGCCCAGCCGCGCGAGGGCCGTTTCCCGCGTCTCACAGGTCAGCATGAATCGAACTGTACAGCCGGAGCTGAACAGTTCAGCGCACGCGGTCGGTAGCGCAGCCGGCGAGCAGGATGATCAGGACGGCTGCGAGCGCGTGGTCACCGCTGAGCGCGCAGGCGCAAGCGAGTGTGAACCAGAGCACAAGCCTCATGCAGCGAGGTTAGGGACCGTACGACGAAGACCGCATCTCATTTGGGCAAGGCTTGATGGTCCCTTAAGCAAAACTGAAAACGTGACGACGAAGGAGTTCTGGGACCGGCACGCCGCTACGTTCGACGACGAACCTGACCACGGGCTGCGCGATCCGCGAGTGCGCGACGCCTGGGCGAGGCTCCTCCTGCCGCTCGTCCCCGAGGCGTCCTCAGTAGTGGATCTCGGGTGCGGCACCGGCAGCCTGTCGGTGCTGCTCGCCGAGGCCGGCCACGACGTGCACGGCCTGGACCTGTCCGAGGAGATGGTGAAAGCCGCGCGGGCCAAGGCAGCGGCCGCGGGCGTGGTCGTCGAGTTCGGCACCGGTGACGCGGCTCACCCGCCGCACCCGAAGGTGGTCGCGCCGCTGACGAGCGAGGACCTGTGGGGCCGTCCGATCGAGGACGAGCGCTACCTCGTCGTGAGCCGGCAGTAGTCGGCGTCAACGTCCTCGCGCTTTCCTCCGGTCGCGGAGCGCGCACTAGGCCGAATTACTCCGGAAAGTTCTTGCAACGCTTTGCCCGGTGTGCGTGCGGATGCTACGACGTTCAGTGAACCCCTGCACACAAGGAGACAACGTGGTTTCCTCGGCTTCGCGCACCCTTCTCGTGGTGCTGCTGATCGTCGGACTGTCCACACCGGTGCAAAGTCTTGCGGCGCCACCGGGCGCCAAGGACGTCACCGTCACCCTGTTCCAATGGCCGTTCGCCCGCGTGGCGGCGGAATGCACGAACGTGCTCGGCCCCAAGGGCTACGGCTACGTCGAGGTCTCCCCCGCGACCGAGCACGTCCAAGGCCCGCAGTGGTGGACCAGCTACCAGCCCGTCAGCTACCGGATCGCCGGGCGCCTCGGTGACGAGAACGCCTTCCGGAACATGGTCAGCACCTGCCACAACGCGGGTGTGAAGGTCATCGCCGACGCGGTGATCAACCACATGAGCGCCGGATCGGGCACGGGCACCGGCGGTACCGGCTACTCCAAGTACAACTACCCCGGCGTGTACAGCGACTGGGACTTCCACCTGTGCCGCTCGCCGATCAGCAACTACCAGGACCGCTCCAACGTCCAGAACTGCGAGCTCGTCGGTCTGTCCGATCTGAACACCGGCAGCGAGTACGTGCGCGGGGCGATCGCCGGGTACCTGAACCGCCTGATCGCGATGGGCGTCGACGGGTTCCGCATCGACGCGGCCAAGCACATGGCCGCCGGCGATCTCGCCGCGATCAAGGGGAAGCTGAGCAACCCCAACGTGTTCTGGGTGCACGAGGTGATCTACGGAGCGGGTGAGGCCGTGCAGCCCGGCGAGTACACGGGGTCGGGTGACGTGGACGAGTTCCGCTACGCCTACGACCTCAAGCGGATCTTCCAGAACGAGAACCTGGCCTACCTGAAGACGTTCGGGCAGCCGTGGGGCTTCCTGCCCAGCGGTCAGGCGCGGCCGTTCGTCGACAACTGGGACACCGAGCGCAACAACTCCACCTTGACCTACAAGGACGGTTCGACCTACACGCTGGCGAACGTCTTCATGCTGGCGTGGAACTACGGTGCGCCGCAGGTGTATTCGGGTTACGAGTTCAGCGACAAGGACGCCGGTCCGCCCGGCAACTCGGTCTGCTACAGCGGCTGGAAGTGCCAGCACGCCTGGACGCAGATCGCGAACATGGTCGCGTTCCGCAACACCGTGGCGGGCACCGACGTGAACAACTGGCAGGACAACGGGTTCGACCTGATCGCGTTCGGCCGCGGCAGCAAGGGTTTCGTCGCGATCAACCGCGAGACGTTCGCCGTGACCCGCACGTTCCAGACCGCGCTGCCCGCCGGGAGCTACTGCAACGTCCAGGAGAACGGCTGCGTCCGCGTGACCGTCGACTCCTCCGGCAGGTTCACGACCACGCTCGGCGCAGGAACCGCCCTGGCACTGCACGTCAACGCACGCTGAGACGAACACCGGCTGTCCACCGCTTCACGCGGTGGACAGCCGGGCGTTCTCATCAGGCGGTGTGCAGCCTCAGGCCGTACACGTTGAGGATCTCGTTGATCGGCTGGAACCACGTGCGACCGCCGCTGGTGCAGTCGCCGTAGCCGCCGGACGTGACGCCCTGGGCCTGGTCACCGGTGATGAAGGAACCACCGGAGTCGCCACCCTGGGCGCAGACGCTCGTGCCCGCCATCTGGTGCACGTCGCCCTGCGCGTAGCGGATCGTCTCGTTGCGGCTCTGGATCACGCCGCAGTGCCACTGGGTCGTCGAACCCGAGCGGCAGACCGAGGTGCCGACCGGTGCCTCCCAGGAACCGCGCACCAGCGCGTCGGGCACGCGTCCCCAGCCGAGCACGACGGGCACGGTCCACCAGCCGCCACCGGTGCGCACCCACGCGTAGTCGTTGCCGGGGAAGGAGGATCCGGCGAAGTTGCCCTGGTAGGAGCGGTCCCAGCCGTAGACGGCCGCGCCGTTCCCGCCGCAGTGGCCCGCCGTGACGTAGCCGCCGTGCACCGAGAAGCCGATGGAGCAGCGGACGTTGCCGGTGTAGTACGGGTCGCCGCCGACCGTGCCCGCCGCGAACGGCTGCGGCTGCTGCACGCCCTCGGTGCGCACGGTGATGGAGCCGAGCTGACGTGCCTTGTCCAGGAACGAGGCCACCTCAGCGGTCTGCTTGCCCGCCTCGACGTTCACCACGACGGTTCCGGTGCGCGGGTCGGGGTGCCAGCTCGCCACGGCGGAGGGCACCGACCCGGACGCGGACAGGGCGTCGAGGCGGTTCTTCTGCGCCGCCATCGAGCCCGCCGAACGACCGACGACCACGGCTTCGGCACCGGTGGCCTCGACCTTGCGTGCGGCCGTCCGGTCCGTCACGGCGACGACCAGGCGGTTCTTCGTCTCGTCGAACCAGCTGCCGGCGAGCGCGGCACCGGCCTCGCTTTCGGCGCGCGGCGCGATGGCCGACGCGCGCTGTTCCTTCTCCAGACGCAACCGCGCCTGGGCCTCGGTCAGCCCGAACGCCGAGCTCATCGCGGTGAGCAGGCCGGGTGACATCACCTTCTCCGACGCCTGGGCAGGCACGGTGAAAGTGGACCCGACCAGCACGAGTGCCAGCGCGGGCACGATTCTGGGCATGGTGAAGCGCATGCTCATCTCCTTGTCCGTACAGGGATCGCTGCCCGCCCCGTTGCGGGAAGCGGCGAACATGAGAGCGCTCTCACCGTGGCGCAGACAGCCCGCGGTGGTCAACAGGTGACACCGGAACTGTCCTGCCCGATTCATGCCCGGATGGGCTGAACCGGGCATCACTCCATGACGACGACTTGACGGACGGCCTCTCCGGAAGCGAGCTTCGCGAACCCTTCGTTGATCTCGTGGAGCCCCAGCCGCCCGGACAGCAGGCCGTCGACCGGCAGCCGTCCCGCGCGGTAGAGGTCGACGAACCGCGGCACGTCCCGGCGGGGCACGCACGAACCGAGGTAGCTTCCCTTGAGCGTGCGTTCCTCGGCGACCAGGTTCAGCGCCGGCAGGCTCACGGTGCGGTCGGGGTGCGGCAGGCCGACGGTGACGGTGGTGCCGCCGACGGCCGTCGCGGCGTACGCCTGTTCCAGCACCGCCGCCACACCGGTCGTGTCGATCACCTTGTCCGCGCCCCCACCGGTCAGGTCCCGGACGTGGGCGACGACGTCCGGTCCGCCCGCGGCCTCGTGCGTCGCGCCGAGCGTGAGGGCCAGCTTGCGCTTGTGTTCGACCACGTCCACCGCCACGACCTGCGTCGCGCCCGCCGTCACGGCCGCGAGCACCGCCGCCAGGCCGACACCGCCGAGCCCGAACACCGCGACCTTCTCCCCCGGCTTCACCTCGGCGCTGTAGAACGCGGCGCCCGCACCGGTCAGCACGGCGCAGCCGAACAGCGCGGCGACGTCGAGCGGCAGGTCCTTCGGGACTCGGGTGGCCGACCGGCCGGAGATCACGGTGTACTCGGCGAACCCGGACACGCCCAGGTGGTGGTGCGGACGCGTGCCGTCCGGGAGTGTCCAGCGGCGCTGACCGCTGAGCAGCGTGCCGTCGCGGTTCGCCGCGGCTCCGGGCTCGCACAACGCCTGGCGGCCCGACGCGCACCGGCGGCAGGCACCGCACGCGGGCACGAACGACAGCACGACGTGGTCACCGACCTCGAACTCGGCGTTCGGACCGGTCTCCACGACCTCGCCCGCGGCCTCGTGGCCGAGCACCATGGGCAACGGGCGGATGCGCGAGCCGTCGATCACGGACAGGTCGGAGTGGCACAGGCCGGTGGCGTGCACGCGCACCAGCAGTTCGCCGGGACCGGGCGGGTCGAGTTCGAGGTCCACGATCTCGAGCGGCCCGCCGACCCCGGTCAGCACCGCGCCTCGCGTCTTCACGCCGCCACCAGCCCTTCCATCGCCGTGCGCAGGTGCGCGGGGATCTCCACCGGTTTGCGGGTCTCGCGGTCCACGAACACGTGCACGAAGTGACCCTCCGCCACGACGTCCTCGCGTCCCTCGAAGAAGAAACCGACCTCGTAGCGCACGCTCGACCGGCCGAGGTGCCCCACGCGCAGGCCGGCGTCGAGCGCCTCCGGGAACGACACCGAGGCGCGGTAGTTGCAGTGCGACTCCACGCAGAGCCCGATCTGCTGCCCGGCCTGGATGTCCAGCCCGGCGCCGATCAGCCACGTGTTGATCACGGTGTCCATGAACGCGTAGTGCACGACGTTGTTCACGTGGCCGTAGACGTCGTTGTCCGCCCATCGGGTCGGAATCCGCTGCCAGTGCCGGTACTGCTCGCGCACGCGACCTCCATCGTCAATCGAGTCTCCTGGTGAGCTCGACCCTCGACCGCACGCCGAGCCGCGCGAAGATGTTGCGCAGGTGGTGCTCGACGGTGCGGTGGCTCAGGAACAACCGCGCGGCGACCTCGCGGTTCGTGGCGCCCTCGGCGACCAGCCTGGCGATCTGCGCCTGCTGCGGCGTCAGGCCGGGGTGGTCCTTGGGCTCGCTCGTGGAGTCGCCGGCCGCGCGCAGTTCGGCGCGGGCCCGCTCGACCCAGTGATCAGCCTGGTAGGACTGGAAGATGCGCACGGCGTCGCGCAGGTGTTCGCGCGCGGCCTTGGGCTTGCGGCCGCGCCGCAGCCGGTTGCCGTACAGCAGCTCGGTCTTCGCGAGTTCGAGAGCGGTGCCGCTGGCGCGGTGCAGCCGGATCGCTTCCTCGAAGTGCTCGTCGGCGGTACCGCTCTCCAACAGGCCGTGACAGCGGTGCGAGAGCGCGAGGCGAGCCGTGCTTCCCGTCGAGCCGGCCCACTTCTCGAACGGTTGCAGCGCCCTGTCCGCGGTGGACGGCTTGCCGCACGCCACGGCGGCCTCGACCACGTGCGGCGCGGCCATCACCTTGATGCCGGCGTGTCCCGGCTGCAGCCGGAGCCGGTCCAGCGCGTCGGCGGGCCGGTCGCGCGCCAGGTCGACGCACGCGAACGCCCAGGCGCCGAACGTGCCGGGCCGCGTGAGACCGCGCTGGGTGATCTGCTCCGTGGCGGCGTCGATGCGGTGCAGAGCCGTTTCCGCGTCGCCTCTCAACGCCGCCAGCAGCGCGAGGATCGTCAGGTGGTCCACCACGGCGTTGTGCTGCCCGATCGCCGTCGCCGCGTGCACGCCCTCGGTCGCCGCGGTCAGCGCCGCCGCGTGCTGGTCCAGCAGCAACGCCGACAACGCCCGGTACACCAGCGCCCACGGCACCATGGCGGTGAACCCGCTCTCCCGCGCGGCCGTGACCGCACTGGTCGCCATCTCGTGCGACCTGGTTGCGTCCCCGAGCACGTAGGCGGCCTGGCTCGCCCAGATCCGCGCCTGCGGTCCGGGGACCTGGTCGGCGAGGTCGACGACGGTGCGCAGCGCGACCAACGCCTCGTCGTGCCTGCCGTCGAACGTCGCCAGCATCCCGGTGAGGTGGTCGAGCGTGAGCCGGGTGGCCGGCGGCTCGTCGGAGCGGCGGATCTCCTTCGCGAACTCGGCGACGGCGGTGTAGCGGCGGTGGTCGCCGGCGATGCTGGCCGCCTCACCCGCAAACCCCAGCGCGGCCACCGCGAGCTCCCGGCGTGTGCCGACCAGGCCTTTCGCGGCGCGGATCAGCCGGTCCGCCGCCACGTCGGGGAGGCTCTCACCGAGATCGATGCCGCCGACGACCAGGTCCATCAGCGCCCTGAGCTCCGGCGTGTAAGTCATCTTCGTCGCGGTGCGCAGGACGGCCCGCGACCGGTGCGGCTCGCCGTGCGCCCAGTGGTCGGCGGCGGCCTTGAGCAGGTGGTGCGCCTTCTGCTCGGGATCGGTCGTGAGGCGGGCGGCGCGGTCGTGGTCACGCGCGGCCGTCGCGAAGTCGCCACACCGTCGCGCGTGTTCGGCGTGGACGGTCAGGACGTCGGCGAGCCCGGCGTCCTGCGTGGTGACCGCCTGGTGCCACGTCCGGCGTGCACCCGGCGGCAGGGTCTCCGCCAGAACGGCATGAGCCCTGCGTCTCAGCGGTAGCGGCACGTCCGCCTGCAGGGCGGACCGGACCAGCCTGCGCGAGTCGAACAGCGGCCCGGCCTCGGTCACCGCGTCCAGGTCGAGCGTCTCGGCGTCGACCTCCTCGTCCACCGCCACCATCGCGACGACGTGCTGCGCCGCGGGGGACAACGCGGCGAAGCGGGCTCGCCACCGCTGCCGCAGGGAGCTGTTCTCCGGCAGCACCTCCGGCGCCGGAGCGACGCCCCCGAGCTGCGCGGACGTGAGCGAACCGGCCAGCTCGACCAGCGCCAGCGGGTTCCCGCAGGCGAGGTCCACGAGGTCCGCGGCGAGGGCGGAGGGCAGGCCGGGCACGAGGTCGTGCAGCACGCGAACGCTCGTCACGGCGTCCAGTGGATCGAGCGTGACGCTCGGCAGCCCACGTGGTCCGCCCTCGGTGGCGATGAGCAGAGCGCCCTCCGTCCCTGCCACGTCACGCGCAAGCTCCAGAAGGTCGTCATCAAGCTCGGGGACGTCCACGCACAACAACGCGTCGTAGGTGTCCTGCACCGCGTTGAGCAGCGCCGTCTTGCCCGAACCAGCCTCACCACACAACACAAGCACTCCGCCGCGCCCAACGCGCGCACGGTCGACCAACGCGTCCACGGCGACGCGTTGCCGCTCTCGGCCACGCAGCATCAGACCAGTCTTACGGCGGTTGCCGCTCCTCCGGAAGGGGTAAGGACCAAATTCACCTACCACCGTTAGTTTTGCCACCGAAGTTGTTCACCGAGACCGGTGGTTGCACCGATGCGCACGTGGAGTCCGTGGTTGCAGGGTCGAGTCGTTCCTCCCCCTGTTCCCTGCCGAATGAGGTGTACAGCGCTGTGCAACTCCGCACCCTGATCCCCGTCGCGCTCTCCATGGTGCTGCTCGGCGGCACCGTCGCCCAGGCGGCCGACAACCCGTACGAACGCGGGCCGGCCCCCACCAACTCGAGCATCGAGGCCAGCCGCGGCCCGTTCGCCGTCTCGGAGACCTCCGTGTCGTCGCTGGTGAGCGGCTTCGGCGGCGGCACGATCTACTACCCGACCAGCACCTCCGCCGGCACGTTCGGCGCGGTGGTCATCTCCCCCGGCTACACCGGCACCCAGTCGAGCATCTCGTGGCTCGGCCCGCGCCTCGCGTCCCAGGGCTTCGTGATCTTCACGATCGACACGAACTCGATCTACGACCAGCCCGACAGCAGGGCCTCGCAGCTGCTGGCGGCCCTCGACTACCTCACCCAGCAGAGCTCCGTGCGCACCCGGATCGACTCGTCGCGCCTCGGCGTGATGGGCCACTCCATGGGCGGCGGCGGAACCCTCCGCGCGGCCAGCCAGCGCCCGTCACTGCAGGCGGCGATCCCGCTGACGGGCTGGCACACCACGAAGAACTGGTCGACCGTCCGCGTCCCGACCCTGGTCGTCGGCGCCGAGGACGACTCCATCGCCCCGGTCTCGTCCCACTCGGAGCCGTTCTACACGAGCCTGCCGTCCACCTTGGACAAGGCGTACCTGGAACTCAACAACGCCTCACACTTCGCCCCGAACTCGTCCAACACGACGATCGCGAAGTACAGCATCTCGTGGCTCAAGCGGTTCATCGACAACGACACCCGCTACGAGCAGTTCCTCTGCCCGGCGCCGGGACGCAGCACGTTGATCGAGGAGTACCGGGACACGTGCCCGCACTCCTGATCCGCTGAACACGGGTCGCGGCGCTGACCGAGCGCGGGGCGCCGCGACCCGATCCAGGTCGTTCGAGCACCCGGACGGCCGACAGGGCCCTGTCTCACGTGTGGTCGCGGTACTTCTGACCACGCAGCACCGGCGACACCCACGCCGTGACGACGCCTGCCGACAGCACCACGAGACCCGCCGCGATCCCCGCTCGCGGATCACCGGCCGCGACCGACAGGGCACCTGCCAGGGCGGCGCCGAGAGGCCGGCCGAGGCCCCAGGCGATCATCCGCGCCGTGGTGTTGACCCGCGACTGCAGTTCCTCCGGACACACCTCCTGCCGGTAGGTGATCCCGTTGATCACCACGACGGCACCGGCGACGCCCCAGTAGGTCGCCGCCGCGCACGCCACCAGCCAGTGCCCGCTCACGAGCACGAGCACCCCGCCCAGCAGGGAGAGCGGCAACGCCGCGAGCGCCACCCCGGCGCTGCCCCAGCGAGCGGTCACCCGCGGCAGCAGGCGGGAGGCGATGATCGCGCCCAGGCCCCAGCAGCTGAACAGGGCCGCGAGCCTGGCGTCGCCTTTCGACTCCACTCCGAGCACCTGGTCGGCGAACGGCACGAGCAGGGCGATCCACGCACCGCCGGCCACCGAGTGCGTCGCGCCGACCAGGGTGAGGATCCGGATGACCGGTCCGTGCCAGAGGAACCGCAGCCCCTCTCGCATGTCCGCGACGAGTTCCTTCCCGCCACGCACCGGCCGCGGGTTGGCCATGCTGCTCGTGATGGCGCGCAACAACATTGCCGACCCCACAGCCGTCAAGGCGTTCACGGCCAACAGTGCCGCCGGAGCAACGACAACCACGACCAGGCCGGTCACACCCGGCACCACGAGCTCCACCACGGTCGTGCGCCCGAAGATCGTCGAGTAGGCGGCGGTCAGCTTTTCCTTGCCCACCAACGCCGGCAACGCACCGAAGTTCGCCGCGTCGAAGAACACGAAAGCCGTCTGCGACGCGAACGCCACCACCACGACGTGCGGCGCGGTCAGTCCGCCCGCCAGCCACGCCAGGACCACGCTCAGCAGCACGGCGGCGACCGTGAAGTCCATCGCCACCATCATCAGGCGGCGGTCCAGCCGGTCGGCGAGCGCGCCGGCCGGCAACCCGAACACCAGGTACGGCAACGCCTCCGCCGCCGTGACGGCCGACGTCCAACCAGCCGAGCCGGTCAGCTGGTAGACGAGGACGGGCAACGCCACCGTGGACACCACAGCACCGACGACCGAGAGCACCCGTGCGTTCAGGTACCGGCTGAAATCGCGCTCGGTGCTCACCGCACCGCCTCGCCGTACCGGCCGGCGACCGCGGCGGCCCGATCCCTCAACGCGGCACGCAACCACTGCGGTTCAAGGGCTTCCGCGCTCGTGGAGAGCTGCCACAACGCCCACTCCGCGTGCCGCGCGTCCTGGAACGCGACCTCCATCCGCAGCCAGCCGTCGTCGGTCTCCTCGGCGAGCACGGCCAGTGCGGTGCCCACCAGCTCCTCCCGCCGCGCCGGGTGCACCCGCAGCACGACGGCGACCTGGTCACCACCGGTCCGGAACCGCGTGCTGCGTTCCTGCCAGGCCCGGTCGAGGTCGACCCGGTCCGGTCGCTGCGCGGGTTCGCCGAGTTCCTCGGCGGCCAGGATCCGCGAAAGCCGGTAGGTCCGGTCCTCCCCCGCCTTCGTGGCCAGCAGATATCCCTGCTCCCGCACGGTGACCAGCCCGATCGGATCCACCGTGCGCCACTCCGCCGCCTTTCCCTTGGCCTCGTAGTGGATCCGCAACCGGTGTCCCGCGAACACCGCGCGACGAACCTCCGCCACCACCGCGTCCGGCAACTCCTCCTCCACCGCACGCCGCGAGAGGAGGTCCATCTCAGGATCGATGAGCAACCGTTCCGCCGCACCGGCCGCCGTCTGCCGAAAGCTCTCGGGCAGCGCGTCGACCACCTTGAGCATGGCCGAGGCGAGCGACGAGCCGAGCCCGAACACCTGCGCGCCACGGCGTGAGCCGGCGACCAGCAGGGCGAGCGCCTCGTCGTGGTTCAGGCCGGTGAGCTCCGTCTGGAAACCGGGCAGCAGCGCGAACCCGCCGTGCCGGCCGCGTTCGGCGTAGACCGGGACGCCGGCCGCGGACAACGCCTCGATGTCGCGCAGGACCGTCCGGGTGGACACCTCGAGCTCGCGGGCGAGGGTGGCCGCCGACAGCCGGCCGTGCCGCCGCAGCAGCAGGACCAGCGAGACCAACCGGTCGGCACGCATCCGAAAACCGTACGGGAATACGTGACACAGGATGTCGTGTATTGCTTGCGAGGCTGACGGCACTGTCGAAAAGATCGAATGGAGCTGTCGTGGCTGTGGAACGAACGCCGGTCAACCCGTGGACGTGGTCGGCGGAGCTGGGCTACCACCAGGGCGAGGTCGTCACCGGGCAGACCCGGACGCTGTACTGCGCGGGCCAGACGTCGATGAACGGCGACGGCAAGCCCGAGCACGCCGGTGACATGGGGGCGCAGCTGGCATTGAGCCTCGACAACCTGGAGGCGGTGCTGGCCGAGGCGGGGATGTCGCTCGCGAACCTCGTACGCCTCAACGTTCACACCACGGACGTCGACCTGCTGTTCCAGCACTATGGCGTGCTGGCGGCGCGGCTCGGCCAGGCGCGGGTGGCGCCGCCGACGACGATGCTCGGGGTGAGCAGGCTGGCGCTGCCCGAGCTGATGGTGGAGCTGGAAGGGACGGCCGTGGCGTGACGCTCCAGGTGGTGCCGGCAGCCTGAACACACCTGGGGGAACTCGCTGGCGAACGCTGCCGAGAGGCGCGGCGCCCAGCTGCGCCGAACGGGCCCCGGAAGCACGCGCAGCCGCTCGTTGATCGTTGAGCGGCTGCGCGTGCCGTTCTCCACTTCTGATGACTTTCACCAGCGCCACAGTTCAGTCAGCGCTGCATCTGGACAGCGGGCACCTCGATCGACTCGACGGCGGCGGCCGCGAGCGGGGTCGCCGTCCCGGCGTAGCGGGTGGCCAGGGACTGGAACAGCCGCTCCGCCTCGATCGCGGGCCAGTCGCCTGCCAGCAGTTCGGCCGGCAGGTGGGGGTCCTGGCGCACGAGGTCGAGCCAGTCGCCGTGCAGCACCAGCTGGCGGGCCAGGTCGTCCGGCAACGAGACGTCCGGCTCGCGCCACTTCGCGAGGAAGTCCTGGTAGCGGGCGGCGATGGCGGCCGTGTCGAACGCGCGGCGGGCCAGGTCCGCCGCCTCGGTCGGCTTGGCGTGCTGCGCGGTGAAGACCGTGACGTTCTCCGCCAGCCCTTCGACCAGCTCGGTCACGTCGCGGGCGCCGGGTGCGATCCACAGGCCGTTCTGCACCGGGCCGAAGCCCGCCCACTGCAGCTGCGAGCGCAGGTCGTGCCGTTCGCCGCGGCGGCCCTCCGGCAGGGAGAAGCCGACCAGGGTCCAGGTGCCGTCCCAGTCGCGGTTGACCGCGCCGCGCTGCCAGATGCGGCGCTCACCGTCCTGCAGCACGGCCGTCGCACGGGGAGTCAGTCCGAAGTAGACCTTGCGGCCGTTGCGGTGCTTGGCGAGCAGACCGCGCGACGTCATGCGCGTCAACGTGGAGCGCACCGCCTCCTCCGAGACGTCCACGCGCCCGAAGACGTCGATCACGCTGCCCGAGTAGACCGCGATGTCGCGGCCCAGCACGTACAGGCCGAGGAAGTTCAGCATCAGGGACTGGGGCGTCACACCGCTCACGATACATGTTGGGCAGCATCTAGACGAGCGTCATGAATATGCCCTACTTTGGGTCGCGACCCCCACGGAGAGGACTCGCCTGATGGAGCTGTCGGGAAAGGTCGCGATCGTCACCGGTGCCGGTCGCGGGCTGGGCCGGGCGTACGCGGAAGCGTTGGCGCGCAACGGGGCCCAGGTCGTCGTCAACGACGTGGACGAGGTCGTCCACGAGGTCGCGGCGAGCATCGGCGGACGCGCGGTGATCGCTCCGGTCGGGACGGCCGAGACCGCCCAGTCGCTCGTCGACGCCGCCGTCGAGGAGTTCGGCCGGCTCGACGTGCTGGTCACCAACGCGGGCGTCCTGCGCGACCGCGTGCTGTGGAAGATGAGCGACGACGACTTCGACGCCGTGATCAACGTGCATCTGCGCGGCACCTTCACCTGCGCACGCGCCGCGGCCGTGCGGATGCGGGAGCAGGGAACGGGCGGCAGCCTCGTGCTGGTCTCGTCGCCCGCCGGCCAGCGCGGCAACTTCGGGCAGACCAACTACGCCGCCGCCAAGGCCGGGATCGCCGCCATGGCACGGACCTGGGCGCTCGAACTCGCCCGGTCCGACATCGCCGTCAACGCGGTCGTCCCCGTCGCCGCCACCGAGATGACCCGCACGATCCCGGCGTTCGCGCCGTTGATCGAGGAGTCGGAACGCACCGGCGCGCCACTGCCGGAGTGGGTGCGGCGCGACGAGGGCCTGGGCACCGTCGAGGACGTCGCCGGACTGATCGTCTACCTCGCCTCGGACGCGGCGAAAGGCGTGACGGGACAGGCGATCGGCATCGGCGGCGACCGGCTCGCGCTCTGGTCGCACCCCGCCGAGAAGCAGGTCCTGTTCGCGGACGGCGGCTGGCACGCGGACTCGATCGCCGAGCGGTTCGGCGAGTTCGAGGCCGAGACCTACGGGATCCCGCAGCCGGTGGCCCGATGAACGTTCCCAAAATGGATGTGGACAGCCTCGTCGCCATCGACGTCCACACCCACGCGGAGGTCTCCGCCGACGGCCACAGTTCGCTCAGTCCCGCACTGCTCGAGGCGTCCGCCAAGTACTTCAAGGCCGCCCACCGCCAGCCGACGATCGCCGAGACGGCCGAGATCTACCGCGAGCGCAACATGGCCGCGGTGATCTTCACCGTCGACGCGGAGCACGCCACCGGCCATCCGCGCATCTCCAACGAGGAGATCGCGGCGTCCTGCGCCGAACACGCCGACGTGCTGATCCCGTTCGCGAGCGTCGACCCGTGGAAGGGCCGCACGGCCGTCCGCGAGGCCCGCAGGCTCGTCGAGGAGCACGGCGTGCGGGGCTTCAAGTTCCACCCGAGCCTCCAGGACTTCTCGCCGGACGACCGGATGGCCTACCCGCTGTACGAGGTGATCGAGGAGCTCGGCGTGCCGGCGCTGTTCCACAGTGGACAGACCGGGATCGGGGCCGGTGTGCCCGGCGGTGGTGGCATCAGACTCAAGCACTCCAACCCGATGCTCGTGGACGACGTCGCCGTGGACTTCCCGCACCTGCGGATCGTGCTCGCGCACCCGTCGTTCCCGTGGCAGGACGAGGCACTCGCGGTGGCCACGCACAAGCCGTTCGTGTACATCGACCTGTCCGGCTGGTCACCGAAGTACTTCCCGCCGCAGCTCGTCCGCTACGCCAACACCCTGCTGCAGGACAAGGTCCTGTTCGGCTCGGACCACCCCGTCATCACCCCCGACCGCTGGCTGGCCGACTTCGCGAAGCTGGAGATCTCGGACGAGGTCCGTCCCAAGATCCTCAAGCACAACGCCGCCCGCCTGCTCGGACTCGTGAAGGAGGACGCGTGACCATCTCCGTCCAAGGAATCGCAGAACTCAGGGCCCTGGCGGGACAGAGCCTCGGGTACACCGACTGGTTGCAGATCGACCAGAGCCGCGTCGACACGTTCGCCACCGCCACCGACGACCACCAGTGGATCCACGTCGACCCGGAACGCGCCGCCACCGGGCCGTTCGGCGGCACGATCGCGCACGGCTACCTGACGCTGGCGCTGCTCATCCCGTTGATGACCGAACTCCTCGAGGTCTCGGGCGTGCGGATGAGCCTGAACTACGGGCTGGACAAGGTGCGGTTCCCCGCGCCCGTGCCGGTCGGCGCCAAGATCCGGCTGCTCGGCCAGGTCGCGTCCGTCGAGGACGTGCCGGGCGACGGCGTGCAGCTCACCGTCGACTTCACCGTCGAGATCGAGGGCTCCGCGAAGCCCGCTTGCGTCGCACGTGCCGTCTACCGCCACTACACATGAGGTGAAGTCATGGCGCCAACAACGCAGTTACGCCGTGCAGTCGCGTCGAGCTTCCTCGGCAGCGTGATCGAGTACTATGACTTCCTGCTCTACGCCACGGCCTCCGCGGTCGTGTTCAACAAGGTCTTCTTCTCCTCGCTCGACCCGCTGGTCGGCACGATCGCGAGCTTCGGCACGTTCGCCACCGGCTACCTCGCCCGGCCGCTCGGCGGGATCCTCTTCGGACACTACGGGGACCTGCTGGGGCGCAAGAAGATGCTCGTGCTGACCATGAGCCTGATGGGCGTGGCGAGCTTCCTGATCGGCCTGCTGCCCACCTACGCCCAGGTCGGCTGGCTCGCGCCGGCCGGGCTGGTCCTGCTGCGGGTCGTGCAGGGCATCTCCGTCGGCGGCGAGTGGGGTGGCGCCGTGCTCATGTCGGCCGAGCACGCCACCTCCCGGCGCGGGCTGTGGGCGAGCTTCACCAACGCCGGCGCGCCGTGCGGCATGGTGCTGTCGACGGCCGCGCTGACCGGTACCGCCGCGCTGGTCGGCGAGCAGGCGTTCCTCGACTGGGGCTGGCGGGTGCCGTTCCTGCTGAGCGTGGTGCTGCTGGGCATCGGCCTGTTCGTGCGGATGAAGGTGGAGGAGACGCCGGTCTTCAAGGCCGAGCGGAAGCCGGGTTCCCTGCCGTTGCTCGACGTCCTGCGCAACCACCCGCGCACCTTGGCGCTCGGCGTCGGCGTCGGCCTCTCGGCGTTCGTCGCGCAGTCGACGCTGACGACGTTCGTGCTGGCGTACGGCGTTCAGGCGGGCAACAGCAGGCAGATGATCCTCAACGCGCTGACGCTGTCCTCGGCGCTCGCGGTGATCGGCATCATCGGCTGGTCGGCGATGTCCGACAGGGTCGGGCGCCGGCCCGTCGTGCTCGTCGGCGCCGTGCTCATGGCGGCGTTCGGGTTCGTGCTGTTCCCGATGGTGGACAACGGGCTGATCGTCGTTGCGCTCGTGCTCGGCCAGGCCGTGATCCACCCGATGATGTACGGGCCGCTGGCCGCGCTCTACAGCGAGCTGTTCAACACCGGCAGCCGGTACACCGGCGCCTCGCTCGGCTACCAGCTGGCGGGTCTGGGCGCGGGGCTCGCGCCGTTGCTCTTCGCACAGGTGCAGAAGACCTCCGGCACCGGTGCGATCCCGTTCATCCTCGCGGCGTTCTGCCTGCTCACCGTCGTCTGCACGGTGACGCTGCACGAGACCAGCCGGACCAGCCTGACAGGAGACAGGAATGCGCAACGCGGGACTGGGCAGCTGGCCACACCGCCGAGCACGCATGGCGCCGAAGCGTGAGGCGTTCACCTACGACGGCGTCTCCACGTCGTACGAGGAGGTGGCCGTCCGCACGACCCGGCTGGCGTGGCGGTTGCGGGAACTCGGGGTCCGGCACGGTGACCGGGTCGCGTACCTCGGCCCGAACCACCCGTCGTTCGCCGAGACGATGTTCGCCGCGCACCAGCTGGGCGCGATCTTCGTACCGCTGAACTTCCGCCTCACCCCGGCCGAGATCAACTACCAGCTCGCCGACTGCGGCGCGCACGTGCTGGTGCACGCGCCGTCGCACCAGGTGGAGCACCCGCGGGCGGTGTCGCTGGCCGCGTACGAGGACTGGCTGCTCCAGGGCTCCGACGAGCCGTTGGACGAGCCGGTCGGCATCGACGACACCGCCCTGATCCTCTACACCTCCGGCACCACCGGCAGGCCCAAGGGCGCGATGCTCAGTCACGCCAACCTGCTGTGGAACACCTTCAACCTGATGATCGGCGTCGACATCGCCTCGGACGACGTCGCGCTGGTGAGCGCACCGCTGTTCCACGTCGCCGCGCTCGCCCAGACGCTCCTGCCCACGTTCATCAAGGGCGGGCACAGCGTGATCACCTCGCGCTGGGACGTCACCGAGTGCGTCTCGTTGATCGAGAGGCAACGCGTGACGTGGATGTTCGGGGTGTCCACGATGTACGCCGACCTGGCCGCCTCCCCGTCGTGGCCCGCCGCCGACCTGTCGTCGTTGCGGGTGCTGCTGTGCGGCGGGGCGGCGGTGCCCGACGCGGTGATCCACGCCTACCAGGACCGGGGCCTGGTGTTCTGCCAGGGCTACGGCCTCACCGAGACCGCGCCCGGTGCCACGTTCCTGGAGGCCGCCGACAGCGTGCGGAAGGCGGGTTCGGCCGGTCCCCCGGTGTTCTTCGGCGATCTGCGGCTCGCCGACACCGGCGAGATCGAGGTGCAGGGCCCGAACGTCACGCCGGGCTACTGGAACGACCCGGTCGCCACCGCGGCCGCGTTCACCGAGGACGGCTGGTTCCGCACCGGCGACCTGGGACGACTCGACGACGGGCACCTGCACGTCCTCGACCGGCTCAAGGACATGTACATCTCCGGCGGCGAGAACGTCTACCCGGCGGAGGTGGAGAACGCGATCACCTCGCACCCGGACGTGGCCGAGGTCGCCGTCGTCGGAGTGCCGGACCCGCGCTGGGGCGAGGTGGGGCGGGCGTTCGTCCGGCCTCGCGACGGTGCGCTGGTGGACGCCGCCGGGTTGCGGGAGTTCCTGTTGCCGCGCCTGGCGAAGTACAAGATCCCGGTCCACGTGGAGGTGGTCGCCGAACTGCCGCGCACGGGGTCCGGGAAGGTCCTCAAGCCCGCGCTGCGCCGGTTGCCGCTGTGACCGCGTGGCGGGCCAGGACGGTCTGGACCGCCTCGTCCACCGAGTGGGCCATGGCCTTCTCGGTGGGCGCCCAGTTCACCAGCAGCATGCGGGGCCAGAACGCGAAGTTCGAGATCATGCCGAGGAACTGCGTGGCGGCCAGGACCGGGTCTGCGACGGTGAGCGTGCCGGCCTCGTGCTCGGCGGCCAGGTAGTCGCGCACCGCGTCGAAGAACGGCTGCTTGCCGAGCTTGAACTGGGTCTGCCCGAGTTCGGGGAAGCGTGGTGCCTCGGCGATGACGATGCGGAACAGGGCGACCATGCCCGGCCGCGTCAGCAGCGCCACGTACCGGGTGCCGAGCGCGGTCAGGCCCTGGAGCGGATCGCCGGGCGGCGGAGTGAGAGCGCCGTCCTCCGTGCGCCAGTAGTCGGTGACGATCGCGTCGAACAGCTCGGCCTTCGTCGGGAACTGCTTGAACAGCGTCGCCTTCGACACCCCGGCCGCGTCGGCGATGCGCGCCAGTGAGGTCTTGTCGTAGCCGGACTCCAGGAACAGCCCGGTGGCGGCCTCGACGATCGCCGTCCGCTTCTGCTCCGCCATGCGCTCGTGGTAGGTCGGCACGCGCTCCAGTATGCCACGAGGTGAGTCACTTGACTCACCACCGCCGTTCCGCCTAGCGTGCCGAGGCGAGTCACTCAACTCACCTCTGGAGGAAACGATGGGACGCTTCGACGGGCGGACGGTGTTCGTCACCGGCGCGACGAGCGGAATGGGTGCGAGCCACGCGCGGGGCTTCCACGCGGAAGGCGCACGGGTCGTGATCGCCGCACGCGACATGGACGCGGGCGCGAAGGTCGCCGAAGAACTCGGTGAGCGGGCGTTCGCCGTGCGGCTCGACGTGACGGACGAGGACGCCTGGGGCGAGGCCGTCCGTGCCGCGGAGGAGCGGTTCGGGCCGGTGTCGGTGCTGGTGAACAACGCGGGCGCGCAGCACGCGGCCGCGCTGATCGAGGACACCTCGCGCGAAGTCTGGGACCGGACCCTGGCGGTCAACCTGACCGGGCAGTTCCTCGGTATCAAGCACGTCGCGCCATCGTTGCGCAGGGCCGGCGGCGGGTCGATCGTCAACATCGCCTCGACCATGGCCAACGTGGGTTCGCCGTTCTACGCGCCCTACGTGGCGAGCAAGTGGGCGCTGCGCGGACTGACCAAGACCGCCGCGCTGGAGCTCGGCAGGGATGGCATCAGGGTGAACTCGATCCACCCCGGCGTCGTGTCGACGCCGCTGATCAACGAACCGGTCGCGGCCGGTCAGCCCGCGATCGGCGACCTCTACTCCCCCGCACCGTTCGCCGTGCCGCGACTGGGTGAGCCCGGCGAGTTCACCGCGCTGGTGCTCTACCTGGCGTCGCAGGAGGCGGCGTTCGCGACCGGTTCGGAGTTCGTGCTGGACGGCGGTCTGCTGCTGGGACCGGCACTAGCCGGTGTCTGACAATTCCGTCGGGCGATAGTGGCGGCCGAGGGATCCGCGCCTCTCACCGAACGAAATTGTCAGACACCGCCTAGCCGCAATGCCGATCGGTTAGGTATTACGGCTGGTCAGATGCCTCGTGGCGGACTCTTCCTGGGAGTGCGGCAGGCGACTGACCGCAGTGCGGTCGACGCGGCGGCCCAAGATCACTTGCGGGAGCGCTCTCAAGGCTGCGAACAGCCCGGTTGGTGGTAGTTATGCGCTCGATGATCATGAGTTGGTAGTACTTGCAGACGCCCGGTTCGCTGTGAGAGCGCGAACATCGAAATCGGCATGACCGATTGCGCCTAGCCGCGTAGGTACCCGGAGATCGGGCCGAACGTGAACAGCCCGGTGCCCGCCACGAGTTCGCCCTTGGCGGGCAGGAGCAGCGCGTGTGCGCGCTCCGCGAGTTCGTCGTCCCGCAGCCGGGTCGCCGCCATCGCCAGCAGGCAGGCACGGACCTCCGTGAGCAGGTCCGCCGGCCCGTCGGGAAGAGCACGCGCGGCATTCACCGCCTCGTCGTGCGGCAACGCCAGCGGGCGCACCCAGTCCAGGTGAGGGCCCCAGTCATCGGCGAGGTCCACTGTGGATGGACCGTGCAGGCTGAGCAGGGCCAGCGGCAGCAGTCCCCGTTCCATTCCCCACATGCCGGTGCCCTTGACGCGATCGGCCGCGGCCCGGTACGCGCTGTCGGCTTCGGCCGTCTTCCCGGCTGCCGCGAGTTTCAGTGCCGCGTACCAGTCGGTGAAGAGGCCGACCAGCGGCAGGTCGTGGCGTTGTGCCAGTTCGTCGGCTGCGGCCGCGTGCTGGTCGGCGGTGCCGAAATCGGCCAGCGCGCAGCAGGCCTGGACGAGAATCAGGTGGCCCAGCACCTCGTGGGTCACCAGGCGGCCGGACGCGACCTCGAGGAGTTCCCGGCCGATCGCGGCACGTTCCGGAGCCAGGCCGGTGCGGTGGAACGTGTGCATGAAGCGGGCGTTCAGTGCGAACGCCAGCAGTTCGGGGTCGCCGAGGGCATGAGCTGTGGCCTCGGCTTCCCGCGCTTCATCGAGGCGGGCGCCGGTGCCCCGGTCCTCCATCGCGATCGTGGCGAGCAGACGGGCTCGGGTGGCGGTCGGGCCGGGAAAGGCGGGCAGGATCCGTTCCGCGGCGGCGACGAGCTCGGCGGAGTGGGCCGGGTCGTCGTTGGTGGTCCAGATGCCGGGGACGTCGAACGACCCGATCACCTCGGCGACCTCCTGCGGGCCGCCGGCGATCCGCAACGCGACCGAGCGCTGCTCGCGGGCCGCTTCCAGGTCGCCGCTCACGGCCAGCGCCCTGGCCAGCCCGGTCAGCAGGCCGAACCGCGCCGAACCGGCGGCCTCGATCGCCGCACGCCACAGCGTCACCGCTTCACGCGGTGAACGGGTGAGCTCGGCGGCACCCGCCAATGCGCGGACCGCGGACTCGCTGCGCACACCCGCGAGCCGGTAGTGGTGCGCCAGCAACGGCACGTCCTCCGGGTGCGACGACTCCACCGCCGACGCCGCGAGCGCGTGCCACCGCGCCCGCCTGGTCAGCGACACCTCCTCGTACAACGTGTCGCGCACCAGCACGTGGGTGAACCGGGCGAGACCGGGCGCCACCTCCACGAGGAAGCCGGCTTCCAGGCCGAGGTCCAGCGCGTCGAGCACGTCGGCACCGGCGATCGCGGCGAGCAGGTCCACCTCGACGTCCCGCCCGAGCACCGATGCCTGGTGCAGCACCGTCCGCGCCGCTGCCGGCAGTCCGGCGAGCCGGTGGCGCAGCACGTCGCGCACACCCGGCGGAACGGAACCGAGGTCGCCGCCGGACTCGACCAGCCTGACGAGTTCCTTGACGTAGAACGGATTTCCGCCGCTGCGCTGGTGGATCGCCCTCGCGTCGAGGGATCCCACCAGTGCGGCGACCGCCTCCTCGTCCAGGCCCACCAGCTCGACCCGGACGGGTTGCGCTCGCGCCAGAGCCTCCAGCGGCACGGCGGTGCGCGAGGTCGCGACGACCAGCACCCGGCCGGACAACCGGCCCGCCGTGAACGCGGCCAGCACCGCGAGCGTCTCCTCGTCGGCCTGGTGCAGGTCGTCCAGCACCACCAGCACCGGCGCCGCCGACTCCACTGTGGACACGACCGCCCGGCGCAGGTGGAACCGGTCGGCCGCGACGAGCTCCTCCCCCAAGGCCTCGACGACCTGCTGCCACGGCCACGCCACCGGGGCGTCCTCGGGACAGCGCGCCCAGACCGTCGTCCAGCCGCGAGCGCCGAGCACGCTGCCGAACTCCTCGGCCAGCGCGGTCTTGCCCACCCCGGCCTCGCCGGTCACCAACGCGATGCCCAGCCCCGCCTCCGGCACGGCGGCGTCCAGCGCGGCCAGTTCGGAGGACCGTCCCACCAGCCGTGACTCCGTGGAACCCAGCAGGCGGGGCGACTGGGCGAGGATGTCCGACTCCAGCGCGCGGAGTTCCTCCCCCGGATCGACCCCGAGGTTCTCCACCAGGGCGTGCCGTGCCTCGCGCACGGCTCCCAGCGCGTCGCCCTGCCTGCCCTCCCGGTACAGCGCCAGCGCGAGCAGGCTCCAGGCCTTCTCGCGCCACGGATGTCCGGCCAGGTGGGCGCGCAGGTCGGCGACGACCTCGGCGGAACGGCCCAGGGCAAGGGCAGCGGCGGCCCGGCGTTCGACCGCGACCAGCCGCAGTTCCTCCAGCCGGTCGATCTCGGCCCGTGCCCAGTGGAACTCGGCGAACTCGGCGTACGCGGGCCCGCGCCACAACGCGAGCGCGGCGTCCAGCACGGACAGGTCGCCGCCGAGCATCTCCTCGAACCGCCACGCGTCCACGTCCGACGCGAGCAACGCGTACCCCGCGCCCTCGGTCACCAGCAGCGTCGAGGGAGTCCGGGGTGGACGATCGGGTTCCAGGGCCTTGCGCAGTGCGCCGACGAACGTCTGCACCGTGCCTACCGCGCCGTCGGGCGGGTCCTCCCACAGGTCGTCGACGAGCGTGCGCACCGGCACGACGCGGCGCCGGGCCACCAGCAGGCGCGCCAGCACGGCGCGTTGCTTCGGGCCGCCGAGGCGGGCGGATCCCGCGGTCAGCGGGCCCAGCACCCCGAACGTCACCACCCGCTGACCCCAACGCTGATTCGTTGCTGATCGGGCACCCGCACAGTGGTCACGTGAACCACACCGCATTCGACCACCAGCGCGTTCAGGTCTCCGAGGGCATCGAGCTGAACGTGGCCACCACCGGCCAGGGCAGCCCGGTCGTGCTGCTGCACGGCTTCCCGCAGACCCACCTCATGTGGCGGCACGTCGCCGCCGACCTGGCCGCCGACCACACCGTGATCATGCCGGACCTGCGCGGCTACGGCGACAGCGACAAGCCCGCCGACACCGGCCTCACCTACGCCAAGCGCACGATGGCCGCCGACGTCGTGGAGGTCGCCCGAGCGCTCGGGCACGACAGGTTCGCCCTGGCCGGGCACGACCGGGGCGCGCTCGTCGCGTTCCGGACCGGCCTCGACCACCCCCGGCACGTCACGCACCTCGCGTCGCTCGACGTGCTGCCGACGCTGGACATGTGGGACGTCATGCGCGGCACGTCCGCCGCCGTCGGGTTCCACCTGTTCCTGATGGCCCAGCCGCCCGGCCTCGCCGAGCAGATGATCAGCGCGACCCCGGACGCGTTCTTCGGCCACTTCCTCGACATCTGGAGCCGGCAGCCGTTCCCCGCGGACGTCCGCGCCGAGTACCTGCGCGCGAGCCGCGAGGCCGTCACGTCGATCGTCGCGGACTACCGGGCCTCGGCGACGATCGACGTCGAGCACGACACCGCGGACAAGAACGCGGGGAACCAGCTGGAGATGCCGGTCACCGTGCTGCAGCAGGACTGGGGCGCGGCGCTCGGCTTCGACGCCAAGGCGCTGTGGCAGGCGTGGGCGCCCGACCTCGACCACCGCACGGTCTCCTGTGGACACTTCATGGCCGAGGAGGCACCGGACGTCATCGCGGCGGCGATCCGCGACCTGCTGAAGCGCTGATCCTCCCCGGTGTCCCGAGCCGGCCTCAAGCCCTGACGCGGCCCTTGGTGGTCCACATCCGGTAGCCGGCCGACACGGCGTCGGCTTCCGAGGCGAACGCCATGTCGCCCTTCATCCGCCGGTAGTACGGGGAGTCGGGCGTGTGGTAGACCATCGTCTTCGAATTGCCCTTGACCGGCAACGGTCCCTGCCTGGGCTTCGGGTCGGCCGGTGCCAGGGGCTGCTCGGCGATCACCACCTGCTCCGCCGCCGGGCGGGGTGCGGGCAGGGCGATGCGCGTCTTCGGGCGTTCGGGCTGCAGGCGAGCGCGGACCGACAGCCACGTCACCAGCGAGCCGACGGCGAAGGACACCAGGCACAGCAGGAACATCTGCGAGAACAACCAGAGCACAGCGAACTCCTAACGGACTACGACGTCGACCTGGCGTGTGGCCGGGTCGTACTCGCCGCCGGGGGCGGGACGGGTCTCGATGGCGATCAACGCGGGTGCCACGCCCTGGCCGACGAGGACGTCGCGGACCAGTTCGCCGCGTTTCGTCGCCATCGCCTGGTCGGTGCCGTGCGCCACCAGCGTGATCGAGGCGCGCGGGGCGACCAGCAGCATGCGGCCGACGCGCTCGATGAGCACAGGGCCGTGGCCCTCGTACGCCGTGGTGCCCTGCACGAACCGGATCGCGCCGTTGCCGTTGACCAGGCGCGAGATCGAGTCGTGCAGGGCCTCGACGTTCAGGTCACCGACGGCCGCGGAGGAGCCGACCTCGATGCGGTCGGTGACCTGCAGGCCGTTCGCCGCCTGCCGGACGGCGTCGCGGACCGCGGTCGCCCTGGCCTCGTCGGGCACTCTGGCGGCGATCACGACCTGTCCGTTGTGGACGGTCGTGGTCACGTCCGAGACCTTCGCGGACAGCGCGGCGGAGAGCACCCGCCCGATCACGGCCGGCGGGATCGGCAGCAGACCGCCGAGCCGGAGCGCGGCCGTGACGCGGTGGTCGTCGGACCGCACGGCTTCCAGCAGCGCACGGCGTTCCGCGTCGTCGGCGACCGCGCCGGACACCAGGATCTCGGCGCCGCGCACCGCCAGGAGCAACTGCTCGGGTTCGGCCGCGCGCACGTCGGTGTCGCCGACGCCGTTCACATCGGACACCACGGCGCGCACCGCGTCGACCGAGCGCGGCGAGACCTCGCTGACCACGACCGATCGGCCTTCCACGGCCACCACGCCGTGGTAGCCGGCCTTTCCCAGCGCTGTACGCACCTCGGAGTGCAGCGTCCGTTCGACGCCACCGCCGTGGACGAACACGCCGGTGGTGGCGAGCAACGCGGGCACCAGGAGCCCGCCGATCCAAACCGCGTGAGGCAAGCGCACGGCGAACTGGGTATCGGACCGGGTCGCCGAAAATCCAGCTGGCCCAGCCATTCGGACCGAACTTCACCCGGTCAGGTGGCCGGGTGAAGCTCGGACCTCATCTGCTATTCAACGGTGGCGCGCGTCCGGCGCCAGGCGACCACGATCAACGCGATCAGGCCGAACAACGGGATCGTGCTGATCGCCCAGGACAGACCCATCGGCGGCCCCGGCTGCTCCATCACCTGGAGGTTCTTCAGCTCACCCGTGCCCGCGCCCGCCGGGCCGTCCACGTCGAACCGCATCGTCCACGTCCCCGGCTCGGGCAGGGCGAAGATGTCCAGGCCCCACACCTCGCGCTTGCGGGGGTGCCGTGCCAGTGGGCTGTCGTCGCTCTCCACGTCCCCGCGCAACAGCGTCAGCGTGCCCTTCTTGCCCTCGATCCCGTTCTCCGGCGCGAAGGTGAAGTCCAGCGACTGCATGGCCTTCACCGGCCACGTGCTGAAGCCGATGGTCAGGTCGTACGGTCCCGCCTGCACCTTCTCGGTGTGCACGACGTTCACCGGCTCGAAGGCCGGCGCGGGGGCGGTCGGTCCGAGCAGCAGCGCGACCGTGCCCGCGAGTCCCAGCAACGTCTTACGCATGGCTGTCTTCCTTTGCGGGTGCGAGGTGGCGGAGCATGTGACCGAACCGCCGGCCGAGCATTCCGGCGAGGGCGCCGAGCACCGCGCCCGCCACGACGGTGGCCACGTACCGTTCCAGGGCGGGGAAGTTGCTGCCCTGCACGAGCATCCGCTGCAGGGGCGCGCAGGCCGTGATGATCACGCCGCCGATCGCTCCGGTGAGCCAGGCGGGCAGTCCCCGCAGCAGTTCCACGGCGACCGCGACGAGGATCAGGCTCATCGGGATCATGTTGGGCAGTCCGGGAATGCCGTCGGCGTAGTCGCGCAACGGCAGGCCGGTGGCGTCCGCGTAGACCTTGGTGGCCCACGGGGAGAACCACCAGAACACGGCTTGCAGCGCCGCGACGACGACTCCGACGGCCAGCGCGCCGCCGCGTCGCTTCAGGACGTACGCGCCCATGAACAGGATCATCACCGAGAAGAACGCACTACCCGCGTTGACCGTGTTGACGGCACCGCCGGGCAACGCGCGCAGGCCGAGCACGGTCACCATGCTGAACGCGAGCAACGTGCCCGCCGCCGCGGCGACGCCGTACGTTCCCCAGCGCTGGTCCCGAGCGACCGCGAAGATCATGACCGCGCCGACCATCGTGATCGAGATCGACAGCAGCAGCCCGATGTGCGGCGGCGAGTCGATCACGGCGTCGAAGCCGTACAGGCCGTGCCACCGCTGGTCCCACAGTCCGTAGACCAGGAACAGCGCCGCGCCGATGCCGGAGATCAGGTACCCGACGGGGGCGGCGAACGTGCGGCCGAACACGCCGACCGCGCGCCCGCCGACCACCGGGTCGACCGCCTTGCCGCGCTTGGAGTCCGCCGTCGTCAGCAGCACGACGGCGAGGCTCGCCAGGCCCGAGATCGCACTGCCCGCGTACAGGAACAGGTGCGGCAGGGTGAAGAACGTGTCCGGGCCGACGTCGGAGTGCCATTGGATGTCCCAGGTCAGGCCGATCAGCGAGATCAGGGTGCCGCCGACCACGACGCTCGCCGGGACCAGCCCCCTCGGGACCGTCCTCGCCGACGACGCTGCCGTCGCCGTGATGTGCACAGTCATGACCTCCCCCTTCTAGGTGAGCAGCAGCGGGATGACGACCCGCTCGCCGCGCAGTGACAACGTGATTTCCCACTGACCCGCCATGAACAGGTCGACGCCCGCGACCTCGTACCGGCCGGGCGCCCGCGGTGCCGCGGTGATCGGGGCGAGCGCGTGGCCCATCTGCGGCATCGCCGGTTCGACCGTCACGTCGCCGTCGGCGGCGTTGCCGGACCGGTCGGTGATCCGCAGGTCGAACGAGTTGCTGCCGGACCGCGTGCTGGCGGGCGTGAGCTCGAACCGGAGCTGTGCGCTCTCCGCGAGGTGGGGCCGGGCCTCGACCCCGCGCGGCCACAGCACCAGCAGCGCGGCCACCACCGCGATCACCGCGGCCACGACGGCCGTCGTCGAACGCTTCACTTCGAGGCCACCTTCCCGGCCGGGACGTCGACGACCTTCGGCACGGTGACGACCGAGTAGTCCCGTTCGACCTGGATCCACACGAGGTACCGGCCCGGCAACGGGAACGAGTAGGTGAACGGCACGTCCGGCCCGTAGGCGGCGACGCTCTCGTCGGGCCTGTCGGGCAGGCCCGGGGTCTGCGGGAGCATGGAGTGCACGTGCGCCCAGATCGGGGCGTCCACGGCGGTGCCGGTGACCGGGCCGACGACGATCATGTGCCCGAGCATGCCCAGCCACGGCTGCAGGTCGCGCTCACCGAACTTCGCGGTGATCGTGCTCGGCCGGCCCGCCTCGCGGATCTCCATCGTCGTCTCGGCTTCCGCGTCGTGCCGGGGCGCGGCCGTGCCGGAGACCTCGACGCTCGACCGCAGGAGCTGCACTCCCCCGCCGCGCCGGGCGATCTCGGCGGCGAGCGCGTGCGTGCCCTGTTCGGGGTCGCTCAGCCGGGCGCGGAACTCACCCGGCGCCGTGCGGACCGGGTGGAGGTGGCGCAGGTGCCCGGACGGCGACACCACGACCAGGTGGATGAACGCGCTGTCGTGCACCAGGAGGTCGTCCACGGGCCGTCCCGACGAGCCGTCGGTCAGGCTGAGCACGAGGTCCTTGCCGTCCATGCCGGGCACCATGTTCACCGGCGGCCGCGAGAAGTCCATTATGGACGTTCGCTCGTAGGGGTTCATGACGTTGTCGTACGTCGGATCGAGCTGCGTGCCGGGCGCCGCGACCGGTGGGATGCTCGGCGCCAACAACGCCGCCGTCACGCCGACCGCCACCGCGGCGACCATGCCCGCCGTGGGCACGAGCGCGAGGCCGATCTTGCCGAACACCGCCAGCAGCAGTGCCGCCAGCAACAGCACCCCGGCCGCGATGAACCCTCCGTAGGTCGCGTTCTCCCACGGCGACGGCACGAGCGCCGGCACGACGAACGGAATGGTCGCCTCGTCGACCGCGAGCTCCCACGGACCGGGCCGGTCCACGTGCAGCAGCCCCGAGTGGAAGCCAGGTGTGGCACCGAGAACGACCTTGGCGGTGCTGCTGGACGCTCCCGCCGCGCGCAACGTCAGCGTCAGCTCGCCCGGCGGCGTACCGGCGTGCGTCACCACGTCGACGTGCACCGGTCCCGGCACCTCCGCGACCCGCCGGATGATCACCGTGAGGTCGCGGTCGCCGAGGCTCTGCGCGACGTGGATGTCCGCGCCGGACTGGGCACCGTCGGCCAGCGCGGGGGCGGCGATCCCCAGGAGCGCCGCCAGCGCGAGCAGGAAGGTCACGACACGTCGTTTCATCGCGACCGAACGTATCGATCACGACCTCGCCGCCGCGTCACTGCGAAGACGGAAACCGCATCCCCCGCGCGGGGGATCTCCGACCCCTGCGAAGCGGGAGGTTCTCAGGGGCGCCATCGGGCAGGATTGCGCTCGATGGATCTGATCAAGCTGCCCCTCAAGCACCAGTCGTGGCTGGTCGCGACCGTGTGCATGGTCGTGGACGGCGGGTTCGTGCTGCTCGACCGCGAACCGTTGCCGCAGACCGTGGTCGTGCTGCTGATGACGCTGGCCGTGGACGCGATGCTGGCCGGTCCGGCCCGGCTGTCGCTGTGGGTGGCCGCGGCGCAGGCGGCCGTGCCGGTGATCGTCCTCGTCGCGATGCGCAACGGGATCGACGCCAACGACGCCGGACTGCTGATCGCCGGGTACCGGGCGGGGGCGTGGCTGCGCGGCACACCGGCGTACACCTCGCTCGGGCTGCTCTCGGCCAGCCTGATGGCCTGCATGGTCATCAACGGCTACGGCCCCCTGTACGCGGTGCTGGTGGCGGCCAAGGGCGCGCTGCTGCCGTGGCTCGTCGGCCGCTACACGACGGCGCGCCGCGCGTACCTGGCCGAGCTGGAGAAGCGGTCGGCGATGGCCGAGAAGGACGCGAAGGCGGCGGTCACCAAGGCGATCACCGAGGAACGCGGCGCGATCGCCCGCGACCTGCACGACGTGATCATCCACCACGTGAGCGCGATCAACCTGCACGCCGGCGCCGCCCGTCTCGGTCTGCCGGACGGCAATCCGAAGCTCACGAACTCGTTGCGCGCGGTCGAGACGTCCAGCCGGGCGGCCATGGTCGACCTGCGGCACCTGCTCGACCTGTTGCACGGCGACAAGTCCGAGGGCGCGCGGCAGCCCGGACTCGACAACGTCGACGAACTGCTCGACGGCGTGCGCGCGGCAGGCCTGCCGGCCCGGCTCGAGGTGCGCGGGCAACGGAGGGACGTGCCGGAGTCGTTGGACATCACGGTCTACCGGATCATCCAGGAGATGCTCACCAACGCCCTGCGGCACGGCGACGCGTCCGGCGTGACGGTGGCGCTGGAGTACGCAACGGACTCGCTCACCATCGCGTCCCAGAACACGGCGGGTTCCGGTGAGGACTCCGGCTCGGTGCGCCGCGGTCTCGTCGGCATCCGCAACCGCGCGGGCATGTTCGACGGCCGGACCAGGTCCGGGCTCGACGAGGACGGCCGCACGTGGCGCACGACGGTCACGTTCCCCCTGGAGGCGTCATGACGTTGACGGTGCTGCTGGCCGACGACCACGCGATGCTGCGCTCCGGCATGCGCGCGATCTTCGACACGCAGGACGACCTCCGGTGCGTCGCGGAGGTCGCGGACGGCAAGGCCGCGGTGGCGGAGGTCGCGCGGCTGCGCCCGGACGTGGCCGTGCTCGACATCCGGATGCCCAAGCTGGACGGGCTCGGCGCGACGGAGATGATCCTGGCCGATCCGGCGAACCGCACGAAGGTCCTGCTGCTCACGACCTACGACACCGACGAGTACGTCTACCGCGCGCTCAAGGCCGGGGCCAGCGGGTTCCTGCTGAAGTCGCTGCCGCCCGAGGAGCTGATCTCGGCGGTGCGGGTGGCGGCGCGCGGGGACGCGTTGATCGACCCGTCGGTGACGCAACGGCTGATCGCGCGGTTCGCCGTCAGCCTCGCCCCTCCCCCGACGCCGCCGGAGCTCGAACTGCTCACCGCGCGCGAACGGGAGGTGCTGCAGCTCGTCGCGGCGGCCTGCAGCAACGCCGAGATCGCCGCGCGGCTGCACGTCGGGGACGAGACGGTGAAGACGCACGTCTCACGGGTGCTGGCCAAGCTCGGGTTGCGGGACCGGGTGCACGCCGTGGCGTACGCGCACATCAACGGGCTGGTGCAGAGCGGCCGCTGAGCCGCGGGGACCCCTCGTCGACCCCGCGGGTCACCGGCTCAGCTCTGCCAGACGACCGGCGACTTGACGTAGTCGTCGCCGCGGTTGTACTCGGCCCCCGCGACCTTCAAGCCGTCCTGCGCCGCGCTCAGCACGCACGTCTCGTACGTCTCGCCGGCGGCCTTGAACGTCTTGGGCGCGCTGGTGGAGTCGCACTTCGGGGTGTCACCGCTGATGATCACGCCGGTGCCCTTGCCGTCCTCACCGAGGCCGCGCAGGCCGATCGAGGTGAAGCTCAGGTCGGTGCCGCTGAGGTTCTCGACCTTGGCCCGCAGGTAGAACGGCGTGATGTTCTTGGCCTTGTCGCCGAACTTCGCCAGGTCCTCCTTCGGGCCCGCCTCGATGGCCGTGACGGTGATGGCGATGGTGCCGGTCTTGTCACCGGTGGCCACGGGGATCACCGCGCGGGCGCCGACCTTGAGCTTCGTACCGGGAGCCGTGACGTCGCCACCGGCCGGGACCGGCGGCGCCTCCTTCGAGGTGGAGGTCTCCTTGGTGCTCGTGGCGGTGGACGTCGTCGTGTCCGTGGCGGGTGTCGCGGTCCCGCTGGTCTCGGAGCCGCAGGCCGACAGCAGCAGGCCCGCCGTCGCGACGGAGGCGATGAACAGGGGGCCACGGGCGTGCGTCACTGCGGATCTCCTCGGACTGCGGAACCTGGGGTGCCCAGGACGTTAGGCCAGATGCCGGAACGGCGGTATCGGTCGTTCACACCACACGCCGGGGCTCAGAGGTCGTCGAGGCCGATCAGCCCGTCCTGGATCGCCCGCGCGACGAGTGCCGCCTTGGTCGGTGCCTGCCTGCCGATCGCCGCGTACTTGACCCTGATCCGCTCCAGGTGGGAGTTCACCGTGCTGAGTGTGATGTTCAGGCGTTGCGCCACGAACTCCTTCGACTCGGACTGGAACCACTCGACCAGGACCTCGGTCTCGCGCGGCGAGAGAGCGGGCCTCGTGTCCGACCTGTCGCCCGCCAGCGCGCCCGCGAGAGCCGGCGGCGTGTACGACTGCCCCTCGGCCGCCGCCTTGACGGCCTGCACGAGGTGCTCGGCGCCCTCGGCCTTGGTCAGGTAGCTGAGTGCGCCGATCTCCAGGCATTGCAGGACTATCTCGTCGTCGGCGCGCATCGAGTAGACGACGACCTTGCGTCCGTCCTCGACCAGCTTGCGCAGTGCGGACGTGGCGGGCGCGACGCCGCCGAGGTGCAGGTCGAGCACGACGACCGCCGCGCTCGCGCCGGGACCGGTCCAGGCCACCGCGGGGTCCTCGCCGCTCGCCACGAGCTCGATGTCCGCTGTGGACAGCCAGTGCGCGACTCCCGCCCGTACGACGGGATGGTCGTCGACCACGACCGCCGTCACGTCGTCCGCCATCGCGCCTCGCTCCTCACCAGTCCGCTGTGGACGCTCGTCTCGACGACGACCGCCCCTGTCCTGCCCGGTGCCGGCAGCGTTTCGGGCGCGTCCGCCACCACCGCCACGCGCACCTCCGTCGCGGTGCGCAGCAGGCTCACCTTCGCACGTCCGTCCGCGACGGCGAGCGCCTGGGCCATCGGTGCGACCAGCTCGCGACGTACCTCCGTCGGCACCGGTGTGGCCGTGCCGCTGACAGCGAGCGAGACGACGACACCGCGCCGTTCGGCGACGTCCACACACGCTGTCAGTTCGTGCAGCAACGGGTCGGGCACGTCGTCGTTCTCCGCGAACAACCTGCGCAGCTGCACGGCCGCGACCGAGCAGCGCAGCCTGGTCGTCTGGTCGGCCACGCTCGCGCGTTCGTCGGCGAGGTCGGCGAGCAGCGGCAGCAACGCGCCCAGCTGGCCCTCGAACCCGGCTCGCAGGTCCTGTTCCCGCTGGCGGACCAGCTCTTCGCGGGTGCGGGCGGCGTCGTGCTCGGCGGCGGCCTCGGCGGCCAGCCCGGCGTCGCGGTGCAGGACGCGGTTGATCACCATGACGCTGAGCTGGAAACTCGTGCCGCTGAGGATCACGACTCCGGCCGTGCCGATGTCACCGCTTCCCTCGCGCACGAACCACGCGATGCTGAAGGAGATGTGCGCGCTCAAGGCCACTATCAGCGCCGCCGGTCTCTCGACCAGCACCAGCAGCAGGTACCAGCCGGCGAGCCCGAACCCCCAGTCCGCCGGGCTGAACGACGCTCCGGCGGGCAGCGCGGTCGTCGCCAGCACCGACGAGACGAGAGGTGCGGCAGCGAGGAACGCCGGCGTCGGCACCGCGGCCGCGACACATCCGGCCACGACCGCCAGCACGGCCGTGAGCAGCCCGTACGCGATCCACGCCGCCGGGCCGTGCGGATGTGCGACGAGCTGGGGCAGCATGAGGACGAGCTGGACGGCGAAGACGACGACCAGCAGGACCTGCCTGGTGGTCGTGGCGACGGTGTGGTCAGTCATCGGCGGTCCACTCCAGCCGCGCGGTGGTCCCCGCCGGTCCGGACTCGACCACCGCCGTGCCGCCGGTGGCTTCGAGGCGCCCGACCACCGATCCGCGCAGGCCGCGCCGGTGCTCGGGCACTTCAGCGGGAACGAAGCCCCTGCCGTCGTCCTTGATGACGACCACCGCGCCTCGTCCCCGCGTCACCGTCAGTTCGGCTTCGGTCGTGCCCGCGTGGCGTTCGACGTTCGTGAGCAGCTCACGCGCGGCCCGCACGAACTGCAGAGCCACCCCGGCCGGCACCGGCACGACCTCGGCCTCCACTCGCACGTGCACGGAACTGTCCCGCGCCACCGCCGTGAGCGCGGCCCCGAGGTCCACGGTCCCCTGCGCGTTGCCCCGCTCGGCCAGCACGACCAGGTCCCGGCGGGCCTGAGCCGCGACCTCCTCGGGATCGCCACCGTGCGCGGCCATCAGGAACGTCGCGGCAGCCGTGTCGTGCAGCAGCGCGAGGTACTCCCGCTCCCGCCTGCCCTGGTCGAGTGCGATGGCCGCGGCCCGGCTCCGCTCCGCGGCGCGTTCCCTCAGCGCGTCGACCCTCCGGCTCGACCTGCGCAGCAGCTCGTACGACAGCCGGGCGAGCACCGACTCCAGCACCGCCCGCACGAGCACCCCTGGCCCGGTGGTCATGACCTGCACCGCGAGCAACGCCACCGTCGCGGGCACGCTCACCTTCGGCGGCCACTGCCACTGCCAGGTGATCAGCGTCGTGGTGAGCACCGTGATCACCCACTGGTCGGCATCGGCTCCCAGCACCACCGACAGCACCACGACGCGGAGGAACGCCACGGGAAGCGCCACGCGGGGCAGCCGGAAGTCGGCGACCGTGCTCACCGCGACCGCCGCGAACAGCGACCAGCCGAGCGGTGAGTGGAGCGAGAAGGCGCCGAAGAGGCTGATCAGGACGATGCCGGCGCCGCGGACGGGACCCGCGAGACGGGACACCGTCGCAAGCAGCCTCGCCTCCAGCACGTCCGGCATTCTCCGCGAGCCCCTCCCGGACCGCCTGGCCGGGCCACATGTCGTCCGCGTATCGAAAAACGCGTACGCCCTCGCAACGGCCGTGCGCCTTCACTTGGAGCGTGCTCAACACCTGGCAGGAGTGGGTCGGTACGGAGACCGGAGTCGTGATCGGCGCGGTGCTCGGAATCCCGGTGGCCGTGCTCGTGATGCTGCTCCTGGCGCTCCACCGCAAGCTCAAGCGACACACCCACCCGTGGCGGACGGCGCTGGCCGAGGTCGGCATGGTCTACGGGTCGCTGCCCTGGGTGTGGATCATCATGCTGCCCGGCGCGGAGCCGGGTGACACGGGCGAGCTGAGCCTGGTGCCGTTCGCGGACCTGATCGACCTCGTCGAGCACCGGGACGCGGGCCAGATCGTCGGCAACATGCTGGTGTTCGCGGCGCTCGGGTTCTTCGCCCCGCTGAGGTTCGCGGCGCTGCGGTCGGCGTGGCGGGTGCTGGCGTTCGCGGCGGCCTGCTCCGCGTTCCTGGAGATCGCGCAGTTCGTGCTGCGACTGGACCGGGTGTCCTCTGTGGACGACGTGCTGCTCAACGCCGCCGGCGCGGCACTGGCCTCGTTCGCGTCCCGGTGGTGGTGGCGCCCCAAGCCCGCGCCGGTGGAGGAACGGCACCTTGTCGCGGTGTGACCATCCGGGCGATCTGCCTAGGCTGACGACATGCGTGTGCTGATCGTGGAGGACGAGCTGCACCTGGCCGAAGCCGTCCGGGACGGGCTCCGGCTGGAGGCGATCGCCGCGGACATCGCCGGGGACGGGAACACGGCGCTGGAGATGCTGAGCGTCAACTCCTACGACCTCGCGGTGCTCGACCGCGACATCCCCGGTCCGTCCGGCGACGAGGTCGCGCGGCGGATCGTCGCGTCCGGCAGCGGCATGCCGATCCTCATGCTCACCGCCGCCGACCGGATCGACGACAAGGCGTCAGGGTTCGGGCTCGGTGCCGACGACTACCTGACCAAGCCGTTCGAGCTGCGGGAACTGGTGCTGCGGCTCAGGGCGCTCGCCCGCAGGCGTGCCTACGCGCGGCCGCCGGTCAGCGAGATCGGTGGCCTGCGGCTCGACCCGTTCCGGCGTGAGGTCTTCCGAGACGGGCAGTACGTCGCGCTGACCCGCAAGCAGTTCGCGGTGCTCGAAGTCCTGGTCGGTGCTCAAGGTGGCGTCGTCAGCGCCGAAGAGCTGCTGGAGCGGGCCTGGGACGAGAACGCCGACCCGTTCACCAACGCCGTCCGGATCACGGTCTCGGCGCTGCGCAAGCGACTCGGCGAACCGTGGCTCATCGCGACCGTGCCGGGCGTCGGCTACCGCATCGACGCGGATGGCTAGGCCCCCGGGACTCAGCGCCCGCATGAAGTTCACCCTGAGCTACGCGGGCATCGTCGTCGTGGCCGGCGCCGTCCTGATCGGGCTGGCCTGGTGGGACCTGCTGCGCTACGTCCCCGACAACGACCAGGGCCTGCTCTTCACCAGTCCCAACCGCTACCTGCTCTCCCGCATCTTCGGCCGCGCCGCCGCGATCGCCATGGTGTTCCTGGTGGCGTTCGGCCTGGTCGGCGGGTGGCTCCTGGCCGGTCGGATGCTCTCCCCGCTCGACAAGATCGCCGACGCCGCCCGGCTGGCCTCGAAGGGGTCTCTGTCGCACCGCATCCGCCTTCCCGGCAAGGCGGACGAGTTCCGCGAACTGTCCGACGTCTTCGACACCATGCTCGAAAGGCTCGAGTCGCACGTCGACGAGCAGCGCAGGTTCGCCGCCAACGCCTCCCACGAGCTGCGGACGCCGCTGGCGATCTCGCAGTCACTGCTCGACGTGGCCCGCCAGGACCCGTCCCGGATCGACGCCGAACTCCTCGACCGCCTGCACACCGCCAGCCGCCGCGCGATCGACCTCACCGAGGCCCTGCTGCTGCTCAGCCGCGGCGAGCGGGGCGTGTTCAACCGAGAGCCGGTCGACCTGTCCCTGGTCGCCGAGGAAGCCGCGGAAACCCTTCTCCCCCTTGCCGAACGGCGCGAGATCGAGCTCAAGGTCACCGGTGAGCCGGCGACCACCACCGGCTCCGCGGAGCTGCTCCTGCGGATGGTGACGAACCTCGTCCAGAACGCCATCGTCCACAACCTCCCGACCGGCGGCACGGTCACCGTCCACACCGAACCGCAGCACCAGGCGTGCGTGGTCCGGATCGAGAACACGGGCCGCCGCCTCGCCGCGGACCTGGTGCCGACGCTCACCGAGCCGTTCCAGCGCGGCGGCGAGCGCGTCCGCGACGACGATCACGCGGGTGTCGGCCTGGGACTCGCCATCGTGCACAGCATCGTCCGCGCGCACGAAGGCGCCCTCGACATCGCCCCGCGGCCGGAAGGCGGCCTGCGCGTCACGATCCGGCTGCCCAGCACCTGACCTGTGGCTGGATCTCGTCGAAGAACGCGGTCTTGGCACGCGTGTAGTCGTCGTAGTCCGGCTCGCCCGCGTGCTCCTCGGCGAGCCTGCGCTTGATCTGCTCGTAGCGCCGGGCCTGCCCGGGGTGGCACCGCAGCCAGTCGCGGAAGTCCACGACCCACCGCGCGAACGGCGAATCCACGCGGCGGACGTGCAGGATCGCGCCCTCGGCCGGGGAGTGGAACAGGCGCTTCTCGTAGGCCGCGTCGTCGGCCTGGTCCCCCGGCCTCCTGCTGTCCCTGTGCACACCGGGCGAGTCCGGCCTCGAACCGTGCGCCGGCACGAACGGCGTCGACGCCAGGACCTCGGTCAGCCGGGCATGCGGCGGCAGGTCCGGCATGCGCACCTGCAGGTCCACGATCGGCTTCGCGCCGAGTCCCGGCACCGCGGTCGACCCGATGTGCTCGTAGCCGAACCCGTCCGCACCGGGCAGCGCCGCGAACGCCGACCGCACCCCGTCGAGGAGGTGCCGTGCGCGAAGCGGCCAGGCGGAGTCGTACTCGACGATGACGGCGGACGGCATGTACCCGACCTTAGTCTGATCCAGGAAGTCGCCTTCCGGCGCTTTTGCGTTACACCACCACTTTGGACTCTCCATCAATTCTATGAATGCGACGGAGGCCTTCGGCCCTAGGCGTTGTGGACATTCGGGGATCACGCTTGTTCGTCTTCTGCCATGACGGGAGGGCACGATGACCGAGCCGAGTGGCACGGTGACCGGCAGCGGCCAGTTCCGCGTCGGACCCGAACTCAGAACCGGCGTGATCGAGACCCGGGGCCAGGGCGTGAAAGCCGTTCTGTACACCGAGGTCGACGGCGAGCCGATGGTCGAGGGTGACATCGTGCTCACCCTCGCGCGGGAGGACGAGCTCCACGAGCGGGGCGTGGTCATCCCAGGTCAGCAGTTCCGCTGGCCGGGTGGCCGGGTACCGTTCGAGATCGACCCGAACCTGCCGAACCAGGCCCGCGTGCACAACGCGATCGCGCACTGGGAACGCAACACCCGCATTCGTCTCGTGCCGAGGAACGCGACGGACACGAATTTCATTCGTTTCCAGCCCGGCGGTGGCTGCAGTTCTCCCGTGGGCATGCGCGGAAACCAGCAGAACATCACGCTGGCACTCGGCTGCGAGACCGGGGCGACCATTCACGAAATCGGGCACAGCGTCGGCCTGTGGCACGAGCAGAGCCGCGAGGACCGCAACAACTTCGTGACGATCGATTTCACGAACATCCAGCAGCAGAGCGCCCACAACTTCAACCAGCACATCACCGACGGCGACGACGTCGGGCCGTACGACTACCACTCGATCATGCATTACCCGCGTCGGGCGTTCGCGATCGACACCGGCCGCGACACGATGACGCCGGTCCAGAACGCCGAGATCGGCCAGCGCGAGGGACTCAGTCCCGGCGACTGCGCGGCGGTGCGGTCGATGTACAGCGGCCTCGAACCGGCGGCGGTGTTCCGGGGCGTGCAGTTCACCGGGTCCGTCCCGGCCGGCACGACCAGGCGGTGGTTCACCCACAGCTGGCCCGCCCACTGGTACGTGCTGTGGACGGTCGTGCCGACCGCGCCCGCGGCCGACGGTGCGGCGCAGATCGAGTGGACCACCCAGGTCACCCGGCAGTCCGGCGGGCTGCTCAAGTACTTCCTCGCCATCACGAACCTGACCGGCGGCCAGGTCGACGTCGAGGCCCGCTACGACGTGCTCGGCTGGTCGCCGGGCGCACTGTGAGAGGAGCCGCCATGAACGCCGATCTCGACGGCGGGGCCGCCCCCGCGTCGCTCGACGACCTGGTCCTCGCCGAGCCGCTCGACCTCGCGGGCGACGGCGGTGCGGCACCGGATGCCGCGCAGGACACCGGGGACGCCGTGGCCGAAGAGGCCTCGCACGCGGCCGAGGACGCCGGTCCCGCGCCCGAAGCAGAGTGAAGGGAGAGTCCCGATGCGACTTGGTGTGCAGTTCCGGGGACAGGTGCCCGGCGGGTCGTCGCGGCGCTGGTTCACCCACAGCTGGCCGGAGGGCTGGCGGGTCGTGTGGATGGTGGTGCCGACGTGGCCGATGGTCGACGGCGGCGCGCAGATCGAGTGGAAGGTGCAGGTCGACCGGCAGGCCGCCGGGCTGATCAAGTACTTCATCGAGATCCGCAACCTCACCGGCGGCCCCGTCGACATCGAGGCCCGCTTCGCCGTGCTGAACTGACCAGGTGCACGGCACCGTGGTGATACCGGCGGGCACGCCCGCGTTCGGCCGGGCCGTGCTGCGGGTGCGGCTGCTCGACGTCTCCCTCGCCGACGCGCCGGCCGTCACGAAAGCCGAGCACGTCGGGGAGTTCCGCCGTGACGACACCGCCGAGCAGCGCCTGCCGTTCGATCTCGGCCTGGCTGATGGGCCGGTGCTGACCGTCGCCGCTCACGTGGACGTGAGCGGCGACGGGCGGGTTCGTCACGGTGATCTGGTCAGCACCAGCGCCATCGAGCCGTCGGAGGGCGTGGTCGTGCTAGTGGAACCGGTGTAGGTCAGCGCCGGTAGACGCCGAACTCGTAGAGCGAGTAGCCGAAGCCGGTTCCTCGTTGCGTGGCGTGCAGACGGACGTACCGGCCGGTCGCCGTCACGTCGATCGCGTCCACGCCACCGTTCCCGGTCGTCGTGCCGTAGACCGAGCGCCAGCCGTTGCCGTCGTCGGACACCTGGATCTCGTACGCACGACCGAAAGCGCCCTCCCACACCAGCTGCACGTGCTGGAACGTCGTCACCGCGCCGAGGTCGACCCGGATCCACTGCGGATCGGCCCAGTCCGTGGCCCAGCGCGAAGTTCCGTTGCCGTCCACCGCGTTCGACGGCGGGAACGGCGCGCCGTCACCGACCTGCTGGTACGACGAGGCGGTGGTCGCCTTGCCCTGGGCCACGTTCACGCCGGACGGCTGCGGCGCCACGACCCGCACGGACCGGGTCTCGATGCCGATGTTGCCGCGCCCGTCCTCGGCCACGACGTAGACCTTCCACACGCCGAGGCGGTCCGGGGCGGTGACGGTGAGGCGGTTTCCGGCGACCTGCACGGGCGTTCCGGCCAGCCCACCGCTGTTGTCGACGTACTTGCTGTTGAACGCGGCCGACCACGCGATGGCGTCCCCGTCGGGGTCGGCCGCGGCGACGTCGACGGTCAGCGGTGCACCGGCCGCGACGGTCTGCGGCACGGTCATCGAGGAGATCACCGGCGGGGTGTTGGCGGGAGTGGCACCACCGAACGCGCGCTGGACCGAGTAGAACGAGAGCCGCTTCTTGCCCGCGGGCGTGAGGTTGAACCAGACCGCGCCGAAGTCGTACTCCGTGCCGTAGTGGAAGAGCGTGCCGCCGAACGAGACTCCGGTGTGGCCGACGATGCAGTTCCAGGCCTGGGTGTAGCCGTCGCGCTTCTGCACGTCGGTCGGCTCGGCAGGCACGCCGTTGGCGTCGTTCGGCACCTCCCACTCCCCCGCGGGCCCGGCCTCGGTGAGGATGTACGGCCTGGTGTAACCGCCGGAGATCCAGTCCTGCCGCACCTGGCAGACGTTGCCGTAGGAGTTGACGGAGTACAGGTCGAGGTCGGGCGTGTGCGCCTTGAGGTACACCCACGCACCGGTCCACGCGTCGGTGTTCGTCACCGGGTGGCCGGTGTCGATGGCGTGGATCGCCCGCGCCGCCTCGTTCAGGTAGCGGGCGTACGCGACCCGCTGGTTCTCGAGCTCCGCGCCGGAGTAGCAGTTCTGCAGACCGAGGATGGACTCGTTGCCGACGTTCCACATCAGGACGCCGGGGTGGTCCTTGTAGGTGGTGACCCATTGACGGATCTGCCCGAGCACGTCCGCCTTGTACTGGGCGTCCGTCACGTAGTTCACGCAGCCGCCGGAACCGGGACCACCGCCGGGCAGCAACCAGAAACCGTTGATCACGCGCAGTCCGTTGGCCGCGGCCGCGTCGAGCAGCGGGCGGGTCGAGGCGTCCGTGCCCCAGGTCCGCAGGGTGTTGACGCCCATGGACTTGAGTTCGGGCATGTACCGCGCGGCGTCGGCGGCGGGCGGCCCCCAGGTGAGGCCCTTCACGACCCACGGCCGGCCGTCGACGGTGAGCTGCCAGTTGCCCTGCGACCCGGTGACGTGGACGCCGCTTCCCGGTACGACGCCGCCCTGCGTGCCGTAGACCCGGAACTCCCACAGCGAGACGCCGTACCCGTTGGCGCGCTGGGTGGCGTTCAGCCGGACGTACCGGCCGGTGCCGGTGACGTCGTAGCCCTGCCTGCCACCGGTGGACCCGGTCACCGACCGGATCGGCTGCCACGCGTCACCGTCGGCCGAGACCTGGATCTCGAACGCCGTCGCGTAGGCGCCCTCCCAGTCGAGCTCGACCCTGCTGAGCGCCGACGAGGCGCCGAGGTCGACGCGCAGCCACTGCGGGGCACTCCACTCGCTGGACCAGCGGGTGTCACCGTTGCCGTCGACCGCGGCCGAGGCGGGAGTGCCGCTGTTCTCGGTCGACGAGGCGAGAGCGGGTTTGCCCTGGGAGAGCAGGGCGGGGGCGGCGTGAGCCGGTAGGACTGCCAGGCCGAGGAGCACGGCGATCACCGTGCAGATGGAGCGGACGCGAACCATCGCGCCTCCTGCCACAGGTAGGGATGTAGGAGGAGAGCGCTCTCACAACCCTGCCGACGAACGTTACGACCGGACGTCGGCAGTGTCAAAGTACCGGTCTTGACACCTCATGAGGGCTGGCGGGACGCTAGTTGGGAGAGCGCTCTCCAAGCCGGTTCCCCACGTCGGCAGGAGGACATCGGTGTCCAGAAAACTCAGCGCGTTGACGATGACGGCTGCCCTGGTGGCGGCAGTGGTCGTGGTCGCGACCAACTCGGCCCAGGCCGACGACCTGGTCACGCACCACGAGTTCCAGGCGAACTGCTCGGTCACGACCCACCTCCCGGACGACCCGATCGTCTTCCCGGGACTGCCGGGCGCGTCGCACATGCACACGTTCCTCGGCAACCAGTCCACGAAAGCGAGCAGCACCAACGAGTCGCTCAAGGCAGGCCAGACCAACTGCAGGACGCCCGACGACAAGTCCGCGTACTGGTTCCCGTCGGTCATCAACGGCGACCAGATCGTCCCGCCGGACTTCCCGCAGGTCATCTACTACAAGTCCGGCATCCTGAGGTACCAGGACGTCGTGCCGTTCCCGCCGGGCATCCGGTTCGTGGTCGGCAGTCCCGCGGCCACGCAGGAGCAGTTCCGCACCGCGCCCGGCGCGGTCGAGGGCTGGGAGTGCGGCGACAGCTTCCACAACTGGGACATCCCGGCGTACTGCCCGCCCGGCACGCAGCTCAACGTCCGTTACCAGGCACCGAGTTGCTGGAACGGCCGCGACCTCGACTCGGCGGACCACAGGTCGCACATGGCCTATCCGGACCGTGCGACGCTGGCCTGCCCGCCGAGCCACCCGGTCGCGGTGCCGATGATCGAGTTCAAGATGGCGTTCCCGGTGTCCGGTGACATGTCCCGCGTGCGGCTCTCCAGCGGTCGCGGGTACAGCTGGCACTACGACTTCATCAACGCCTGGGACGCGCCCACGCAGGCCGCGCTGGTCCGCCACTGCATCAACGGCGGCCTGCAGTGCGACCCGCGCGGGTTCGACCTGTACAAGCCGAATCGGGGTGCCGCACTAGGACCGGACTACCGGTTGCCGCGGTGAGGTTCCTCGCCTCGTGCACCCCAGGGCGGCGCGTGCCCTGGGGTGTTTTCGCGTTGCCGTTGTTCGCGGGGTGTGCCGGGCTCGCTCGCAGTGACCAGGAGAACGGAACGGACGCCGCGACCGAGGAGTTCGCGGCGTCCGTCGAGTCATCCCGCAGGGATCAGCTCACCAGGCTCGGTCAGGGGTAGTTCACGACGTACCGGACCTGGTTCGCCAGGTCCGCCTGACCGCCCGTGCCGTTGATGACGTTGGCGATCGTGCCCACGCCACCCAGTGACACCGTCACGAGGTGCGTGAACCGGACTCCCGACCGGTTCGGCGCCTCGAAGCCGTTGTCCGTCACGATGCTCGGATCGGCCTGGTTGAAGGCGTACACGCCGACACCGAACGCCTCGTGCGTGGTCACCGAGTCGGCGACCTTGTAGCCGGCCCAGCCCCGCTTGGACCCGTTCATCCACGCGGCCTGGTTCGGCGGGTCGTACGGCAGCTCGTTCTGGTACAGGTAGACGCGGCCGCCGTTGCCGTTCCACACCAGGTTGTGCTGCTGGTAGTGCTCCACGAACAACCCGTACGCGATCACGTTGTCGCCGTTGACGACCACGCCGTTCTGGCCGGGGTTCGCGGTCCAGCCGACGCCCTCACCGTGGTCGGCCCGCCACACCCAGGTGTGGTCGATGATCGTGTTGCGGCTGTTGACGCGCATGCTGACCGTCGCCTTGCCCGCCTGCGACCCGCCGACGCGCAGGTACACGTCGTGCAGCGAGGTCGGGTTGGCCGCGTGCGAGTTGGCGCTGGAGTCGCCGACCTCCAGCAGCACCGGGGAGTTCTGCACGCCGGCGTCGACCAGGAACCCGGCCAGCCTGACACCGTCCACATCGGACGTCGTGAGCGCGGCCTTGCCCGCGGTCGGCGTCAGGGTGGCGAGGCCGAGGCCCAGCACGACGGTGTTCGGGCGGGTCACCCGGATCGTGTCGTCGAGCTGGTGGATGCCCGGCGTGAGCAGCAGGTGCTTGCCCTGCACCAGCGCGGCGTTGATCGTCGCGGCCGGCGTGCCGGGCTTGACGATGAAGAAGTCCGCGAGCGACACCGACGTGCCGGGGTTGCCGTTCTCCCAGCTCGTACCGCGCGAGTTCTGGCGCAGCGCGGGCAGGAAGACGCGGTACTCACCGGAGTTGTCGAAGTACAGGTACGGCTTCTCCCGCGTCACCGGCGAGGTGTCGACGGTCGTGTGCGACGGGTTCGGGAAGTGGTTGGGCGGTGCGCCCTGTGTGCCGGCGAACACCATGTTCCACACCGACCCCGACCAGCCGCCGACGAGGTTGCTGTTGCGGGTCAGGAACTGCTGCTGCGAACCGGAGACGGTCACGCCGTCGATCTTGCTGTCCACGATCAGGCCACCGCTGGCCCAGCCGTCGTAGCCGTTCCACAGGTGTGCCTGGCCGCGCAGGTGCATCCGCCGGTACGCGGTGGCCTGCGAGACGGCCCAGCGCTCGATCTGGTTGGGAGGCAGCGTGACCGAGAGGTTCTCGGTGCCGCGCCAGAAGTTCTGCGTGGCGTTGCCGAGGTTGTTCGGGTCGTTGCCCTGCTGCAGCCAGTCGGCCTCGACGCGGATGTGGCCGTTGATGTTCACGTCGTCCGGCATCAGCCCAAGACCGACGATCTGCGTGTAGAACCGAAGGTTCACATCGGCGTTGTAGCTGCCGGGCTTGAACAGCACGGCGTGCCGCTGCGGGCCGAACTGGTTGGTCTTCATCTGCGTCGCGATGGAGTCGAGCCGCGACTGCATCTCCGACTGCGAGGAGCCTGGACCGTAGACGTGCACGTTCGGGCCGAAGTCCGGGTTGCGCGGGTCCGTCGGCGTGACGCCGGGGGTGTCGGGCGTGGTGGTGAAGACTCCCAGCTCCCACAACGAATAGCCGTAGCCGGTACCGCGCTGCGTGCCGAGGACGCGCAGGTAGCGGCCGGACCCGGTGACGTCGACGGACTGCGTGCCGCCGGTGCCGGTGGTGGTCGAGTGGACGTTGCGCCACGACGCGGAGTCGGCGGCGTTGTCGGTCACCTGGACCTGGAAGGCCTTGCCGTAGGCGCCTTCCCAGCTCAGCGAGACGCGGCAGACCTCCTGCGTGGAGCCGAGGTCGACCTGCAGCCACTGCGGGTCGGAGAACTGCGACGACCAGCGGGTGCCCGCGTTGCCGTCGACTGCGGCCGACGCGGGCGTGCCGCCGTTCTCCGTCGAGGACGCGGTGGCGGGGCGGTTGAGAGCGACGTTGGAGGTGCCGCACGCGGCGGCTCCCGCTTGGGAGGTGACGCTGATCGTGGTCACGAGACACAGAGCGGCAGCGGCGAACGCGGCGGCCCTGGACAGGGTTGAGCCCATGGTCCTGCCTGACGGGGGAAGGGCTGAAAGCCTTGGACAGGGGCGTGAGAGCGCTCTCCCAAGGGACGTTAACGCCGGGTGTCGAACAGGTCAATCAGGCAGAGGCCCGTACGACGAGTTCCGGTTCGAAGATGACGGATCTCGGCCGTTGTCCCGGTTTTTCCAGCTCCGCGAGCAACAGGTCGGCCATCTGAGCGGCCATGCGCTCCACCGGCTGCCGGATCGTGGTGAGCTGCGGGCGGCAGGCCAGGGCCGGCGCGCTGTCGTCGAACCCGACCACGGCGACGTCCTCCGGCACGCGCAGTCCGTGCTCCAGCAGCACGTCCACGGCCGCCTGCGCCATCAGGTCGTTCGCGGCGAACACCGCGTCGAGGTCGGGGCACTCGGTGAGGAGCCGGTGCATCGCGGCCGCGCCGCTCTCGGCGGTGAAGCCGCCCTCGGCGGTCGGGACGTACGGGAACCCGTGGCGGGCCATGGCGTCGCGGAAACCGGCGTGCCGGTCCTGGCTCGCCAGCACGTCCATCGGGCCGGAGATGGTGGCGATGTTGTACCGGCCCGCCGCCACCAGGTGGTCGGCGGCCAGCCGCCCGCCCGCGCGGTGGTCCATGTCGACGTAGCCGATCGGCATCGGCCTGCCGGGCCGCGCGTAGAGCACCGAGGGCACACCGGCTTCGAGCAACCGCGCGGGCAGCGGGTCGGCCGGATGGGTGGACACCAGCAGCGCGCCGTCGGCGCTGCCCTGTCTGAGGAACTCGACTACCTCGGTGCGCGCGTGGTCGGAGTCGGCGAGCATGAGCACCGGGTGCACGCTGTGGCCGCGCAGGAAGTCGACCACACCCGCCGTCACCCGGCCGAAGAACGGGTCGGTGAACACGTCCGATCCCCCGCCCGCGCCGGAGATCACCAGCGCGACCGTGCCGGTGCGGCGCGTGACGAGAGACCGGGCCACGCGGTTGGGCGTGTACCCGGTCTGCTCGATCGCGTTGCGCACCGTCTCCTGGAGCTCAGGATCGACGTTGCGCGTCCCGTTGACGACCCGGGACACCGTCGCGCGGGACACGCCCGCGACTCTGGCGACGTCCTCCAACGTGGGTGCGACCCTGCTCATGCACCGGTTGTACCACGCCAGGAGAGCGTTCTCCCAACATCAGGAGGTGACGACCACGTCCTTGATCGCACCTCGCCAGAAGTCCACGTTCTGGCCGTTGTACTTGGCTCGTCCCACCGCGAACGCGCCGGTGCTCTCGATGGCGGGTCCCGCCGGTGCCGTGGCGACCAGCGCGCCGTCCAGGTAGAGCCGGATCTCGCCGCCCTTGCGCTCGCCCTTCAGTTCGTACCAGCGGCCGATCTCCGGCGTGATCTCGTAGCAGGCCCGGTTGCCACCGGGGGTGCTGAACGCGAACGCGCCCTGGCCGTACTGCAGGTAGAAGGGGTTCTCCGCCTGACGACCGTCCTGGCTCACCGCGGAGGCGTAGTTGCCGGGCAGTTCGTCCAGGCGCACCTTCGCGGACACCGCGTAGTCCTTGGTCGTGTCGACGACCGGGCCGTAGGTGTCCGCCGAGCCGTTGCGGAGTTCCAGCGCCCCGTCCTTCCAGGTGGCGCCGGTCGGGCTGAGCGTCAGCGGGTTGCGGCCGCTCGAGTCCTTCGCCGTCGTTCCCGTGGTCTCGTTCAGCTTCCACTCACCGCTGCCCGCGTACGGGTACGGCTTGCCCGCGTTCGCCCCGGCCTCGATCACCCGCCGGTTGATCTCGCGGACGGGACCGGGGTCGACCTTGATGCGCTTGCGGTCGTAGGTCCACAGGCCGTTGAGCTCGCCCTCCAGGTCGGTGACCTGCGTGTAGACCGACGCGGACATCTCCTGGCGCGCCTGGCCCAGGTAGAACGTCCGGGTGTTGTCGACGTACTTCGCCGTCAGCGCCGCCTTGTCCGGCACGCCGCTGTAGATGGCGATCGGTGCACCGGGCCACTGGTGTCCCGGCGTCCGCAACGTGAAGCCGCCGTGCTCGCCGTCCATCACGACGCGCTTGCCGTCCGGGCGGGCCGGGTCGGTGTTGTTGTAGTCGTGGTGGTCGATGACGTCGCCCTTGCCGCTGTCGCCCTTGGAGGCGCAGCAGTTCACGCCGCTGTGCGCGCTGACGATCCGGCTCGGGTCGGCCGCCTTGACGTCGTCGGTGATCTGACCGGTGACGGTGCGGTCCCACTCGCCCCAGCCCTCGTTGAACACGATCCACGCGTAGATCGACGGGTGGTTGTGCATCTGCTGCATCAACTCGCGGCTCTCCTTGAGGAAAGCCTGCTGCGCCGTCGGGTTGCTGCCGTCCTCGACGGACACGAAGTCCTGCCACACCAGCAGTCCCAGCCGGTCCGCGTGGTAGTACCAGCGGGCGGGTTCGGCCTTGATGTGCTTGCGGACGGAGTTGAAGCCGAGGTCCTTCTGCGCCTTCAGGTCGAAAACCAGCGCCTCGTCGCTCGGCGCCGTGTTCAGGCCGTCCGGGTAGAAGCCCTGGTCCAGCTGCATCAGCGAGAAGATCGGCTGGCCGTTGAGCGTCAGCTTCGGCGTGCCGCCGACGTTCGCGATCCCGGTGGACCGCATGCCGAAGTAGCTCTTGACCTTGTCCTTGCCGAGCGTGACGTCGAGCTTGTAGAGGTACGGGTCGTCCGGCGTCCACAGGTGCGGGTTCGGCACCGGCAGCGCCAGCTTGGTGTTCGCCGGTCCGGTGACCGTGCCGACCTGCTTGCCCTTGGCGTCCCTCGCTACCGCGGTGACGGTGGCGTTGCCGGCGGACTTGACCTCGACGGCCAGTGAGCTGGTGGCGAGGTCCGGGGTCGTCCTGATCTCGTCGATCCCCTTGTCGGCCACCGGTTCCATCCACACGGTCTGCCAGATGCCCGACGACGGCGTGTAGAAGATGCCGCTGGGGTTGGGCGACTGCTTGCCCTTGGGCTGGTGCGGGCCGGTGGTGTCGGTGACCGCGACGACGATCTCCTGCTCACCGCGCTTCAGCGCGTCGGTGACGTCCGCGCTGAACGCCGTGTAGCCGCCGGTGTGCTCGGCGACGAGCTTGCCGTTCACCCAGACCTTCGCGTGGTGGTCGACCGCGCCGAAGTTGAGCTTCAGCCGTTGCCCGGACCCGATCCGCCAGTCGTGCGGGACGCTGACCGTGCGGCGGTAGAACATGTGGTCCTCGTGCCGCTCGAGACCGGAGAGCTGCGACTCGATCGGGTAGGGCACGACGACCTTCTCGCGCAGCCTCTTCCCGAACACCGGCTGCTCGCCGGCCTTGGCGGCCGCGAACTCCCAGGGGCCGTTGAGGTTGAGCCACTTGTCGCGTTCCAGCTGCGGCCTCGGGTACTCCGGCAACGGGTTGCGCGTGTCGACCTTCTCGCCCCACGGCGTCCTGAGCCGTTCCGTGGAGACGTTGCCGACCGTGCGCGCGGTCTTCTCGACCTTCTTGCCGTCGACCGCGAGCGCGCCGGCGCCGTCGTAGTAGATCCGGACCCGTTGGCCCTTCAGCACTTCCTCGGCCAGCCGGATGGTGAGGCGGTTGCGGCTCGTCGTGACGACCGAGATCGGCATCGGCGTCGCGTCGACGTCGATCCGAAGGTGGTCCTTCAGGTCCGACGTGCCCGAGATCCGGCCGTCGAACTCCGCGGTGAGGGTCCGGCCGTCCTTCGAGACCCCGGCCGTGCGCGGCACGACCTGGAAGCCGGCCGGCGGCGTGAACGCGGACTCCGGCACGATCTGCTTGGGCGTGGTCGCGCTCGACCAGCGCAGGAACATGTTGGCGCCGCCGACGTCCTGGAACATCTCCAGCCTGAAGTCGTACTGGCGCCCGGCGGTGAGCGTCACCGGCGCGCTGGTCTGCTCGCGGTCCCAGTCGGGCACCCAGTGGTCGATCACCGGCTTGCCGTCGATCAGCAGCCGGAACCCGTTGTCCCCGACGGCGTAGAACGTGTAGTCGCCGGTCTGCGGCACCGCGATCTGCCCGGTCCACCGCGCGGTCGTGTGCTCGGTGCGGCCGTTCAGGAACCCGAACACACCGGTCAGGTCACCGTGGTTCACGTCGGCGTCGAGCACGGTGCCGCCCAGGGTCGCGAAGTCCCGCGCGCCCGGTGCCGACATGCTGAAGTACTCGCCCTTCAGACCGTGCACGGGCTCGGCGGCACCCGCGGACGGCGTGCCGGGCGCTATGCCCAGCGCCAGCAGCAGCGCGACGAGTACGGGGGCGGTTTTCTTCATCGGCGAAGATCCCCTTCGTTTTTACAACGTTGTAAGAGCGCTCCCATACATCCACGCACACGGCTCGGAGGCCGGGCTACGGCCGAACGGAGGTATCGGGCATGTCAAACCGGACAGGTTTCCGGGACGTCACGAGGCGCGGAGGTCCTCGGTCACCTCGATGCCGCGCCCGGTCCACCGGACGGCCCGCAGGTCAGGCACGACGACGGGTGCGGGCGTGTGCAGGGCGCCGGTGCCGACGCCGACCACGGTGGCGGCCTCGGCGGCGAGACCCGCGGCGACCCCGTTGCCGCTGTCCTCGAAGACGAGGCAGTCACCGATCGGCAGCCCGAGCTTGTCCGCCGCCTTCAGGTAGCCCTCGGGGTCGGGCTTGCCCCGCGTCACGTCGTCGCCGTTGATGACCACCGACGGCAACGGGATCCCCACCGCGGCCAGCCGGACCGTGAGCAGTTCGGGCGGAGCGGACGTGACCACGGCCCAGTTGCCCGGCAGCGCGTCCAGCAGCTCGCGGGCTCCGGGGATGGGGGCGGTCGACCCGGCGTCGGCGACCTCGATCTCGTTGATCCGCCGCAACGCGCCGGCCCGCGCGGAGGCGGGCACGTGCATGCGGACCGTGTCCGCGGCACGACGGCCGGGCAGGCCGCGCAGGACCTCTTCCGGGTCGACGCCGAACTCGTGCGCCCACTGCGTCCACGCGCGTTCGGCGGCGACCGTCGAGTCGGTCAGCACGCCGTCCATGTCGAACAGCACCGCCCGGCAGGCCAGGTTCATCGTTCTCCTCACGGCAGCGGGATCTCCAGGCTCACCGTGCCGCGCAGGTCCAGCCACGCGCGGTCGCGTCCGCGCACCAGCCGCAGCACGACCTCCTCGCAGTGCGGGCAGCGCGCGACGGTGCCCGGAGCGCTCTGGTAGACGCGCAGGCTCGCCACCGGACCTTTGTACCCGCAGCCCGAGCACTGCCCGGTCGCGGCGGTCAGGTCCACCGCGAAGATCTCGCGGAGGTCTCCCGCCAGCGCGTTCCCGTCCACATGACTCATCGGTGCTCTCCTGTCAGCCGAAGCGTTCGGTGCGGACGCGGCGGGGGTCGTGGCCCAGCGCCACGAAGATGTCGGACACCGTCTCGACGAACCCGGTCGGCCCGCACACGAAGACGTTCGGGGTGAAGTCGGCGGGCCAGGCGTGGGTGTTGAGGGTCGCGAGACCCAGGCGTCCCGGTGGCTCGGGCGATCCGTCCGGGGCCTGGCGGGTGTAAGCGACGTGGACGTCGAGGCCGCCGTCCTCACGCGCACGCCGGCGCAGCTCGTCGGAGTAGTAGACGTCCTCGGGCGTGCGCACCGAGTAGATCAGCCGGAACGGCACCCTGCTTCCCTCCGCGGCCCGCGTGCGGATCATCGCCATCAACGGTGCGATGCCCGATCCGCCCGCCACGAGCGTCACCGGCGCCTGGTCGGTCGCACGCCAGACGAACCAGCCGCCGACCGGGCCGCGCAGCTCGATCCGGTCGCCGGGCGAGAGCACGTCGCACAGGTACGGCGACACCTCGCCGTCCTCGACCCGCTGCACGCTCAGCTCGAACCGCTCCCCGTCCGGCGCGGAGGAGATCGAGTAGCTGCGCTGCACCGAGTAGCCGTCCTCGGCGGTCAGGCGCACGTCGACGTGCTGGCCCGGCAGGTGTCCCGGCCAGCCGGGCACGTCGAAGACCAGGCTGCGCGCGCTCTTGGTGATGTCGGTGGCCTCGGCCAGTTCGGCCTCCCGCCAGGTCAGTCGCCCTGATACCGCTGCTCGCGCCATGGGTCTCCGTAGTCGTGGTAGCCCGCGCTTTCCCAGAAGCCGGGTTCGTCCTCGAGCAGCAACTGGATCCCGCGGACCCACTTCGCCGACTTCCAGAAGTACAGGTGCGGCACCAGCAACCGCGCCGGCCCGCCGTGTTCGGGCGTGAGCTCGTCGTCGTCGTACCGGTACGCGATCCACGCCTGGCCGTCGATCAGGTCTTCCAGCGGCAGGTTCGTGGTGTAGCCGCCGTAGGACTGGACGAGCGCGTAGTCGGCGGCCGTCTCGACGTCCTCCAGCAGCACGTCCAGCGAGACGCCCTTCCAGCGGGTGCCGAGCTTGGACCACTTGGTGACGCAGTGGATGTCCGTCGTGATCTTCTCCGCGGGCAGCTGCATCAGCTGCTGCCACGACCAGTCGTACCGCTGACCGGCCTCGGTGTTGATCGTGAACTGCCACCGGTCGGTCGGCACGCGCGGCGTCGGCCCCGCCGTGAGGACGGGGAAGTCCTCTGCCAGGTACTGACCGGGCGGCAGCTGCACGTCCGGTGACTGGCGTCGCCCGGTGAAACCGGGAGAGACGATTGGCATCGTGTCAGTAGACGCCAGCGGCGAGCCGAACGCCACTGCTGATCACGGAGGTCACATGGACGTCAGGGTCGAGATCACCGGCACGACGACGTTGATCAGGATGAATCGCCCGGACCGGCGCAATGCGGTCGACGGGCCGATGGCCGCCGAGCTGCGGGACGCCTTCCTGGCGTTCGAGGCGGACCCGTCGCAACGGGTGGCGGTGCTCGCCGGCGAGGGCGGGACGTTCTGCGCCGGGGCGGACCTGACCTCCGTCAGTGATCCGGCCCGGCGCAACGAGCTCGATCCCTCCGGTGGCGGGGCCGGGCCGATGGGGCCGACGCGGTTGCAGCTGAGCAAGCCGCTGATCGCGGCCGTCAGCGGGTATGCGGTGGCGGGCGGGCTGGAGCTGGCGCTGCTGGCCGACCTGCGGGTGGTCGAGAGCGACGCGGTGTTCGGGGTGTTCTGCCGGCGGTGGGGGGTGCCGTTGATCGACGGAGGGACCGTGCGGTTGCCACGGGTTGTGGGGCTGGGGCGGGCGTTGGACCTGATCCTGACCGGACGACCCGTGCACGCCGAGGAGGCGCTGGCGATCGGGCTGGCGAACCGGGTGGTCGAGCCGGGGCAGGCGGTGGCGGCGGCGCTGGAGCTGGCGGGGCAGATCGCCGGGTTCCCGTTCGAGTGCGTGCTGGCCGACCGGGCGTCTGCCTACGGCGGGCTGGACCTGTCGTTGGCGGACGCGTTGCGGGCGGAAGGCGCGGCGGGGGTGCCGATCGTGGCCAGGGAAGGCGCGGCCGGTGCCGCCCGGTTCGCGGGCGGCGCCGGACGGCACGGGCAGTTCAGCGGAGACGGCGAACGCTGAGATCGGGGTTGACGGCGATCTCCCGTTCGGTGAACGCCCCCTTGACCCACTGCTTCTTCGCGTACAGCCGGGCCTGGTCGGTGTGGTGCGGCGAGGCCGGGTCCGCGGACTGCCCGTAGATGAGCATCGAACTCATCCGCGGGCCGTTCTTCGTCAGCTCCACCGCCATCACGAAGCTGGAGCCGTGCGGGATCTCCGGAGTCATGCCCGGCCGGGGCGGGCCGGGCACCGAGATGACGTTGAAGCAACCCTCCGGGCCGCGGCACCCGTGGATCGGGATGCCCTCGTACTGCTGCACGGCGTCGAGCGGCACGTCCACCGCGACTCCGGCGGCCGCGAACATCCGCACCGAGTCGGCGAAGGCCCGCTGGACGCCGGGGTCGTGCGCGTTGATGCCGCGCGGAGTGTGGACGGGGTCGGCCGGGTCGAACGGCACCTGCCAGAGCCTGGTGCCGGGACGGCCGGTCAGCACGAGGAACGAACGCCAGAAGTAGGCGCCCCGGCTGTTCTCGCCGGTGTCACCGGTTCCCGGCCAGGCTGCCAGGGCGGCGCAGGCCGTGCGGACGTCCACGGGCTGACCGTCGGTCGCGGGCAGAGTCGGGTTCGCCTGGCACATCGTCACCACGGCGGCGCGGCCCTGCTCGGCGGTGAGGTTGCGGTTGCCGACCATCGAGGATTCCAGAGTGGACAGTGTGAAGTCGTTGGTGCCGATCATGTCCAGACCCATCCGGGTGCGCGCGGAGCGTTCGGTGCCCACGTCGCCGACGATCGACGGGTAGCCGGTCAGCGGCGCGGCCGGGTTGGCGAGCCACGGGCTGTCGTTCATGTTGCTCACGTGGTCGCGCCGGACGAGGTGCGGCAGCCGGCCAGGGCCGAACCTGCCCGGTGTCACGGCGTCGGGGTCGGTGCCCCAGCCGCAGTCCGATCGGCTGCCGTCGAGGACCACCAGGCCGATGGGTGTGCTGACACCGCAACGGGTTCGCTGGTCGTCGGTGACGTGCGGGACCACCTGGACGTCACCGTAGTACGCGGTGCCGGTGGCGTCCGAGGCGAGCGTGTTGACCCACGGCAGGGCCTGGTGCCGCACGAGTGCCTTGTGCAGGTCGGACACGCTGCGGGCGCGGGCGATGGCGAGCCACTGGTCGACGACCTGCAGGTTGCCGTGGTTGGCGTCGCGCAGGACGAACGCGCTGGTGTCCGTCCACTGCAACGCGCGGTCGTCCTCGACCACCGGGCCGTCCGGGGTGCGGTAGAGGGTTCTCGTGGTGCCGCCGGCGGTGACCTGTTCGGCGATCATGCGGTGGGTCTTGCCGTCCACGACGTAGCTGGTCGGGTCGCCGGGGACGAGCGTGAGCTTCGAGAGCGTGACCGTCTGCGCTTCGGAGGCCGTGTGGGTCCAGCCGAGCTTGTCGTTGTGGCCGATGTTGACGAGCGGCAGGCCGTACAGGCCGGCACCGCTGACGTTGAGCTCGCCGGGGATCGTGAGGTGGTGCTGGTAGAAGCGCCAGGTGTCGTCCCAGTCGAAGTGCGGGTTGCCGAGCACCATGCCGGTGCCCGGCACAGTCGCGTCACGACCGAGCGCGATTCCGTTGCTGCCTGGGCGTTCCGTCGCGACACGGGCCGGCGCCACGATCGCCGATCCCGGCGGCTGTGCCGACACGAGTTGCTCCTGGAACCCTTCGCTCCCGGTCAGCCCCGCCACCTGGTGGACGCGCCGCCAGACGTCGATCTCGGTGATCGGCCGCGCGTACGTCTTGCAGGCGGCGGGCAGGCCGTTCTCGGTGAGGTACCGGTTGAACCCGGCCACGTAACCGCGCACCAGATCACGGGCCTGCTTCGACGGGCCGCGGGCCAGTTGCCGCTCGACCACCTCGGACTGGTTCAGCCGCTGGTAGTAGAGGTCGCTGTCCACGTTGCCCGGCCCGAACCAGCGGGACCGCTCGGCCGCGAGCGTCACGACGATCTCGGCCATCACGCAGGCGTTGTCCTGCGCGAACGCGTACCCGAGGCCCTGGCCCGCACCGCGGTAGTCGGCGGCCAGCACGTGCGGGATGCCGTAGGACGTCCGTCTGATCACCGTCCCGCCGCCGGCGACCGCGGGCGGGCTGGTGGCCAGAACTCCTGCTATCACAAGCGATAACGCCAACAACCGGCGCATGGAATCCCCCTATTCGTTGTGCAGAACCGTGGCGATCGAAAGCCGCGCCGCTCCCCTGGCAGGCACGACGGCGCCCAGGACGGCGATGACGACGCCGGTGAGGGCCAGCAGTGCGAGCAGCGGCGCGTGGTAGACGTTCATGAGGATGTCGACGGCGTCGGCCTGGCCCGCCTGCGCCATCGCGGGCACGACGAGCCGGTGCACGGCGATGCCGATGGGCACGCCGGCCACACCGCCGAGCACTCCCAGGCCGCCCATCGACGTCACGAGCAGCACGGTGACCTGGCGCGGTGTCATGCCGATCGACTTGAGCATGCCGAGGTCACGGCGCCGTTCGCGGGCGTTGAGCACGACGGTGTTGAACACCCCGAGCGCCGCGACCGCGCCCAGCACCAGCGTCAGCACGACGGACGCGCTGATGATGATCACGGCGGTCGACGAGGTGCCGTCGCGCGGCGGCAGGACGCGCAGTCCTGGATCGGCGGCCCGCACCGCGCTCGTGAAGGTGTCGCGGTCCGTGCCGGGAGCCGTCTGCACGAGGTAGGTGTCGGCCCGGGTGCCCGGCACGAGAGCGTCCACCCCGGACCAGTCGGCGAAGATCTCGTCGGCGTTGTTGGTCAGCACGAGCCCGACGATCCGCACCTGCGTCCGGTTCCCCTGCGCCTGCACGGTGATGGTGTCGTCCAGGGCGAGCCCGCGCTGGTTCAGGAACCTCGACGGCACCGCGACCTGGCCCGGACCGTCCGGCCAGTGCCCGGACAGCACGCGGGGCCGGAAGTCGGTGTCCCCGCGGTGGAACAGGATCGTGGGTGGCGACCTGGACGCGCGCAGGCGGCTCGGCGGCGGGTTCCGCGTCCGGGCCAAGATCCCGGTCGAGCGGCCGTGAGCGGGCCGCGGGTGGTGATCGCGGACGACCAGGCGTTCGTGCGCATCGGGTTCCGGATGATCCTGGACTCCGGCGGCGTCGAGGTCGTCGGTGAGGCGGCGGACGGGGCCGAGGCGGTGACGGCGGTGCGCGACCTGCGGCCGGACGTCGTGCTGATGGACATCCGGATGCCGGGGATGGACGGGCTGGAGGCGTGCCGGCGGATCGTGCGGGAACCGGGTGACTGCCGAGTGCTGATGCTGACGACGTTCGACCTCGACCGGTACGTGTACGAGGCGCTCGCCGCCGGTGCCAGCGGGTTCCTGCTCAAGGACGTCACGCCGGAGCACCTCGTCGCGGCCGTGCGGCTGATCGAGACCGGTGACGCCCTGCTCGCGCCGTCGATCACGCGCAGACTGGTGGAACGGTTCGCCGCTGGCGTCTCCGTTCCCGCCGTGCACCGGGATCTGGCCGCGTTGACGCCACGGGAACGCGAGGTGCTCACGCTCGTCGGCAGCGGACGGTCGAACTCGGAGATCGCCGGCCACCTCACGCTGAGCGAGGCGACGGTCAAGACGCACGTGGCCCGCATCTTCGCCAAGCTGGAGTTGCGCGACCGCGCGCAGGCCGTCGTGCTCGCCTACGAGACGGGCCTGGTCACGCCCGGCGCGTGAGTTCCCACGCGGCGATCTCGGTCCTGGTGCGCAGTCCGAGCTTGGCCAGAACGCTGCGCACGTGGGTCTCGACGGTGCGTTCGCTCAGGTGCAGGCGGGTCGCGATCTGGCGGTTGGTCAGGGCCTGCGCGACCAGGTCCACGACCTCGGACTCGCGCGGTGACAACGGGTCCCGCGCCTGTTCCGCCGCGCCGATCCGTTTGAGGAGCCGATCGGCCTCGGCCAGCCGGACCGGCATGTCCAGCGCGCGGAACTCGGCCGCCGCCTCGGCCGCGAGCGTGCGGGCCTCGGGCAGATCGCCCTGCTCGACGAGGGCGCGGGCGAGCCCGAGCCGGCTCAGCGCGGCGAACGGCCGGGCGCCGATGCGGGCGTTCATCTCCAGGGCCAGCCGGTAGTGGCCGGCCGCGACCTCCGTCCGTCCGCACGTCATCGCGAGGTCGCCGAGCAACCGCGGCGTTGCGGCGGTGGAGAACACCGCGCCGGACCCGTCCGCGGCGAAGCACGGGTCCAATGTGGACAGCACGGCGTAGACGCCCGCTGCCGCCTCGGCGTCGTCGAGCATGCAGGCGATCACCCCGATCTGCCCGACCAGCGGAGCCCACGTCGGCCCGGCCTCCAGCACCGCCGGCATCGCCCGGAACTCCTCGAACGTCGCCCGGGCCTGGTCGGTCTGCCCGAGCATCGCGTGCAGGAACGGCACGTAGACGCGGGCCAGCGGGATGTCGCCGACCAGCTCGATCACCTCGAACACCTCCCGCGCCGCCGCCTCGTCGACGCCGCCGACCAACTGCGCCAGCTCGTTGCGGAACGCGTGGTACATGCCCTTGGCCGCCGAGACGCCCATCCGCTCGGCCACGGCACGAGCCGTCTCGTTGCACTCCTGTGCCCTCTGCAACTGCCCGACCAGCGCCGCCCGCGTGGCGCGCAGCCGGTGCAGGTGCCACCACGCGACCCCGTGCTGCCGCGCCGCCGCGAACTGCTCGATCAGGTCCAGCTGCCGGTCCACCTCGGCCAGGTCCCCCACCTGGATCGCCGCGTCGACCAGCCAGACGTGGCCCCACAGCTCGGCGTGCGGCTGCCGTGCGGTCTCGGCCAGCACCACGGCCCGGTTCGCGAGCTCGACCCGTTCGTCCCGGAACTGCGGCGCGCACAAGGTGAGGTGCCGCGCGTGGATGCCGTCCAGCTCCGCGTCCGGATCACCGCTGCGCACGGCGAGTTCCAGCGCCGTGGCGGACAACTCGCGCGCCCGCTGCGCCGCACCGGTCGTGGTGGCCGCCATCGCCCGGCGGGCCAGCAGCCGGGCCCTGGTCGCGGTGGCCTCGTGCGGGAGGTGCCGCAGCGCGGTCGTGCAGAGCTGGTCCACGGCGGCCAGCAGCGAGCGGTCGCCGAGGCCGGTGATGACGAGGGCGGCCTCCGCCATCAGGTCAGGGGCGCCGGCCTGCTGGGCCAGGCGGGCGGCGGTGCGGCAGTGGGCGAGGCTGGCCTGGGTCTCTCCCGCGAGGAACTCGGCGCGGGCGAGGCAGAGGGTGAGCTCCGCCGTCTTCTCCTCAGCCGTCTCCAGTGCGAGCGCCGCGAACCCGGCCGCCTCGTCGTAGGCGAGTTCCGCGGTGGCCGCTCTCGCCGCCTCCGTCGCCCACCGCGAGCACTCCGCGGCGGCGTCCGTCCCACTCGCCCGGCGCCACTGCGTCGCGATCCGTCCCGGCGCACCGCCAGCGGCGGCGAGTGCCAGCGCGCAACGCCGATGCAGCTCCGCCCGCGCGGAAGGCGCCAGGTCCTCGTACACGGCGTCCCGCACGAGAGCGTGCGTGAACGCCAGCGCCCCGTCGTCGGCCTGCAGAACCCTGGCGGCGACGGCGTCGTCCAGCGGTGCGGCGGGGTCCTCCCCGGTGACGGCCGCGAGCAGCGCGGGGTCGATCCGCTCCCCCAGGACGCTGGCCACGCCGAGCACGTCACGGGCGCGCGGACTCAGCCGGTCCAGCTTGGACAACACCAGCCGGTGCAGTTCCAGGTGTCCCGCGGCCTCACCGCTGTCGAGCAGCATGCGCACGTACAGCGGGTTGCCGCCGGTGCCGTCCACCAGCCGTGCCGCCAGAGACTCCGGGTCCGGTTCGGCCGTGGCGGAGCGAACCCACCCGGCCACGTCGCCACGGGTCAGCCCGCCGAGGTGCAGGGCTCGAGCGGGCATCACGCCGGACAGGTCTCCCCCGGCCTCACGACAGGTCGCGACGACCAGGATCCGGGAGGCGGGCAGTTCGGTGGCGAGGTGGGCCAGCAGGCGCAACGACGTGCGGTCGGCCCAGTGCAGGTCCTCCAGCACGAGCAGCAGCCCGCTGGGTGCGGCCTCCGCCACCAGGGCGTCCACCGCGTCGGCGAGCAGGGCGAAGCGGGCCGAGTCGTCCGTGCCGGAATGCGCGCCGGAGAGCACGTGATGCAGCGCGGGCAGGGAACGGGCGAGGCGGCGCCACGGCCACAACGGAGGCATGCCGGGATCGTCGACGGCGTGGCCTCGTGCGACGGGGATGCCGTACGAGCCGGCCATCGCGGCGACGGCCGTGGCCAGGCGGGTTTTGCCGATGCCCGCTTCGCCGACGACCAGCACGAGACGACCCGCGCCGCCCGCCGCCGCGACGAGACCCGCCCGCAGCGAGGCCAGTTCGCGGTCGCGGCCGAAGATCGGGGCGTCCTCCACGCCGGGAGTATCGCCGACCGGTGGCGGTTCGGTACCGCACTCCGTACTGGCACGGATCCGTGTCGCCCCGGCCGGGCAGAGACTCGGTGCACCACCCGAGGAGGCGACCATGTACGCGCAGCTCACCTACTTCGACGGGCCCCGCGGCCCCGAACAGCTGGCCGCCGCGGACTTCGCGGCGAAGCAGCGGATCGCACCGGCGGCCATGAAGGTGCCGGGCAACATCAGGACCTACGTGCTGCGCCGGGCCGACGGGTCGGAGGTCGTGCTGTCGATCGCCGAGTCCGAGCAGGCGCTGATCGACACCCAGAAGGCGATCATGAGCACGCCGCTGCTGCCCGGCGAGGACCCGGCGTTGCTGCGGGGCGCGGACCGCGTCGAGATCTACCCGGTCCTCGAGGTCTTCGAGCACGACGGAGCCCGGTCATGACCGCCACGCGAGCGCTCGCCGCCGGCGTGTGGCAGGCGGACCTGAGCCGCAGCACCGCGTCGTTCCAGGTCGGCAACCTCGGCCGCAAGGCGAACGGCACCGTGCCCGTCACCGCGGGGACCGTCGAGATCGGCCCGGACGGCGCGTTGCTGGCCGTGCACGGCACCCTGGACCTCGGCGCCATCGACACCGGGATCGCCAAACGCGATCAGGACCTGCGCAAACCTCGCCTGCTCGACCTCGACCGGCACCCCGTGATGACGTTCACCGCGACGTCCGCGCGGGCCGCGGGCAACGGCTGGCACGTCACCGGCACGCTGGCCGCGAGGGGCACCGAGACCGAACTCGGCGGGACCGTCGAGGTGTCCTCACTGGACGGACGCGAGGCGGTGCTGACCGCGACGGCCCGGCTGGACCGCAGGACGCTCGGCATCCGCGCACCGGGGTTCATGATCGGGCGGTACGTCGACATCACCGTCACCGCGGTGATCGCTCAGTCCGCCTGAAGGACGAAGAACAGGAAGTTCGGGGCGTCCGCGTAGTGCGCGAACTCCCTCGGGAACAGGTCGCGGGCCTCCGGCAGCGCAGGCGGCTCGCTGATCGAGGAGATCCGGAACCCGGCCGCGGCGAACGCGTCGGTCATCGCGTGCAGCGGCCGGTTCCAGAACGTCACCTCGACCACCCGGTCCCCCACCGGCCACCGCGCGGGGCGCGGACAGGTCGAGTAGTAGCCGGGACGGCGTCCCGCGAGGCGTTCCTCGCAGTAGGCGGCGGTGGGGTGGTTGACCGAGACGATCAGCCTGCCGCCGGCCCGCAGCACCCGCCGGACCTCGGCGAGCGCTGTGCCCCAGTCCTCCAGGTAGTGCAACACCAGCGACGCGATGACGTCGTCGAACTCGGAGCCGGGGAACGGGAGGGGCCCGTCAAGGTCGGCGACCTGCACGTCCGCCCCGGCGCCGAGCCGCAGCCGCGCCTGCTCCACCATCCCGGCACTCACGTCGACACCGCTCACGACCGCACCCCGCTCGCGCAACGCCGCGAACAACGGTCCCGCACCGCATCCGGCGTCGAGGAGCCGCCGCCCGGCCACGTCCCCGGCCAGCGCGAGCATCGCCGGCCGCTCGTAATAGGCGTTCGCGTAGCTCTTCTCGTTGTCGGCCGCGTACGCCTGCGCCACGGTGTCGTAGGAGCTCAAGCCGCCTCCAGCACGAAGAACAGGAAGCTCGGCGCGGTGGCGAGCAGGTGGTAGTCCTCGGGGAACAGCTCACGGGCCTCCGGCGCCGGCGGGGGTTCGCTGATCCGGGTGATGCGGAACCCGGCGGCGGTGAACGCGTCGGTCATCGCGTGCAGCGGCCGGTTCCAGAACGTCACCTTGACCATCTGATCACCCACCGGCCACTCCCCCGCCTGCGAGTAGACGGCGAAGTAGTCGGGCCTGCGCCCCTGCATGCGTTCGATGATGTACTCGGCGGTGGGGTGGTTGACCGACGCGATGAGCCGGCCGCCGGTCCGCAGCACCCGCCGGAACTCGGTCAGGGCCGGCCCCCAGTCCTCCAGGTAGTGCAACACCAGGGACGCGACGACGTCGTCGAACTCCTCGTCCGCGAACGGCAGCGGGCCCGCGATGTCCGCGACCCGCACGTCGGCGGCCGCACCGAGGCGCAACCGCGCCCGCTCCACCATGCCCGTGCTCACGTCGATGCCGCTCACGACCGCACCCCGGTCGCGCAACGCCGCGAACAACGGACCCGCGCCGCAGCCCGCGTCGAGGATCCGCCGCCCGGCCACGTCCCCGGCCAGCGCCAGCGTCGCCGGCCGCTCGTAGTAGGCGTTCTGCAGGCTCTTCTCGTTGTCCAGGTCGTACGCCTCGGCCACGGCGTCGTAGTCGCTCATGCGATCGATCTTGCCCGAGGTTCGTGGTCACGGGTTCGAGTCAGCCGCGTCTGCGGGCAGAGACGTGCGACTCGGCGCCGGAGCTGACCCGAGGTCCTCCCGGCCTGGATGCCGCCGTGCCGACCACAGCGTCAGCGCGGCGGCACCCAGTCCCAGGACCAGCGAGGTCCAGATGTTCAGCCGCAGGCCCAGGATCGTGTTCGCCTGGTCGATGCGCAGCGCCTCGATCCACAACCTGCCCAGCGTGTAGAGCACCACGTACAGCCCGAACGCGCGGCCGTGCCCGAGCCGGAACCGGCGGTCCGCCCAGATCACCACGGCCGCCGCGGCGAAGGTCCACAGCAGTTCGTACAGGAACGCCGGGTGGAACGTCCCCAGCACCACGGGCGCTCCGTCCGGACCGATCACCGCGCGGCCCGCGTCCAGGTCCCACTCGTGGATCGTGAGTGCCCAGGGCATGTCGGTCGGCCTGCCGTACACCTCGTTGGTCAGCTTCTCGGCCCTGAAGGGCCGAGCTTGCAGCTCGGGCACCACTGGCTGTGGTGTGGTCGGCTGCGTCTGGACAGTCACTGATCAGGCGGCTGTCGGGGCGGCTGACTGGCGCCCCGCGTTCCACGCGACATCGGCTTTGTGGCTGATGTTGCGGGAAGCGTTGTAGTCGGCGTTCGCGGTGTAGCGGCAAGAGCGGCAGACGAACCGGGCTTGGCTGGGCCGATTGCGTTTGTCGATGTGGCCGCACTCGGAGCAGCCTCGCGAGGTGTTACGCGGGTCCACGAACTGGACCGGCACCCCGGCGCGCTGGGCCTTGTAGGTGATGAAGGCCCCGAGTTGGTGGAACGCCCACGAGTTCAGTACGACGCGCTGTGGTTTCCTCAGCCGTGCCCGGTCGCGGATTCCGGCCAGGTCTTCCAGGCCGATCCCGCGTCCGGTGCGTTGCGCGGTGGTCACATACTGTTTCGACAGGACGTGGTTGGTGTTGGCCACATGCCGCGATTCCCGGCGGCGCAGCCGTTTGAGCGTGCGTTTGGCGGACTTGGTCTTCTTGCGTTGCAGTTTTTGCCGCAGACGCTGCAGGTGCCGCCGATAGCGGTTCACGCGGCGCCCGGCGGCGCGGTCGCCATCGCTTGTGGTCGCGACGTTCACGATCCCCAGGTCGATGCCCAGCCATCCGGACGGCTCGAACGTCTCCGGCTCCGCGATGTCGCAGGTGGCGATCAGAAACCACATGCCGTCGTGGTGCACGAGGTCCGTCTCGCCCCGCCGGTGCTCACGCAACATCGTCAGCTGATCCGGCGAACCGGTGAACCGCAGATTCTTCATCCGACCGGCCGTGGTCCAGATCGACACCGTCCGCGCGTCGTGATTCCACGACAGACAGCGGTCGTCGAACGGCTGCGCCGCGTCCAGCCGGAACCCGATCGGTTTCGACTCCGCTTTCACGCGGCGCTTCGAGCCTTCCGGGCCGAGATTGCCGTTGCGGATGTTCGCGTGCAGCGTGGTGCAGGCGTCGGCGGTCTTGCGGATCACATGCAATGCCGGCTGAGCCGACAGGCCCCGCGCTTTCAGGCACGCATACGCCAGTCGCTGCAGTGCCTGACGGGAGAACACCCGCCGCTCGAACGCCATCCGCGACACCTCATCCGCGGCCTGGTTGCAGGCGTGCAGGGTCGCCGCCAACGCCGACGCCTGCTCAGCGTCCGGCAGCAGCTTCAACCGCACGACGATCTTCACAACGACCATCCTATCGTTGGCCTGTGTCACCTCGGTGGGGGCCGAACCTCGATATCCGCAGAGGCCGCAGCGTCTTCTACACCCTGCCCGCACACCTGGTCTTCGTCACCAAGTACCGGCGCGGCGCGTTCACCGGCGAGACCGGCCACCTGCTTGTGCACCACCCGACCACGTCGCCCTCTCCCGGCTGGTCAACAGCCTCAAAGGCGTCTCGTGCCGGCACCTGCGCCACGACTTCCCCAGCCACATCAAGAAGTATCTGTGGGCAACCACTTCTGGTAACCCTCCTGCGACGAAGCACCGCTCGACATCATCAAGCAGTACATCGCCATCCAGAAACGCCCCGGCTGATCTGGCGGTACCAGAGCGCCGCGACACCACAGAGCGCATTTCCTCCCGGCCGTGAACGGCCGGGCCTCCTGCGGTTAGCCCGTTGAACCAGTTGCCGAGACGGCGGATCCGTTGTGCCAGCAGGGTTCCAGGTGCTGACGCGTCGGCCAGCGGAGATGCGCGACGCCGGCTCGCCTGGCACCGATCCAGGCTCCGAGCGCGCCGAACGGAACGCCCCAGGTGGCGATCTGGTTGATGACACCGGGCCTGCCGCCGCGCTGGACGTAGCGGCGCTCGGTCAGCCAGGCGGCCACGAGCACGCCGGCGATGATGCAGAACGCGTAGGCGCGGATCGGCACCGGGCCGAGGTGCCACACGCCCTGGGTCGGACTGGGGATGGCGGCCAGAAGCATCGCGCCACACTAACGACGCCGGGGCCCGCGCACTGTGAAGTCCGCAGGCCCCGGCTCGTCATCACCTGTTCAGCGCACCGCCGACGATCGGCAGCACCACTTTGCTGACACCCAGCGACACGGTGAGCGAGACACCACTCGCCGCCGTGTCCGCGGCGATGTAGCCGTTGTGGTTCGTGACGAGCACGATCCCGATCCGGTGCCCGGCCGGGATCAACGCGTCCCTGGCGTGCAGCTTCCAGGTGACGTCCGCGGTGGACCCGTTGGTGGGCAACGGGGTCGCGGTCTCCAGCGACAGGCGGTTCTTGGCGTCGACGGCACCCTTGGTCAGCATCGTCGCCGAGACCGCCTGGATCGACACGTCCGGAGGACGCGCGCAGCCGGTCTTGTCCCGCAGGTCGTTCCGGCCGCACACCTCGGTGGACAGCTGCAGCGGACTGCGTTCGGACAGCACCGCCTGCGTGCTCGGGCCGTAGTCCACCAGCAACGCGGTGAGCGGCGTCGACGCCCGGTTCGACCCGATGCGGACGGTCAGGCTGACCTCACCGGACAACCGCGCGTCCTTCGTCAGCGGTGCCGTCACGTAGGCCAGCCGGCCGGTGTTCGCGGTCTCAGGGTTGGCCATCATGGCCGCCTCGCTGATGTTCGCGTTCGCGCGCAGGCTCTGCGTGCCGCTGGGAACCGGTGCGGCGGTCAGCGAACCGGACATGCCACCGGCCGCCGGACCGAAGTACAGCGTGGTGTCCTCGGTGTCCGGCCGCGGCCACGAGGCGGCCTGTTCCCAGCTGCCGTCGGGCCTCTGCACGTCGGCCATCGGCTCGTTCATGATCCCGTTGTCCGCGCCCTTGAGCCAGTGGTCCATCCACAGACCCATGACGCGCTGCCACTCGGCCTGGCGGAACGAGATCGGGTCGAGGTGCCCGCCCCGGTGCAGCCAGATCTTGCGCGGTACGTCGCGGTCCGCCAGTTCCTTCCACCAGCGGCCGAACTGGGACGGCTTGACGTTCCAGTCCGCCTGGCCGTGCACGGCGAACACCGACGCGGACACGTTCTGCGCGCCCACCCGGTAGTCGCGGGCCTTCCAGAACGACGTGTAGTCGAAGGACTCGTCGCCGTCCTCGCGCGACAGCTGGTCGAACACCGGCTTGCACTTCGCCTTCTGCGCCGCGCTCACGACGTAGTTGGCGAGGAAGGTCGGGTAGTTGGACTCCCAGCCCTTGTACCCGATGCCCTGGTCACGGGCGTACTCGTACCAGCTGGAGATCGCGGCGATCGGCACGATCGTCTTCACACCGGGGATGTTCGCCGCGGCGGCCGCGTTGGGCAGCGTGCCGTTGTAGGAGACGCCGAGCATGCCGACGTTGCCGGTGCTCCAGCTCGCGACCGCCGCCCGGCCGTCGGCGTAGAACGCCTTGGCGCGGCCGTTGAGCCAGTCCACGACCGCGCGGACGCTCGCGGTGTCCTCGGGACCGCCCGTGGTCGGGCAGCCGGTCGAGCGGGAGGTGCCTTGCATCTCCATCTCGACGACGGCGTACCCGCGCGGCACGAAGTACTCGTCGTACCAGCGGCCGAAGCCGCGCGGCACGTTCGTCGCCGACGCGGCCGTCGCACCCAGCCCGTAGTACGGGCTGGCCTCCATCACGATCGGCACTCGCCCGGCCGTGTCGGGCCGCATGACGTCGGCGGCGATCCGGTCGAGCTTGCCGTCCGCGTCACTGTCGATCGTGGACTCGACGTAGACGGTCTCGGTGATCGCCGCGGCGGCAGGAGCCGCGTTCGAGGCAGGCGTGTAGATCGTCGCGGCCATGAGCAGGGTGGCCGTGACGAGGTAGACCCTTCGCATGAGTTCCTCCGTCGGAGGGCCCGATGAAGCAGCAGGGGTGGAACTCGGGCCCTACGAAGGAATCTCACCGAATCCGGCGGTGTCGCCGGTACGGCCGAAAGATCTGAACCATTGCCTGTCTCAGGCGGCGACCAGTTCCTTGTCCTTGGCCGGCGCCTTGACCTTGGGCTTGCGGTTCGGCAGCGACAGGCGGAACACCTTGTGCCACGCCGAGAAGACCTGCTTGGGCAGCGGGCCGGTCACGTAGTCCAGTTCGTACTTCTCGAACAGCGCCTTCACCTTGACCGCGACCTCGGCGTACCGGTTGCTCGGCAGGTCCGGGAACAGGTGGTGCTCGATCTGGTGCGACAGGTTGCCGGTCATGAAGTGCATGGCCTTGCTGCCGCTGATGTTCGCGGAGCCCATCATCTGGCGCAGGTACCACTGGCCGCGCGTCTCGCCCTTGATCGAGCGGCGCTCGAAGGTCTGCACGCCCTCGGGGAAGTGCCCGCACATGATCACCGAGTGCGACCAGATGTTGCGGACCAGGTTCGCGGTGAACGTCGCCGCGAGCGTGGTCAGGAACGACGGGCCCGACAGCAGCGGGTGGATCACGTAGTCCTTGAGCACCTGCTTGCGGATCTTGCGGCCCACGGCCCTGGCACGCGCCCGGAACTCCGGGTTGTTGCGGCGGCGCTTGTGCAGGTTCTTGCCGAGCTCCAGGTCGTACGCGGCGATGCCGTACTCGAAGAAGCACGCGTTGATGAAGTTCCACAGCGGCTGGCCCAGGTGCATCGGGTGCCACTTCTGGTCCTCGTCCACGCGCATGATGCCGTAGCCGAGGTCGTTGTCCTTGCCGATCACGTTGGTGTACGTGTGGTGCAGCTCGTTGTGCGAGTGCTTCCACTGCTCGGCCGGCGAGACGTGGTCCCACTCCCAGGTGGTGGAGTGGATCTTCGGGTCGCGCATCCAGTCCCACTGGCCGTGCAGGATGTTGTGCCCGATCTCCATGTTGTCCATGATCTTCGCGACGGACAGACCGGCGGTGCCGATGATCCAGGCCGGCGGGAAGAGCGAGAACAGCAGGATGCCGCGGCTGGTCAGCTCCAGCTTGCGCTGCACCGAGATGACCTTGCGGATGTAGGCCGCGTCCTTCTCACCACGACTGGCGATCACCTCGTCGCGAATCGCGTCGAGCTCGCGGCCGAGCTCCTCGATCTGCTCGTCGGTCAGGTGGGCGGTGGGATCGATGGCGGTCATGAATCTCGCTTTCCGGGAAGCAGTGGCTGGGGGAGGGCCACTTCGCGGGGGGAAGGAATGTCCGTGGTGGGCGCGCTGGCTAGCGTTCGAGTTCGCAAGGGCCCGCTGCGGCGGACACGCAGGTCTGGACGAGCACGTGGGCGGTGGGGCTGTCCTCGGCCTGGGTGATCTCGCCGGTGCGCAGGTCCCGCACCGCGCCGGACTTCAGCGGCGTGACGCAGCCGAAGCAGATGCCCATGCGGCAGCCGGACGGCATCAGCACGCCCGCCTCCTCACCGACGTTCAGCAACGGCGTGGCACCGTCGGCCTCGACGGTCTTGCCGGTCTTGCCGAACGTGACCTCGCCACCCTCGCCGGCCACGACCACGGTCGGCCGGAACCGCTCGGTGTGCAGGCGCTCGGCGATGCCGTGCTCCGCCCAGTGCGCCTCGGCGGCGTCGAGCAGACCGGCCGGGCCGCAGGCCCAGGTCTCGCGCTCGGCCCAGTCGGGCACGAGCTCGTCGAGCTTGGCGACGTCGAGCATGCCGTCGGTGTCGGTGTGCAGCTCGACCAGCTTCAGCGCCTTGTCGGCGACCAGGTCGTGCAGGTCGTTGCGGAAGATCACGTCTTCCTCGCGCGGCGCGGAGTGCACCATCACGACGTCGGCAAGGCGCGAGTCGCGCAGCATGCCCATCGCGGGCGTGATGCCGCTGCCGGCCGTCAGGTAGAGCACCTTGGCGGGCTTGGCTGCGGGCAGGACGAACTCGCCGGTGGCCTGGTCGAGCTGGATCACCGTGCCGGGCTTCGCCTTGCGGACCAGGTGGTTGCTGACCTTGCCGTCGGGGATGGCCTTCACGGTGATCGTGATGCGGCCGTCCGCGCGGCTCGTCGGCGACGTGACCGAGTACGCACGCCACAGGCGCACGCCGTCGACGTCGATCCCGATCCGGATGTACTGACCGGCGACGTGACCGCGCCAGCCCTTGCCGGGCTTGATCACGATCGTCGCGGCATCGTCTGTCTCGCGGTGTACGGCCTCGATGCGGCCGCGCAGGTCAGCACCTGCGCGGAGGGGACTCACCAGGTCGAGGTAGTCGGACGGCAGCAGCGGCGTCGTGACCAGCTCAAGCAGTTTCCACGCCCTGCTGCGGAGGGCGGCACTCGTCATGTCTCCAGCTTGATGCGCCCCAGGGCGTAAAGTCCTGTCCGTAGGACGTGAATCTGCCGGGCTGGATTGTTCGCGGGGAACAAATCGTGAGTCACGCAATGCAGAGGGCCACCGAACTTGCCCTCGATGAGAAGACCGTGACCGCGTTGCGGGCGGTCCTGAGGCCGACCGCCGACGAGGTCGTCCGCGCCATCATCACCGAGGTGCCGAGCTACGCCAACGCACTTTCCGGACGTATGGGTGGCACCATCCGCCGTGCCGTTCGCACGGCGCTCGGACTGTACTTGGACCTCGCGAGTGGGACAGGCGGGGGCGGCGACGCCAGCGACGCGGCCTACGAACTCGGCCGCGGCGAGGTGCGCGACGGCCGTTCGATGGACGCGTTGCTCAGCGCGTACCGCGTCGGCGCCCGCGTGGCCTGGCGAGGCCTGGCCGCAGGCGCCGTACCAGCGGGTCTGCCCGCCGCGGAGGTGGCGAAGTTCGCCGAACTGACCTTCGCCTACATCGACGAGCTGTCCGCCGCCAGCGCCGCGGGCCACGCCGACGAACTGGCAGCGCGAGGCCTCGCCCACGAGCGCCACCTCGAACAACTGGCCCGCGACCTGCTGGCCGGCGCGAGCGCCGAGGTCCTGCTGGCCTCCGCCGGACGCGCCGCCTGGCAGCCGCCGACCACGCTGACCGTGGTCCTGCTCCCCGCGTTCCAGGCCCGCCCCGCCTACCGCTCGCTGGACCCCGGCACCCTCGTTCTGGACGACCTGCCGGACTCGACCGGCGTGCTGTTCGTCCCCGACGCCGACCGCGCCCACCTGCTACGACAGCTCAGCCACCGCCACGCCGTCGTGGGGCCCGCGCGTCCATGGATGCGTGCCTCCGCCTCGTACGAACGGGCCGTACGCGCGCGCTCCCTCTCCTCTGACATCCGCGACACCGAGGAGCACCTCGCCTCTCTCGTGCTGAGCGCGGACCCGGATGCCTACGCCGACCTGCGCGCCCGCGCCCTGGCACCCCTGCTGGCACTCCCGGCCACCACGGCCCGAAAGCTCGAGGAGACGTTGCGCGCCTGGTTGCTGCACCACGGCCGGCGCGAGGAGGTGGCCGCCACCCTGTTCGTGCACCCGCAGACCGTCCGGTACCGGATGGGGCAGCTCCGTGACCTCTTCCCGGACCTAGGGTCTCCGCAGCGGGTCTTGGAGCTGACGCTGGCCGTGGGCCTGCCTCCGACGGATTAGTTTCGGTCAACACTGAAGCTATTATTCAAATTGCTGTGGCACACACCACAGCTGGGCGAGAACCTGGGCGTCGATCTCGACGTCCTGCGGAGTGTGAGAGCCATCCGGGGTGAGGCCGGCCTCGACGAGGAGCAGCTCGTGCGCCGAGTCGCACGAGGTGACCGCCGCGCGTTCGAAGAGCTGTACCGCCGCACCTCGCCGTGGCTGACCGTGCGGCTGCGCAGACGTTGCTCGGACGAGCAGATCGTCGCCGAGGTGCTGCAGGAGACCTACCTGGCCGTGTGGCGGGCCGCGGACGCGTTCGCCGGCGCCGCGTCAGGCGGCACCGCGGTCGGCTGGCTCTGGACCATCGCCGCACGCAGGCTGATCGACGCGTTCCGCCGCCGCGCACACCACGCCACACCACCCGCCGCAGCCGCCCCCGCCCCAGCCGCCGCGGCCGACGAGGAGGTGCTCGACGGAGTGGTCGGGGACGAGGTGGGCGACGCGCTGCGCCGCCTGGCGCCGGAGCTGCGGCAGGTGCTGCAGGCGATGGTGCTCGACGGGCTGTCGGTGCGAGAGACGTCGGTGCTGCTCGGGGTGCCGGAGGGCACCGTCAAGACCCGCGCCCGGCGGGCGCGGATCGCGATGAGGGAGGCCCTGGCATGACCGCTCATGGCGCCGTGGCGACCAACAGCACCACCAGCCACCGCCCTGATCCGCTCGGCAGCACGGCGGCCACCCGCTCCTCCGGCCTGCCCAACGCCACCGCCGTCCACCGACCCGACCCCATCAGCTGCCAATCCGGCACGCCCGACAGCACCGCCGCCTCACACCGGCCCGGCCCGCCTGACGGCACCACCGCCACCCACCGACCCAGCAGCACCACTCGTCAGCCCGGTCCGCCCAACGACCCCGCGGCCCCCCACTCCCCCACCAGTGCCACCCCCGTCCACCGCCCCAGCCCGCCCGAGCACCCGCACAACGCGACGCAGGAGGCGCGACCATGACCACCAACCACCCCAGCGACCACCTCCTGCACCGCTACTCCCACAGCGACGACGACATCCCCGCCGACGAGCTGTGGGCCGTCGAATCGCACCTGGAAACCTGCGCCCCGTGCCGCGCGAGGCTCGCCCCCGAGCCGATCGCCGAGGCCGTGTGGGCCAACCTCTCGCCGCTGCTGGACCACACCCCGCAGATGCCGCGCGCGCGGGCCTGGCGGCGGGTGCACGGGTGGGTCTCGCCTGCGGCGGGGCCGTGGCTCGCGATGATCCTGCTGGTCATCGCCGCCGCCGTCGCGCTCGACCGGGCCGGGTTCGCGGTGGGCGACAGGGTGTCGCTGGTGCTGCTGGTCGCGCCGGTCCTGCCGGTGCTCGGCGTCGCGGCAAGCTGGGGGCGGTCGCTGGACCCGGCGTGGGAGCTGACCGCCGCCACGCCCCGTGCGGGGTTGCCGCTCGTCTTTCGCCGGACGGCGGCGGTGCTGGCCGTGGTGGTGCCGGGGCTGGCGGTGGCGAGTCTGCTGACGGACGCCGGGTTCGCGCGGTGGTTGTTGCCCTGTCTGGCGTTCACGGTCGGCACGCTCGCGCTCGGGACGCTGATCGGGGTGACGCGGGCCGCGGTCGTGCTGATCGCGGCGTGGGCTTTGGCGATCGTGGCGCCGACGATCGCGTTCAGCCGCACTGCCGTCGCGCTCGGTCCGGCTGCGGCGCCGGTCTGGATCGCGTTGCTGGGTGCCAGTGTGGTGGTGCTCGCGGTGCGGAGGATGGCGTTCACGCGTCTGGAGGCGAACCGATGACCGCGCCCACCACTTACGCCTGGGAGATCGAGGCTCGCGAGCTGCGGGTCAAGGCCGGGCGGCGGATGGCCGTCGACGGCGTCACGCTCACCATGGGGCGTGGCGTGCACGGGTTGCTCGGGCCGAACGGTGCCGGCAAGACGACGCTCATCCGTGCGCTCGCGACCGTGCTGAAGCCGCACTCGGGCGCACTCTCGATGCTCGGCGGCACGGACCTGCGTTCCCTGCGCCGCCAGGTCGGGTACCTGCCGCAGGAGTTCGGGCACTACCGGCGGTTCACCGTGCGGGAGTTCGTGGCGTACGTGGCGTGGCTCAAGGAGATGCGGGACATCCCGGCGGCCGTGCAGCGCGCCGTCGAACGGGTCGGGCTCGCCGATCAAGCGGACGACAGACTGAAAACGTTGTCCGGCGGCATGATCCGGCGCGTCGGCATCGCGCAGGCGATCGTGAACGACCCCGAGATCCTGTTGCTCGACGAACCGACGGCCGGTCTCGATCCCGCCCAGCGGCTCAGGTTCCGCGAGCTGCTCACCGAAATCGGCACCGACGCGTGCGTGGTCGTCTCGACCCATCTGGTGGAGGACGTCGCTGCCGCGTGCACGGACGTCGTGCTGCTGTCCCGAGGAAAACTCGTCTTCCAGGGCACCCCGGACCAGCTCGCGGCGCAGGGCACGGAGCGGCACGCGGGCGACAGCCCGCTCGAACGCGGCTACAGCGCTCTGCTCGGCATCCCAGGCCGGCCCGGCAGCTGGTGACCGCCGTCACAGCATTCCGAGAACCTCGCGACCTCCGCCGCCGTCTAGCCCGTCAAGAGCGAAAACACTTGAGGGAGAACAGGATGCAGGCGATCCAAGCCGACAACCTGGTGGTGCGCGTGGGCGGGCGCAAGGGCCGCGACGCGGTGAACGGACTCAGCCTCGGGCTCGGCCGCGGCGTGCACGGGCTCCTCGGTCCGAACGGCGCGGGCAAGACCACGCTGATCCGCACGCTGGCGACGGTGCAGTCCCCCACCTCGGGCACGTTGTCGTTGCTCGGCACACCGGCGAACGGCAAGCTGAGGCCCGTCCGGCGCAAGCTCGGGTATCTGCCGCAGCACTTCGGCTACTACAAGCGCTTCAAGGTGCGGGAGTTCGTCGAATACCTGGCGTGGCTGAAGGAGATGCCACCAGCACGCATCCCGAAAGCCGTGCGGGAGGCACTCGAACGGGTCGGGCTGACCGACCGCGCCGAGGACCGCATGAAGTCTTTGTCCGGCGGCATGGTCCGCAGGGTCGGCATCGCGCAGGCGATCGTCAACGACCCCGAACTGCTGCTCCTGGACGAACCGACGGTCGGCCTGGACCCCGCGCAACGGCTGCGGTTCCGCGAACTCGTCGTCGAACTGGGCCGGGAAGCCTGCGTGCTGATCTCGACCCACCTGGTCGAGGACGTGGCGGCGGCGTGCACGGACGTGGTGCTCGTCGACCAGGGATCCCTTGTCTTCCAGGGAACTCCGGCTGATCTCGCCACCGCAGGCACGGCGACGCACGTCGGCGACAGCCCGATCGAACGCGGCTACTCGGCACTGATCAGCGCGAAGTCCGGCGGGGGTGCCTGGTGACCGGACTGCGCATCGAACTGCGGCGCTCGACCGCGCTCTGGGCCGGGCTGCTCGTGCTGGTGTCCGGCACGGGAATGCTGCTGCTGGTCACGTCCGAGAATGCGAAGTGGCCGGCCAACTCGACGTCGGCGGTGCTCGAACTCCGCCTGCCCCTGGCCTACGTGTGGGCACTCGTGGTCGGATTCGCCGTCCTGCAAGGCATGCGGGACAGCCGCGCCCAGGTGACCGAGCTGTTCACCGCCACCTCCCGCCCCGGCTGGGTCAGGCTCGGCACGCTCGCCTCGGCGGTGGCGGGTGTCGTCGCGGTGGCGGGTGCGCTGCTGTGCGCGGGCCTGGTGGCCAAGGTCGCGCTCGGCGGAGGGTTCGTCTCGACCGGGTTCGTCCCGCTCATGGTGACCGTGGTGCTCGCCCTCGCTTCGAGCGTTCTGCTGGGACTCGCGGTGGGCCGGTTCCTGCCGCACCCGCTGACCGTGCCGGTGGCGCTGGTCGCCACGTTCATGGTCTCGACCAGCGCGGCCCGGGCGCTCGAAGCGCGCTCGCCCGACGACGAGATCTCCCGGCCGGCGCTGCTCACGCCCGTCCTCGCCCCGCCGAGCTCGGACCTGGTCACGACCTCGACGTCCGTCGACCTGGGTCAGATCGTGTGGTTCACCGGCCTGGGCGTGACGGCGTTCCTCCTTCTCGCCGCACGAACCCACCTCGGCCGGCTGGCCGCGCTCGTGCCGGCCGGTCTGGCGGTCGCCCTCGCCCTGTCGATCATGCCGGTCAGGTACTCCGAGGTGCTGGTGACCGACTCGATCGCGGGCAAGCTGGTCTGCGAGGGCACCGTGTGCCTCAGCCAGGTGCACGCGGCCAGTCTGCCCGCCGTCGCCGCGGTCGGCCGTGACGTCCTGACCAAGCTGTCGGTGCTGCCCGACCCGCCTTCCGAGGTCCGGGAGGACACGTCGGCGATGGCCCACCTGACCGCGCCCCAACGCGATCGCCGCATCGTCTACCTGCAGTCGCAGGGCTTTCCCAGCCCGCTGAGCATGACGGGTGACCAGCTGCGACTGGAACTGCTGGCCGGTGCGGGCGTCGCCGGTTGTGCCGGCCCGAACACCTTCGACACCAGCGGGGGCGTCGTCCGCTACGTGACCGCCGGGTACTTCGACGGGGAACTGGCCGAGCTGGCCTCCGAACCCCTCATGTGGAACAACACCCGGCTGCGGGGCGAGATCGACGAGGCGTGGCGGCAGTTCCGCGGCCAGCCCGCGCAGGAGCAGCTGAACCGGGTCGTGCGGGCGCGGCAGATGTTGCTGGCGTGCGAGGACTCCGACCGCGTGCTCGACGTGCTGAGGGCAGGCCGATGAGGCCGCTCGCGCTGTACGCGCGGTCGCGCGAAGTCCCTGCGGCACTTGTGGTCCTGCCCGTCGTGGTGCTGATCGCGTGGTCGGCGCTGCACTCGCCGTGGACACCGCTCAGCGCGTCGCTGACGACGCTGGCCGCCGTGCTGGTGACGACGGCCGGTCTCGCGGGCCAGGACCCGGAACTCGACAGGTCGACCGCCGTCCCGTGGCCGTTGTGGCGCCTCGGGCACCTCCTGCTCGCCGCGGCGGTGGCCGCGACCTCGGTGCTGCTGGTGCAGGAACTCGGCGGCGAACCGTTCGACGCCGCGTTCGTCGTCCGCGACACCGCGGGCATGATCGGTCTGGCCGGCCTGGCGGCGGCGGTGGCCGGAGCCCGGCTCGCCGCCACCGCGCCGGTGCTGTGGTGGGCGGTGGCGGCGATCATGCCGCCCGCCGGGTCGGCGCTCGGCCGTGTCGTCACGTGGCCGGTCGGTGCCCCGGACGACGCGCTGACCCGGTGGACGGCGGGGGTGCTGTTCGTGAGCGGGATCGCCGCGTACAGCGCACGTGGCGCACGCCGCTAAACGATGGTCTCCAGCGCGATGTAGTCGGCGATCGCCCGCTGTCCCTTGATGTTCACGTGGACGCCGTCACCGACGTCGTACTGGGCGTTGACGCTGTTCGGCTCGACCGGGTCCTCCAGCACCTGGTCGAAGTCCTGCACCGAGGCGCAGGTGTCCGAGCAGTCGCCACCGCGCTTCACGAAATCGTTGACGGCGTGGCGGTCCACGTTGTTCTGGTCGCTGTAGCCGGGCCGGGGCGTGATCGGGGTGACGTGCACGGCGATCCCGGCCTCGCGCAGCCGCTGGAACACCGCGCGGTAGCTGGTGACGATGTCGGCGGCGGTGCAGCCGTTCGCGAGGTCGTTCGTGCCGTAGTAGTAGATGACATCGGTGACGCCGTGCAGCGCCAGCACGTCCCTTTCCAGCCGTGCCAACGCATCCAGACCGACGAACGGCGCCGGGGTGTTCGGGCAGACGGAACTGGTGGTGCCGCTGATGCCGGCGTTGGCGACGGCGAGCTGAGGGCCGGACGAGGCGGTGATGCGGCGGGCCAGCACGTCGGCCCAGCGCTTGTTCGTGCCGAGCTCGGTACAGCCGGGGCCGCAGTCGGTGCTCCCCACGCCGTCGACGACCGAGCTGCCGAACGGCACGACCGTCCCCTTCAGCCGCGGGTTGAGCACGTCGACCGCGCTGACCAGGTAGGTCGACCGCACCGTCTGCGTGTACGCGGCACCCTGGCCGGCGGTGTGGTCGCCCGAGCCGGGCGGGGTCAGGTAGTTGTCGCGGAACGCGGAGTCGTGCCGGCCGGGCACGACCTCACCCGCGACGTGCATGCTGACCGCGAGATCGGTGTCCGGCCTGGTGGTCAGGGACGTGCGGTCGCTCCACATCTCGCCGCCCGCGGGGATCGTCACCGTGCGGCGGCCTCCGAACGTCACGTCGCGCGTGCCCTCCACCGCCGCACCGCCCGCGCTCAGCGCGACAGTGGTCCGGTCGATCGTCAACGGCTGCCTGCCGAACGTGTTCTGCACCCGGATCCGGACCGCGCTGCCGCCCTGGCTGAGGTGCGTGATCATCCGCATCGACTGGTCGTGCAGCGTGACGGGGGCGAGGTTCTGCTGCGACTGCGCCCACGAGGTGAACCACACGGGCCGGTCCGCTAACGCCGCCGGTGTCAGCAGCGCACCCACAGCAACGATGGTCGACGCGATCGCGAGGTTCCGAGTTCTCATACCCCGGTCCTATCGCTTGGTGACGACCAAGTCACTTCTTGTAATCACCCGGTAAGACGCTAGGTGACCAGGCCGCGGCGATAGGCGTAGACGACGGCCTGCACCCGATCGCGCAGGTCGAGCTTGGTGAGGATGCGCGACACGTACGTCTTCACCGTCTCCTGGCTGATGACCAGGGCCGCGGCGATCTCGCTGTTCGACAGGCCCTCCGCGATCAGCCGGAGTACCTCGAGCTCCCGCGGCGCCAGCTGGGTCTCCGCGATCTCCCCGGCGGGCCGGATGCGCGCCGCGAACCTGCCGACGAGCTGCCGGGTCACCTCCGGCGCGAGCAGGGCGGCACCGCTCGCCACGGTCCGGATGCCGTGCAGCAGCTGGGCCGGCGGCGCGTCCTTGAGCAGGAACCCGCTCGCACCGGCCCGCAACGCCTCGTAGACGTACTCGTCGAGGTTGAACGTCGTGACCACGAGGACCTTGACGGGGTCGGGGACGCCGGCGCCCGCCAGCAGCCGGGTCGCCCCGATGCCGTCGAGCACCGGCATCCGCACGTCCATCACGACGACGTCCGGGCTCAGCCTGCCGGCGAGGTCGACCGCCGCGCGCCCGTCCCCGCACTCCCCCACGACCTCGAGGTCCGGCTGGGCGTCGATGATCGTGGCGAACCCGGTGCGGATGAGCGCCTGGTCGTCGCACACCAGCACGCGAACCGGTGCGGTCACGCCGGATTCCCCGCCGGGATGCGCGCCCTGACCACGAAGCCACCGTCGCGTTGTCCCGCCGAGAACTCGCCGCCCAGCACGTCGACCCGCTCGCGCAGCCCGGCCAGACCGCGGCCGCTGCCCCCGACCGCCGTGGACGACCTCGCGCCCTCGGTACCCACCTCCACGGTGATTTCCCTTTCGCCGTAACGCACGTGCACGTTCGTCGGGTTGCCGTGCGCGTACTTCAACGCGTTCGTCAGCGCCTCCTGCACGACCCGGTACGCGACGGCCTCGGCGCTGCCCGCGTCCCGCGTCGCCTCGCCCTCCTCCGCGAACTCCACGGGCTGCCCGGCCAGCCGCGTCTGCTCGACGAGCGTGCGCAGGTCTCCGAGCCTCTCCGTGCTGTGGTCGGGGTTCAGCAGGTTCAGCAGGTGCCGCAGGTCGGTCAGCGACCGCCGGCCGGTGTCGGTGATCGCCTGCAACGTCTGGTCCAGCCGGTCGGGGGCCGCGGTGAGGTACCGCGCGGCCTCCGCCTGCACCACCATCGCGGTCACGTGGTGGGTCACCACGTCGTGGAGCTCGCGGGCGATCAACGTCCGTTCCGCGACACGGGTCGCCGCGGCGACGTGCCGGCGGCGTTCCTCCTCGGCGGTGCGCGAGAGCCGCAGCCACGCGCCGATCGCCCACAGGGCGGCCACTGCCAGGTAGAACGTGACGAACCCGGCCACACCTTCCGTGGCTCCGTTCAGTTCCAGCGCGACGGCCAACCCGACGTACCCGGTGGAGAGCGCGATCACGGTGCCGCGCCGGTGGTGCGACAGGTGCAGCCCGGCACTGATCAACGCGATCGACAGGGCCGTGCCGGCGACGGTGTGGTAGCCGCGCAACTGGTCGACGGCGAACGCGACCGACACCACCGCGAGGCAGACGAGAGGCCACTTCCGGCGGACGACCAGCGGCAGGCACTCCAACGCGATCACCGCGATCGCGAGGGCGTCGAACGGCCGGTTCGGCAGCCCGCCGAGCTGAGTGCCCTTGTCGTGCAACGCGGGCACCAGCGATGCCAGCACGAGCAGCAACGCCAGTGGCGCGTCCTGGACGCGAACGTCCCAGGCGCGCCACCGCTGAAGGCTGATCACGCGGCGACAGTAGCGGCCGGCGCGGTACGGCGACGGCGCGGCATGATGTTGCCGCGGCGCTTCGCCAGCCACAGGAACGCCGCCGTGACGACCAGGCCGGCCAGCACCGAGTACACGCTCGCCTCCGGCCCGAAGTTCCCACCGGTGACGAGCGCGGGACCGGACGTGACACCGTCCAGCAGCCCCTGCGGCGCGTCCTGGCCGGAGACGCTCGTGCTGAAGATGCCGCCCTGGGCGAAGTTCCACGCGAAGTGCACCCCGATCGGCACCCACAGGTTGCGCGTGGCCACGTACGCGGCGCCGAGCATGAGCCCTGCCTCGATCGCGATGGCGAGCGAGCTCCACACCGTGGCGTTCGGGTTGAAGATGTGCGCGAAGCCGAATACCAGTCCACTCAGGACAAGGGAGAGCCACGTGCCGAGGTGCTCCTCGACGATGCGGAACACGACGCCGCGGTACATCAGCTCCTCGGTCACCGCGACGGCGACCATGAACCCGAAGATCGCGATCATGCCGGACACCGAACCCCAGCCGCGCACCTCGTACCCGCCGAGGAAGGTGATGTTCAGGATCACCGCCCCGAACATGGCGAGTCCGACGAGGACACCGCGGCCGAGAGCGCCCGCGGCGATCTTCAGCGAGACCTCGGTGGGCTCCCGGCGTTCGGTCTTGCGCACCACCCAGGCGTACGCGGCCAGCGCCAGCGCCGCCGCGACGACACCGGCGACGAGCGTGAGCGGCGCGTTCCACCCCAACGCCTGCACGCCGGTGGCACCCACGAACGAGACGACCGCGACCAGGAGGAACTGCTTCAGAAATCGCATGGCCGGAACGTTAGGGATTTCGCGCCTCTGGAACGTCACCGTGCGGTGGACATTCGCGTGTAGCTCCTACGGGGGACACCGGGTCGCTTGGAGATGCAGAGGCTTTGAGTGCCGCGGACAGCCAGGCGAACGGCATGAACTCGGCGGACTCCTTCGCGGTCCCGTCGATGGTCGCCACCAGCGACTGGTACCGGGTGTACGGATCGGTGGACGTGGCGGCCTCCTCGATCGACTCGAGGTACATCCGTTCGATGCCGAGCACGTCGGCCGCCAGCTTCTCGCGGTACTCACGACTGTCCGGGATCTCGGTGATCTCGCCCATGTGAGCCGCGTGGAGACCGGCGATCTCGCGCCCCAGCGGCGAGTCCGCCGGCTCACCGGCCTGCTGCGCCTCCTGCGCCCGCACGAGGATCGCGCCTCCCCGTTCGAACACGCCCACCATCTCCGCCGACGTCATCATCGCGGCATCGGGCGCGGAGAAGGTCTCGCGCAAAGCCTCGCTCACCTGACGGCGGAAGTCCGCGTCCTGCAGGAGGTTCGCCAGCTCGATCCACGCCTCCAGCTGCTCGGTGGACGGCTCGTCCGGCAGGACCAGACGGCCGTTGCGCATGAGCCCGAGGAACTCGGGGCTGACTTCGAGGCCCTCGCTGATCTCGTTCCAGAAGTCGTCGAACAGCCGATCGCGCTCCTCGTCGGACATGCCCACCAGCTTGTGCATGAGGATCACCTGGTCCGCCTCGGTGTGCTGCCGGGCGATCGTCCTCAGCACCGCCCGCCTCGACCGGATGCGCCGGGCCTGCTCGTCCAACCGTGACAGGTGCGCGGTGGCGAGTTCGGACAGCGTCACCCGTCCCTCCAGCAGGCGCCGGATGTCGTCCAGGCCCGCGTCCAGTTCGCGCAACGTGCTGACGAACTCCAGCCGGGCGATCGCGTGGACGTCGTAGAGCCGGTGTCCGGCCGCGGTGACCTCGGCTGGGGTAACGATCCCCTGGTCGGAGTAGAACCGGATGGCGCTGACGCTCAGCCCGGTCCGGCGCGCCACCTCTCCGATCGTGTACAGCCTGATGTCGTTCATGAGGCCACTATCGGACCTCAAGCGGCTTGAGATGCAACCCACACGATCGACTTACTTGAGCATTACCAACCCTTTACCTATGCTGACCCCCGAGGGGAGTACTTCCCAAGCGTCTGCCCGGTCAGTACGGACACCCCGAGGTGTCCTCGGGAGGCCACCCGCACCGGGTGAAGGAGACCTCGAACGATCATGTTCGAGGAGGCTTTGTGCCCGTGCAATCCGTGGCGTCGCCCGGTCTGTGGTTCGTGAGCATCGCGGCGCTGCTCGCCCTGCTGGTGGTCGACTTCCTGGTGACCCGCCGCCCGCACGAGGTGTCCGTCAAGGAGGCCGCGGGCTGGTCCGTCTTCTACCTCGCGCTGCCGCTGGTGTTCGGGCTCTGGCTGTGGTTCGAGTTCGGCAGCGGTCAGTCGCTGGAGTTCGTCACCGGGTTCGTGGTGGAGAAATCCCTCTCGGTGGACAACCTGTTCGTCTTCATGCTGCTGCTCGCCGCGTTCAGCGTGCCGTCGGAGATCCAGCAACGCGTGCTGCTCTACGGCATCGTCGGCGCGTTGGTGCTGCGCGGCATCTTCATCGCGGCCGGCGCGGCGATGCTGTCGGCCGGGACCTGGGCGTTCCTGGTGTTCGGGCTGGTCCTGTTCGCCTCGGCGCTGAAGATCCTGCACTCGGCCCTCGCCGGTGAGCCGGCCGCGAAGGACACCTCGAAGATGCTGTCCGTGCGCCTGCTGCGCAGGCTGATGCCGGTCACCGACGACTACCGTGGCACCAGGATGACCGTCCGCGAGAACGGCCGGAGGGCTCTCACCCCGCTCGCGATCGTGGTGGTGGCGATCTTCGCGACCGACGTCGTGTTCGCGATCGACTCGGTGCCGGCCGTGTACGGCATCACCGAGGACCCGTACCTCGTGTTCACCACCAACGCGTTCGCGCTGCTCGGCCTGCGGGCGCTCTACTTCGTGCTGCAGTCGTTGCTCGCCAAGCTCGTGCACCTCAACCACGGGCTCGCGATCATCCTGGCGTTCATCGGGGTGAAGCTGGTGCTGCACTGGGCGCACGGCGTGTGGCCGGCCGTGCCGACGATCCCGACCCCGGTGTCGCTGGGCGTCATCGTGGCGACGCTGGGCATCGTCACCCTGACCAGCCTGCGTTCCCGGCGCGAGGAAACGGTCCCCAGGCCGTAAGTTCGGTGGATGCAGGAACAGCCTTGGGCCATCGAGGTGCGCGGCGCGCGGGTGCACAACCTCCAGGACGTCGACGTCACGGTGCCGCTGCGCCGGCTCGTCGCCATCGCGGGCGTGTCCGGATCGGGCAAGTCCTCGCTCGCGATGGGCGTGCTGTACGCCGAGGGGTCGCGGCGCTACGTCGAGGCGCTGTCGACGTACACCCGCCGCCGGATGTCCCAGGCACCGCGGGCGGCCGTCGACAGCGTCCGGCACGTCCCGGCCGCCCTCGCCCTGCGGCAACGGCCGGGCGTGCCCGGGGTGCGCAGCACGTTCGGCACCTCCACCGAGCTGCTCAACGTGCTGCGCCTGCTGTTCTCCCGGCTCGCCTCGCACCGCTGCCCGAACGGCCACAGACAGGAACCCACGATCGCCGTGGCGCAGGAGCTGGACCTGACCTGCCCGGTCTGCGGCGTCACGTTCACCCCGCCTGGTGCGGAGTCGCTGGCGTTCAACTCCGACGGCGCGTGCCCGCACTGCACCGGGACCGGCGTGGTCCGGGAGATCGACGAGGACCGGCTGGTCCCGGATCCCTCGCTCACGATCGCCGGCGGGGCGGTCGCGCCGTGGTCGCTGTTCGGGCTGGCCGTCATGCCCGAGGTCGTCGGGGAGTTCGGCGTGCGCACCGACGTGCCGTACGCCGATCTCACCGACGAGGAACGCGAGATCGTCCTGCACGGTCCCGCGGAGAAGCGGCAGATCCGCGTGCCGTCCAAGGCCGGCAGGCTGTTCGACCTGAACTTCACCTATCGCAACGCCCGGGTGGCCGTCCAGGAGGCGATGGACAACGCCACCACCGAACGCGGCCTGAACCGGGTCAACAGGTTCATCACCACGCAGACCTGCCCCACCTGCCACGGCACCCGGCTGAGCCCGCAGGCGCTCGCCCCGCTGGTCGGCGGGATCAACCTCGCCGAGGCCACCGCGAAGACGCTGGACGACCTGGTCGCCTGGGTTCCGCTCGTGGTGGAGTCCCTGCCGCCGGACATGCTCGCGATGGCCCGGAGCATCACCGGTCAGCTGCTGGGGACCGCGCGGCGGCTGGTCGAGCTCGGCCTCGGGTACCTGAGCCTCGACCGGGCGTCCTCGACGCTGTCCACCGGCGAACGGCAGCGCGTGCAGCTCGCGCGGGCGGTGCGCAACGAGACGACCGGCGTGCTCTACGTGCTGGACGAACCGTCCATCGGCCTGCACCCGTCCAACGTGGACGGACTGCTCGGCGTGGTGCGGGACCTGTTGCGGGACGGCAACTCCGTGGTGCTCGTCGACCACGACGTCCAGGTGCTGCGCGAGGCCGACTGGCTGATCGAGATCGGTCCCGGTTCCGGAGCGGAGGGCGGGCGCGTTCTCGCCACCGGCGACGTCACCGCGCTCGCGGAGCATCCGGACTCGTTGCTGGGCGGCTTCCTCGTCGGCCGCGAACCGGTGGTCGTGCGGTCACGGGCCGGCGAGGCCGAGATGTTCGAGCACGGCCGCATCCACCTCGCCACGCGTCCGCTGCACACGGTCCACGCGCTGGACCTCGACCTTCCTCAGGGGCGCCTCACCGCGGTCACCGGCGTGTCCGGTTCGGGGAAGACCACGCTGGTCCTCGAAAGCCTCGTGCCCGCGCTGGAGGCCAAGAACTCCGGCACCAGGCTGCCCGCCTGGGTCGAGGAGGTCGACGCCGGTTCGATCACGCGGGTGAACGTGGTCGACGCGACCCCCATCGGCGTCAACGTCCGCTCCACCGTCGCCACCTACAGCGGTGTGCTGGACGACCTCCGGCGTGCCTACGCGGCCGCCGCGGAAGGCTTGACGGCAAGCGACTTCTCCTACAACACCGGGTCGCTGCGGTGCCCGCGGTGCGAGGGCACCGGCGAGATCTCGCTCGACGTGCAGTTCCTGCCGGACGTCGACATCGCCTGCCCGGACTGCGGCGGCACCCGCTACTCCCCCGCCGCGAGCGGGTTCCGCCGCGCCGAGGGCGGGATCCCCCTGCCCGGACTGCTCGCGCTGACCGTGCGGCAGGCCGTCGAGCACGTGTGGGACATGCGCCGGGTGCGCACCCGGCTGCAGGCGTTGATCGATCTTGGTCTGGGCTACCTCACACTCGGCGAGGCCACCACCGCGTTGTCCGGCGGCGAGGCCCAGCGGCTGAAGCTCGCCTCCGAACTGGACCGGGACCAGGCGAACGCGCTGTTCGTGCTGGACGAGCCCAGCGTCGGCCTGCACCCGCTCGACGTCCGCACGCTGCTGTCGGTGATCGGGCGCCTCACCGACAGGGGCGCGACGGTCGTCGTCATCGAGCACGACCTCGACCTGATCGCCAACGCGGACCACGTCGTGGACATGGGCCCCGGAGGCGGAGCGGCGGGCGGCACGATCGTCGCCGCGGGAAGTCCGCAGCGCGTCATCTCGGAACCGGGCAGCCTGACGGGCCGGTACCTCGGCAAACACATCGCCGTCTAACGGACAAGTGTCCGATATCGTGGGCACATGCCTGCTCGCCCTGACACCGGCCCCGACTTCATCGAGGCGCTCGCCCGCGGCCTGGACGTGATCCGCGCGTTCCGGCCGTTGCGCCCGGTGATGACGCTCAGCGAGGTCGCCTCGGCCACCGGGCTCGCGCGACCGACGACGCGCCGCATCCTGCTGACGCTCGCCGAGCTCGGGTACGTGCGGCAGAGCGAGGCCGGCTTCGCGCTCACGCCTCGGGTGCTCGACCTGGGCGTCGCCTACGTGCGGTCGATGGGCCTGTGGGACGTGGCCCGGCCGCACATGGAACGGCTCTGCGCCCGCACCAACGAGTCCGTGTCGATCGCGCAGCTCGACGGGCCGGACATCATCTACGTCGCACGGGTCGCCGTGCCGAAGATCGTCACGCTGTCCGTGCAGATCGGCACGAGGTTCCCGGCTCTGCCGACATCACTGGGGAAGGTGCAGCTCGCCGCCCTGGCGCCGGACGAGCTGGAGGCCGTGCTCGCGCAGCCGACCCGGTCCGGGCTGACGTCGCGCTGGCAGCCGGACGCGGCCGAGCGCGACGCCGAGCTGCGGGACGTCCGGGCGCGCGGGTGGGCGTTGACCGACGAGCAGCTCGCGCTGGGCATCCGGTCGGTCGCGGCGCCGTTGCGCGACGGGAGCGGCAAGGTCGTGGCCGGGATCAACGTCAACTGCCACGCGTCCGAGACATCGGTCGAGCACATGGTCGAGCACCACCTGCCGCTCCTGTTGCAGGTCGCGGGCGAGATCAGCGCCGACTTCGCCCGGCTCGGCACGGTGCCGCACGAGGTCGTCGCGTCCTGAGGGGTTGACCAGCGGCCGTCGAAGGTTGACGATTCAACGGACACCTGTCCGCCAGACGGTCAAGGGAGTTCCCGATGGGTTCGGTCGTCCTGAGAAACGGCACTGTCCTGACCATGGACGGCCGCCAGCCGCTCGTCGACCACGACGTCCTCGTCGCCGATGACCGGATCGCCGCGATCGGGCCTCGGCTGGAGGTGCCGGAAGGGACCGTCGAGATCGACGCCACGAACGGCATCGTCATGCCGGGCATGATCGACACGCACCGGCACATGTGGCAGACGGCGATGCGCGGCTACGGCGCCGACTGGACCCTCACGCAGTACTTCGTCTGGTACTACCTGGAGTGGGGCAAGGCCTTCCGGCCCGAGGACGTCCACGCCGGCAATCTCCTGGGTGCGGCCGAGGCGCTCGACGCCGGTGTCACCACGACCGTCGACTGGTCGCACGGCCTGCAGACCACCGACCACGCCGACGCCGCCGTCGACGCGCTGCAGGCAGTGCCCGGCCGGTTCGTGCTGGCCTACGGCAACATCCAGGACAGCCCCGCCGCCTGGACCGCCACACCCGAGTTCCGGGACTTCGTCTCCCGCCGCATCACCGGCGACGACATGCTGGGCTTCCAGCTCGCGTTCGACGTCACGGGCGACCCGTCGTTCCCCGAGAAGGCCGCCTTCGAGGTCGCGCGGGAGCTCGGCGTCCCCGTCACGACGCACGCGGGCGTGTGGGGTGCGACGAACGACGACGGCATCAGGCTGATGTACGACAACGGCTTCATGACGCCGCAGTCGATCTACGTGCACGCGGCGACGTTGTCGGCCGACTCCTACCACCGCATCGCGGCGACCGGCGGCTCGATCTCCGTGTCGACCGAGAGCGAGCAGAGCGCGGGCCAGGGCTACCCGCCCACCTGGGAGATCCGCGAGCACGGCATCCCGGTGTCGCTGTCGATGGACACGTCGGTGTGGTGGAGCGGCGACCTGTTCTCCGCGATGCGCGCGACGCTCGGTGCCGACAGGGCCCGCGAGCACATGGCCGCGCACGCCAACAACGACACCGTCACGCACTCGTCGTTGCGGGCCGAGCAGGTCGTGCAGTGGGCGACGATGGGGGGCGCACGGGCGTTGGGACGCGCCGCGGACCTCGGCAGCCTCGAAGTCGGCAAGAAGGCCGACATCGTGCTGCTGCGCAACGAGGACTCCCCCGCGATGTTCCCGATCCTCAACCCGTACGGGCACGTGGCGTTCCAGGCGCAACGGTCCGATGTGGACACCGTGCTCGTGGACGGCCGGATCGTGAAGCGCGACCACAAGCTCGTCGGCGTCGACCTCGGCTCCATCCGCGCCAGGGTGTCGGACACCGTCGACCACCTGCGGGCGCAGCTCGGCGAGGAGGCGTGGGCGAAGGGCATGAACCCGGACATTCCGGAGTCCAAGGTTTTGGACAACCCCTACACCTACACCGAGTACCGCGGCGACACCCGGACGTCCGTCTGATGGGCCCTCTCGAAGGCCTGCTCGTCGCCGACTTCTCGCGCGTGCTGGCGGGCCCGTACGCGACCATGCTGCTGGCCGACATGGGCGCCTCGGTCGTCAAGGTCGAGGGACCGGCCGGCGACGAGACCCGCACGTGGATGCCGCCCGTCCGCGACGACGTCTCGACCTACTACCTGGGCGTCAACCGGGGCAAGCGGTCGATCGCGCTCGACCTGCGCACCGAGGACGACGCCGCGCTGGGACGGGAACTCGCCCGGCGCGCGGACGTGGTGATCGAGAACTTCAAGCCCGGTGGCCTCGCCAAGTACGGGCTCGACCACGCCTCGGTCAGCGCTGCGAACCCGCGGGTGATCTACGCGTCGATCACGGGGTTCGGTTCCGGGGAGGGCAGCCACGTTCCCGGCTACGACCTGATGGTGCAGGCGATCTCCGGGTTGATGAGCCTGACCGGTGATCCGGACGGACCGCCTTACCGCGCGGGCATCTCGGTGTTCGACGTGATGGCGGGCAATCACGCCGTGATCGGCATCCTCGCCGCGCTGCGCCACCGCGACTCGACGGGGCAGGGCCAGCTCGTCGAGGTGAACCTGCTGTCGTCGGCGCTGACGGGTCTGGTCAACCACAGCTCGGCGTTCGCCGCGGGCGGCGTCGTGCCGTTCCGGATGGGCAACGCGCACCCCAGCGTGTTCCCCTACGAGCCGTTGCCGACCGCGGACAACGACCTGATCGTCGCGGCGGCCAACGACGGCCAGTTCCGGCGGCTGTGCGAGGTCCTGGAGCTGCCCGAGGTGCCGGACGACCCGCGGTTCGCCCGCAACGCCGACCGCACGCGCCACCGCGAGGAACTGCGGCCGATCCTGGTGGAACGGCTCCGGACCCGTGGCGCCGTCGAGTGGTTCGACCTGCTCGTGGGGGCCGGGGTGCCGTGCGGGCCGATCAACACGATCGACGGCGGGTTCGCGATGGCCGAACGGTTCGGGCTCGACCCCGTCGTGGTGGTCGGCGACGTGCCGACGACCCGGCACCCGATCCGCTTCTCGGAGACACCGGCGGTCTACCGGCTGCCACCGCCCGAACTGGACGAGCACGGCGAAGAGCTGCGCGCATGGCTGAAGGAGGACCGTGACGGTCTATGAAACGGCGCTCGGCGCGTCCACGCCCGACACCATCACGTTGCTGGGCAAGGACCTCGCGCGTGACGTGATGGGCACCGTCGGGTTCGGCGAGCTGGCGTTCTGGCTCGCCACCCAGCGCAGGCCGAGCCCCGGCGAGACGCGGCTGTTCGAGGCGGTGCTGGCCGCGCTCGCCGACCACGGGTTCACGCCGACCGCCATCGTCAGCCGCCTGACCTTCCTGTCGGCCCCCGACTCCGTGCAGGGCGCGCTGGCGGCGGGACTGCTCGGCGGCGGTTCGCGGTTCCTCGGCGTCACCGAGGACGCGGGCCGGTTCCTCAACGCCGTGGTCACCGCCCACGCACCTCGCGAGGACTGGGACGCACTCGCGTTGGAAACCCTTCAGGCGCAAGGAAAAACCCGCATTCCCGGGCTCGGGCACCACGTGCACAAGCACGGCGATCCCCGCACCCCGCGCCTGTTCGAGATCGCCGAGGAGGAAGGCCTGGTCGGGCCGCACCTCTCGTTGTTCGCCGCGATCGGCCGCGTGCACCCGCAGGTGCTCGGCAGGACGTTGCCGCTCAACGGCGCCGGCACGTGCGGCGCGGTGCTCGCCGACCTCGGCCTGCCGCTGGAGCTGTTGCGGGGCTTCGCGTTGCTGGCCCGCACCGCCGGGCTGATCGGGCAGCTCGCCGAAGAGCTGCGCAACCCCGTCGCCAACCAGATCTTCCTTTCCGTCGATGAGAACACCAGGTCCGTCGCGCCTGTCGAGGAGTGAGCAATGCAGCTCGTCACCGAGGACAACATCACCGCGCTCGCCGAGCAGCGCTGGGCCACCGCGAAGGACCCGCGGACCGCGCAGCTCATGGCCGCGCTCATCCGGCACCTGCACGACTTCGCCCGCGAGGTGCGGCTCACCGAGGCCGAGTGGATGGCCGCGATTCAGTGGCTCACCGCCACCGGGCAGATCAGCGACGCCAAGCGCGAGGAGTTCATCCTGGCCTCGGACGTGCTCGGCCTGAGCATGCTCGTGGTGCAGATGAACCACCGGTTCTCCGCGGGTGCGACACCGGCGACCGTGCTCGGGCCGTTCCACATCGACGGCTCCCCCGAGCTCGGGTTCGGCGGTGACATGTCCGACGACGTGGACGGAACTCCCCTGTACCTCACCGGAAGCGTGCGTTCGCTGGACGGTTCGCCGGTGCCCGGCGCCGTGCTGGACGTCTGGCAGGCCGACGCCGAGGGCGCGTACGAGGCACAGCTCGAAGTGGACGAGGCACGGCTGCGCGGGAAGTACCGGGCCGAAGCAGATGGCACCTACTGCGTCCGCACGATCACGCCGAAGGGGTACGCGATCCCGATGGACGGGCCGGTCGGCGCGTTGATCGGACAGACCGCGATCAGCCACTTCCGGCCGGCGCACGTGCACTTCCTGCTCACCGCCGAGGGGTACGAGCCGCTGATCACGCACCTGTTCGAGGAGGGTGCCGAGTACCTCGACAGCGACGTCGTGTTCGGCACCAAGCAGGAGCTCGTGGTCAGGTTCCAGCCGCGCGAGCCCGGTCCGACGCCGGACGGCGGCACGTCCGAGGTGCCGTGGGTCCTGGCCGAGTTCGACTTCGTGTTGCAGCCGTGCGCGCCGCAGTAGTCGTTCGTCCCGGTCAGCCTCCGTCGCTCGTTGACCGGGACGAGCCCACCGGCGAGGTCGTCGTGGACGTCCTCGCCGCGCCCATCACCCCGCTGGACCGCTTGTGCGCCAGCGGCACGTCCTACTTCGGCGTGCCCGCGACGCCCTATGTGCCCGGGGTGCAGGGGATCGGGACCGTGAGCGGGCGGACGGTGTGGTTCCCCACCAGCGCCGGGATGGCTCCCGGCGACGGGAGCATGGCCGCGAAGGCGGTGGCACGGGAGGAAGACCTCGTGTTCCTGCCGGACGTCGACCCGGTCGTGATGGCCGCGCTCGGGCTGTCCGCGGTCGCCGCGCACATGGCGTTGAGCAGTCTGTCGCCGGGCGAGTCCGTGGTCGTGCTGGGCTGTGGCGCCGTTGGTCAGGCCGCGATCCAGCTCGCCCGGCTCGCCGGAGCCGGACGGGTGGTGGCCGCCGCGCGTTCGGCGGAAGGCCGTGCGCGCGGTGCGGGCGGGAGCGGACGTCGTGGTGCCGCTGGAGGACGTGGCCGAGGCCGCCCAGGACGCCGACCTGCTGATCGACCCGTTGTTCGGGGCGCCCGCCGCCGCGGCCGCCCAGGCGTTGCGCCCCGGCGGCCGGTGGGTGAACCTCGGCGGGTCGGCGGGCGAGACGAGCCCGATCACGTCGTCCACGCTGCGCAGCCGGTCGTTGCGCCTGTCCGGCTACACCAACAACGAGCTGACCGCGCGGCAGCGGGCCGACGCCATCTCCGTGATCGCCGGGTACGCGGCGGCGGGTGCGCTCACCGTCGACCACGAGGTGGTACCGCTGGCCGACGTCACCGGCGCCTGGCACCGCACCGCGCACGGCCGGGTCGTGCTGGTCGTGTAGTCCCGCACCGCCCACGGAGTGCGGAGCTGATCATGGCGTGCCAGCATGGATCAGGTGGATCGACGCGGATTTCTGAAGGTCGCGGGCCTGGCCGGTGCGAGCGCGGCGCTCGCCGGCTGTTCCTCCCCCACCACCACCCCGGTTCCGCCACCGTCCAGTTCGTCCGTTCCGAGTGGACCGCCCGACTGGACCGCTTTGCGTTCCAGGCTGTCCGGGCAGCTCGTGCTGGCCGGCGACGACGGGTTCGCGTACCAGGGCTTCAACCCCGTGTGGGACGGCCGGAAACCCGCCGCCGTCGCCAAGGTCGCCTCCGCCGCGGACGTGCAGGCGTGCGTCGAGGCGGCACGGGGACGCGTGGCCATCGCCGCCCGCAGCGGAGGTCACAGCTATGCCGGGTACTCGTCGCCGTCCGGTGGCCTGCAGGTCGACGTGCGCGGGCTGGCCGGCGTCGAGGTGCTGCCGGGTGATCAGGTCCGCGTCGGGTCCGGTGCCGCTCTCGGCGACGTGGCCGGCAAGCTGGTGGCTTCCGGCCGGTGCCTGCCGACCGGCACGTGCCCGTCCGTCGGCGTCGCCGGCCTCACGATGGGCGGTGGTATCGGCGTGCTGTCCCGCAAGTACGGGCTGACGTGCGATCACCTGGTGTCGGCAACGGTGGTGACCGCCTCCGGACAACTGGTCGCCACGTCCGCCCAGCAGGAGCCCGACCTGTTCTGGGCGTTGCGCGGTGGTGGCGGGGGCAACTTCGGGATCGTCACCGAGTTCGTGTTCGCCACGGTCCCCGCGCCGGACGTCACCGTGTTCTCGCTGTCCTATCCGGCCGGTGCCGCGGCGGACGCGCTGGGCGCGTGGCAGACCTGGATCGCCAAGGCGCCGAACGAACTGTGGTCGAACGTCGTGGTGCGTGGTGGCGCACAGCCGAGTTGCAAGATCGGCGGGTGCTTCGTCGGCTCTGTCGGTGGGCTCGCCGCGCTCGTGAACGAGCTGCCCGCGCCGGCGCAGCGGTTCATCCAGGCCCAGACCTACACGGAGGCCACGCGGTACTTCGCGGGTGGTCCGATCGCCCGCGAGTCGGCCGTGGCGTCGTCGCGCATCGTGCGTGAGCCGATCAGCGACCCCGCGCAGGCCGTGGACCTGCTGGCGGGCCAGTCCGACGAGACGTACCTGATCTTCGACGGTCTCCGCGGCGCGGTGGCCGGCGTCGCGCCGGACGCGACCGCGTTCCCGCACCGCACGGCTCTCGCGAACGTGCAGATCTACCTCAAGACGCCGCCCGAGGCCGCCGACCAGGCGCGCGGGACCCTGGCGACCATCCGCGACGGGCTCGGCGCGCTGGTCGGCGACGCCGGGTACGTCAACTACATCGACCCGCAGATGCCGCAGTGGGCGCAGGCGTACTACGGCGGCAACCTCGCCCGTCTGAAGGACGTCGCCGCCAAGTACGACCCGGACCACGTGTTCGCCTTCGCGCAGGCGGTGTCCGGGTGACCCGCTCGTGAAAACGACACGGCGGCGGATCAGGCGGCGTCCCGTGAGCAGGCGGGACGCCGCCTGAAAATCAGGGAATGCGGGCGCCCACCGCGGCGAGGGCTCGGGTGACGGGCTGGAAGAACGTCACGCCGCCCTGGCGGCAGTCGCCGCTGCCACCCGAGGTCAGGCCGATCGCGTTGCCGTTGGCGGTGAAGAGCGGTCCGCCGCTGTCGCCGCCCTCCGCGCACACGGTCGTCTGGATGAGACCGGTGACGCGTCCCTCCGGGTAGTTCACGGTGGCGTTGAGCCCGGTGACCCGACCGGCGCGCAGTCCTGTCGTGCTGCCCATCCGCTGGACCTGCGTGCCGACCCGCGCCTCGGCGGCGCGCTGGATCCGCACCTTGCGGCCGTTGCCGGTGTCGACCTCGCTGGGCGCGTCGGCGTTGCGGTCGTTGTAGGTGAGCAGGGCGAAGTCGCCGTTGCCGGGGAACGTCGAGCGCGCGACGGTCGCGGCGGCACGGCCGCCGGGGGTCAGGGAGAACTGCCTGCCCGCGGCCGTGCAGTGGCCTGCGGTGAGGATGCCGGGACGGCCGTCGTCCGTGACGACGTTGAAGCCGAGCGAACAGCGGCTGTTGCCGGCGAAGATCCCGTCGCCGCCCTCGGCGAACAGCTTGAACGTGCCCTCGGTGCGTTGCAGCCTCACCCCGGCGCCCATGCCCTTCACCGTGGACACCAGGTTGTCCCACTTGGCGCCGGTCACGGTGCTGTCGGCGGTGACCAGGACCTCGTTCGTCGACGGGTTGACGGCCCACGCGGTGCCCGGCACGGAAGCCTTCTCCCGCAACGTCTCGGTGGCCTGTGCGGGCGCCGTGCGCTGCTCCGGTGCCGCCTGGCTCGCGGTGAACGTCGCGGCGGTGATCGCCACGGCGACGAGCCCGATGGCGCCCGCGATCACCTTCGCCCGGCGGTTGTCGTCGTGGTGTTTGCCCATGTGGCGCCCTCTCGTTACCGGATCGAGATCCGCTCCTGTCTGGGAGTACGTACAGCGCCACGTTCCGGTTTAGATGAATCGTCGGCCTCAGAACGATCGGCGAACACCTGCACATGTCCTCTTAGGACGTACAGGCGAGGATGGGGGCATGAACTCGCTGTTGCTCGCCGCCGCGTTCGCCGTGGTCGTCCGGTCGCTGGCGGCGAACCGGCTGGACCGAGCATCGAGCTCGACCCCTCAGGGCCGAGAAGCTGACAAGCTCTTGGCGAAGTGGAACGCGGGGATGACGAAGCCCGACGCCAGGTAGAGGCGGTGCGCGTCGTGCCTCGGCGTACCGGAGTCGAGGTGCACGCCCGCGCAGCCCAGGCGGCGGGCCTCCTCGTCCACCCACCGCAGCAGCGCCGCCCCGTGCCCCTGCCTGCGGGCGTACGGGAGCGTGCTCAGGTCGTCGATGTAGAGGTGCGGCCCGGCGTAGAGGTTGGTCATGTGCCGGAACCCCGCCACGGCGACGACCCGGCCGTCCGCGTCGAACGAGGCGGCGATCCGGTAGCCCTCCCGCCGCTGGGCGCGCACGAGCTCGACGAACTCGTCGACGTCGGTGAGGTGCGGCCGGAGCTCGCGCATCGCATCGAAGGCGAGGGCGGTGTCCGCGCCGTCCAGCTCGGCGATCGCGAGGGTGTGCTGAGTGGTCATGCTGATGATGTTCGCCGAACAAGTGGCCTCTAAGAATACCCAGTGCAGGGATAAACCAAGAGGCCACTTGCCACGGAGCCTACGGGGTCAGGTTGATGCCCCACGTGTCGATCGTGCCGACGTCGGACGCCGCGAGGTCGCGGACGCGGAGCTTCCACGTGCCGTTGGCGGTCTCGCCCGACAAGTTGGCCGTGAAGGTGCGGTCGATGTTGTCCGCGGAACCACCCGAGCGGTTGTGCAGTGTGTACGCCGAGCCGTCCGGCGCGATCAGGGCCACCGTCAGGTCGCCGACGTACGGGTGGACGATCCGCACCGTCACCACCGAGCTGGCGGACGGCGTCGCGGAACACCCGGCGATCACGACGTCGCTGTCGACCGCGGCGCCCGCGTCCGGGATGGCGACGTCGCTGGGGTTGGTGCCGGTGCAACTGCCGCCACCGCCGCCCGTGACGGTCAGCGAGTAGGTGGCCGTGCGGGAGGCCGAGCCGGCCGCCGTGATCGTCACCGGGTATGTGCCCGCCGCGACGGACGCCGTGGTGCTGATGGTGAGCGTCGAGGCCGATCCCGTCTGGACGGACGCCGGGCTGAAGGAAGCCGTTGCGCCGGAAGGAAGTCCGGACGCGGACAGCTGCACGGTCTGCGGGTCACCGCTGACCGTCGCGGTGCCGACGGTGGCCGAGACCGATGAGCCCGCCGCCACCGAACCGGACGTGGGCGACACCGACACGGAGAAGTCCGCGCCCGGCGTACCGGTGCCGACAGCGGACTTCCACAGGGTGTAGGCGATGCCGTCGACCGCGCGGTTGAGGTGCGTGTCGCTGATGTTCGCGACGGTGTCGCAGGACGCGTGGTAGCAGGGGTCGAACGCGGCACCCGAGGTACCGCCCCACTTCGTCGCCTGCGCCGCCGTCTTGCGGGCGCTCGCACCCATCGCGTAGCCGGACGCGGGGATGCCCGCGTTGGTGAAGGACGCGTCGTCGGAACGGTTGCGGCCCTCGGTGTTCTCCTCCGGCTGCAGGCCCAGGGAGTCCCAGTACGCCTTCATGTGCGTGGACTGCGCCGAGGTGATGTTGTTGATGAAGTAGCCGCCGTTGGTCGAGGCCACCATGTCGAAGTTGTAGTAGGTCTTGATCTTCGTGCGCTCGGTGGACGGGAGCTGCGAGACGTAGAAGCGCGAGCCGTTGAGGCCCTGCTCCTCGTCGGTCCACCAGCCGAAGCGGACCTTGTTCAGCATCGACGGGTTGGTGCGCGAGAGCACGAGCGCGGTCTCCAGCAACGCCGACGAGCCCGAGGCGTTGTCGTTGATGCCGGGACCCGCGGACACGCCGTCGAGGTGGGCGCCGAACATGTAGACGTTGTTCGCGTTGCCGCCGGGCCACTCCGCGATCACGTTCGGACCGGCACCGGTGGTGCAGCCCGAGGTGCAGGGCTGCTCGGTGACGCTGAAGCCCGCCGCGGTGAGCTTGTCCTTCACGTACGTCACCGACGCGCGGTAGCCCGCCGAGGTCGAACGCCGGTTGCCGCCGTTCTGCGAGGCGATCGTGCCGAACGCGGTCAGGTGCGCCTTGACCGCGTTGATGTCGATGTCCGGGATCTGCGGACCGGTGCCGCCGGTGACCGTCAGCGTGTAGGTCGCGGTCTTGGTCGTGCCGCCCGCGGCCCGGACGGTGATCGGGTAGGTGCCCGACGAGATCGACGCCGTGGTGCTGATCGACAGGGTGGAGTTCGTGCCCGTCGTGATGGAGGAAGGGCTGAACGACGCGGTGGCGCCGGAGGGCAGGCCGGTCGCGGTCAGCGCGACGGTCTGCGCCTGGCCCGCCGTGGTCTGGGTCTGGACGGTCGTCGAGGCCGCCGAGCCCGCCGCCACCGAACCGGAGGCGGGTGAGACGGCGACGGAGAAGTCGTTCGCCGGGGTGGAGCCGCCGAGGTTCAGCGACCACGCGTCGATCCGGCCGACGTCGTTGTTCGCGTTGTCGTTGACCCGCAGCTTCCACGTGCCGTTCGAGGTCTCGCCCGACAGGTCGACGGTGTAGGTCTGGTCGATGTTGTCCGCGGAACCGCCGGAGCGGTTGTGCAGGACGTAGGCGGAGCCGTCCGGGGCTACCAGGCTGACCTGGAGGTCACCGACGTAGGTGTGGACGATCTTCACCGGCACCGTGGCGGTCGCGGACGGGGCCGAGGCGCAGTCGGAGATGACGATCGAAGACTCGACGGTCGTGTTGTCGCCGATCGACACGTCGCTTTCGTTGGTGCCGGAACACCCGGCCAGTGCGGCGGGCGCGGCCGATGCGGGGACTGCCAGCGCTGCCACGGTCATCGACACCAGTGCTGTGGCGAGCAGAGATCTTCTTCTTCGCACAGTCGGGCTCCTTCGCAGGGATGCAGGGTCACGCGACCGTAGCCGTCGAAGTCGCGGCCGACATCCGGTCGTTCGGATGGTTGTCACCACGATCGACGTGCGGTGATCCACCGATGTCCGTTTTCACTTTTAAGTCACGGCTTCCGTTGCGCCATCGGAGGGATAGCGTCGGAGAACCCGGCCGGAAGGAGACATCGATGTCGCTCTCGCCAGACACGCCTCCTGGCTTCGCGGACGCCCTGCGCGCGGCCGTCGCGGCACGCGGCCTGTCGCTGGAACGGATCCGCGACCACCTCGCCCGCCGCGGGGTGTCGGTCAGCCTCGCGACGCTGAGCTACTGGCAGACGGGCCGCAGCCGTCCGGAACGCCGTGCGTCGCTCACGGCGGTCGGTCATCTCGAAGAGGTGCTGGTTCTCGAACCCGGTGCGTTGTCGGAACTTCTCGGTCCCGCACAGCGCGGAAGCCGTCGTGAGGCGGGCACGATCAGCGCGTTCTGGCCGGTGCCGTCGGTGATAGACGACGTTGTCGGCGGGGTCGACACGCGCTGGGACTCGCGGCTGACCCGGATCAGCCAGCACGACCGCGTGACGGTCGGGCCGGAGCGCGGCGAACGGTCGTACGTGTCGCGGCAGGTGCTGCGGGCCGAGGAGGACGGGCCGGACCGCTGGGTGGTGATCCTGCACCTCGACGAGCACGACCGGCCGTTGCCGTCGATCAGGCCGCTGCACAACTGCCGGCTCGGACGCGTCGTGACCCGGCCGTCTGAGGGACTTCTCGTGGCGGAGCTGATGTTCCGGGCGCCGTTGCGCCGGGGGCAGACCGTGATCACCGAGCACGAGCTGGTCAACCAGGCGCCGTATCCGCCGGCCACCAACTACTCCCGCAAGTTCCGCCGGCCTGTGCACGAGTACGTCCTGGAGATCACCTTCGACGCCTCGGCGCTGCCCCGCTCCTGCCGCCGGGTCGTCCGGGACGCGGACGGCGGGCGGCAGTCGTCCGGGGTGCGGGTGGACGAGGGCGACTCGGTGCTGGGCGTCGCCCTGAAGTTCGGGCCCGGCTGCTACGGGTTCGAGTGGACCTGGTGAGCGGTCGCCCACCAGGTCCACCCCCTTGCTAGACCGTGAGCGACCAACTGCTCAGGACGCCCGTGTCACCGGGGCCGTTGTCCCCGATGCGCAACGTCCAGGTGCCGCTCGCGGTCTCCCCTGCACCGGGGACCACGGTGAACGCCTTGCCCGCCGGGAACGGGTGGCAGCTGTAGCCGCCACCGGGCGTGCGCATCAGCGCGTACGCGCGGCCGCTCGGCGCGACGAGCGTGACGTTCAGGTCTTCCAGGCACGTGTGGGTGGCGTCCACCTTGACCGTGATGGGGTTCGTGGCGGAGCCCGTGGCGGTGGATCGCACCGCGCTGATCGCCACCTGGAAGTCACGGATCGGGTAGTCCGTGTCGTTGGTGAACGTGCGGGTGTTGCCGGACGACGTGCGCGCGTTGAGTTCAGCCGACGGCTTCGACTGGTTCCCGGCCGCGTCCACCGCACGGACGGAGAACGTGTACGCGGTGTCGGCGTTCAGACCGGTCACGGTCGCGGTGGTGCCCGTGACCGTTGTGGCGACGGCGCTGCCGTTGAGCACCTCGTAGCCCGTCACGCCGACGTTGTCGGTCGAGGCGTTCCAGGCCAGCGAGACGCTCGACGCCGTGACGCCGGTCGACCGGAGGTTGTCCGGTGCGGTCGGCGGTTCCGCGTCCGCGGTGCCCGGCCGGGTGCGGGCGCTGACGGCCGCACTGGCCGCCGACGCGTTGCCCGCGGCGTCCTTGGCCTTGATGGTGAACGTGTAGTCGTTGTCCGCCCTGAGACCGCTCACGGTCGCCGTGGTGCCGGTGACCGCGGTGGCGAGCGTGCTGCCGTTGTAGACGTCGTAACCCGTCACGCCGACGTTGTCCGTCGAGGCGTCCCACGCCAGCGAGACGCTCGACGCGGTGGTGCCGGTCGAGCGGGCGTTGCCCGGAACGCTGGGCGCCGTGGTGTCGTTCGAGCCTCCGGTCACCAGGGTCAGGTTCCACTTGCGCAGGGCCTCGTCGACCGGCTGGAAGATCGACAGGTCGGCGTCGTTGGTCGGGTTCTGCACGCACTGCGACGGGCCGCCGTCGTGCAGGCCGACCGCCTTGTCGCCGAGCAGCCACGCGCCGCCGGAGTCACCGCCCTTGGAGCACGCGGTCGTCCAGGTGAGGCCCTCGATCACCAGGCCACCGCCGTAGTCCACGGCCTTGTTGGTGTACTTGACCTCGCCGCACTGCCACTTCGAGGTGTTACCGGAGTGGCAGACGCGGTCGCCGACCATCGCCTCGGCCGAGCCGGTCACCGTGATCGCGGGCTGGCCCCAGGTGTTGACCGCCGCGGACAGGGTCCAGCCGGCCTCGGTCACCGCGACCACGCCCATGTCGCCCTCGCGGGCGTTCACGCTGCGGGAGCCGCCGACGTTCGAGGTGCCGATCCTGTTCTGCTGCCCCGACTGCCCGTACGCGGCCTGGTTGGCGTCGTTCGTGCAGTGCCCGGCGGTGAGGAAGTGCTTGCCGCCGTTTGCGTCCGTAGCGGCGAACCCGATCGAGCAGTTCGACTCCGACCCCGGCCACCACGGGCTGCCGGCCTGCACGGTGCCGGCCTGCTGGCGTTGCTGGGAGGTGGTCTCCGAGACGTGGACACCGTCGCCGAGCGCGCGCACCTTCTCCAGGAACCGTTCGGTGGCTTCGGTTCTGCGCGTGGTGTTGACCGTGACGTCGACCTGGTTGTCGCGCACGTCGACACCCCAGCTGTACACACCGGGAACGCCGTCACCGATCAGCTTCTTGACGTCGCCGAGCAACTTCTCCAGGTCTGCGGCGCTGCGTCGCACCACAACGGCGTTGATGCCCTCGGCGCGTGCTTGCCGTGCTGCTTGCTCGTCCGGCACGGCGACGGTGAGCTTTCCCGCCGCCGAGTCGAACCAGTGGCCGGCGAGCTGGCCGCGCAGGCCCTGAGACAGGCCCTTGAACCGCTGGTGTGCCTCGTCCTGCTGCTGGGCGCGGACGTCCGGCTGGACGGCGGCCGCGTTCGGAACGGCTGTGAACGCACCGATCGTCAGGACCGATCCGCACGCGGCAGCGATGATTTTGCTGCGCATTCGCATGAGTGGGACTCCTTCAAAAGGCAGGGTGCGGAAACGGTATTCCGGCCTGCCTCGAAGGCGCATTGTTTAACTGTTCAGTCAGCGCGGCCAGCGCACGTGCTCGTCGTTGATGCGGAACTCGTGGGCGTGCGTCCACACAACGCCCTCGGCGTCACGATGTTCATGCTCGACCACTTCCGGATCGTGCGTGGGCCAGAACTTCACGGCGATCACCGCGGCCGCGGCGGTCACCGCGCCGAGAACGAGGAAGGCCGTGGCCGTGCTCGCGGACGTCGCCACCCAGCCGGCGAGCGGATAGCAGAGCAGCCAGCAGGCGTGGGACAGCGCGAAGTCCGCGGCGAACAACGCCGGGCGGTCCGCGGGATCGGCGGAGCGGCGCAGGAGACGCGCTCCCGGCGTGAGGGCGAGCGAACAACCGGCACCGATCAACGCCCACAACACCAGCAACGTCTGCCAGTGCCCGGCGAGCACGGTCCCCGCGAACAGCACGACGACCAGCAGGATCGCCGCGCGCAGCACCACGGCGCGGTCCGCGAACCGGTCGAGGAGCCTGGGCAGGGTGAGTGCCGCGACGAGCGATCCCATGCCGTTCGCGGCCAGTGCGACGGCGACGTCGGACGCGTCGCGGCCGAGGCCGTCCCGCACGTGCGCCACGGTGTTCACGAACACCATCGAGCCCGCGGCCGCTGCAGCGAGGTGCACGGCGAGAAGCCCGCGCAACCGCGGGGTGGCGAGGTAGATGCGGATGCCCCGGGTGGTGGTGTCGTACCAGTCACCGTTGCGCGGCAACGATTTCGGCCGTGGCAGAGCGACGGAGAGCACGAGCAGGGCCGACGCCGCGAAGCCGAGAGCGGTGCCGAGGAACAGCTCTTGGAAGCTCACCAACGCCAGAGCCGCGGCGGCGAGCGCCGGGCTGAGAAGGCTCTCCAGGTCGTAGGCCGTGCGCGACAACGTGATCGCGCGGGTGTACTCCCGTTCGTCGGGAAGGACTTCGGGAATCGTCGCCTGGAACAACGGCGTGAACGCGGCGGATCCGGCCTGCAGCAGGAAGATCAGCACGTAGACCTGCCACACCTCGCCGACCCACGGCAGCATCGCCGCGACCGCGACGCGGACGAGGTCCAGCGCCACCAGCACCGCTCGGCGCGGCAGCGCGCCGAGCACCGCCGTGGCGATCGGCGCCACCGTGACGTAGGCGATCATCTTGATCGCCAGCGCCGTGCCGAGCACCGCGCCCGCCTCGGACCCGGCCAGGTCGTACGCCAGCAGGCCGAGCGCGACGGTCGCCAGTCCCGTACCGGTCAGCGCCACGACCTGGGCGCCGAACAGATTCCGGTAGACGGGATTGCGCAGCACGGAAATCACGGCGGAACTATAAGCACGAGAACAGGTTTGCGTCGACGGTGCAACAGCCGAACACTGGCAACAGCAATGAACTCACATTAATTCGCTGTAGGATTTTTCCGTGCCCACCCCGTACGACGCCGTCGCCTCGCTGTACGCCGAACTGTTCAGCGACATGCTCGACACCAGGCCCCTCGACCGCGCGATGCTGGCCGCGTTCGCCGAACTGACCGACGGCCCGGTGGCGGACCTCGGCTGCGGTCCCGGTCACCTGACCGCGCACCTGCACTCGCTCGGGCTGGACGTCTTCGGCCTCGACCTCTCCCCCGCGATGATCGCCCTCGCCCGCGAGGCGCACCCGGAACTGAGGTTCGACCAGGGGTCGATGACCGCGCTGGACCTCGGTGACGGGGTTCTCGGTGGCATCCTGGCGTTCTACTCGGTCATCCACATGCCGCCGCACGAGCTCCCGGCCGTGTTCGCGGAGTTCTTCCGCGTGCTGGCTCCGGGAGGCCACCTGCTGCTGGGGTTCTTCGCGGGTGACGATCCCGAGCCGCAGGAGTTCGACCACAAGGTGACGCTCGCCTACCGCTGGTCCCCGTCCACCCTGGCGGAACTGCTGGGGAAGGCCGGTTTCGCCGAGGTCGGTCGGCTGGTGCGGGAACCGATCGACGGCGAACGGTTCCTGCAGGCCCAGCTGCTGGTCCGCAAGCCCTAGTAGAGCGTCGCGGCTTAGCTGTGCTGCGTTGAGTCGCGCACGGGGCTGGGCGGCCTGGCCTGGTCGGTCGTTACCGAAGCCCGGATGGTCGCGCGCTCACGCACGTCGCCGCCGAGTTGGCGGCAGAAAACTGCCGGCGCAAACGTTTGCTGATCACCCCAACTACCGCCAACCGCGCAGGTGACAGCCATGAGAGCGCGATCTTCATGATCGAAAATCAGCAACCTGCCGCCATCGCTATCCCAAGAGATAGCCGCGACGCTCTACTAGCGGAAGACGACCGTGCCGTTGCCGTTGAGCAGGACGCGGTGTTCGCAATGCCAGCGGACGGCCCGCGACAGGGCGAGTGCCTCGGCGTCGCGGCCCGCGGCGGTCAGCGCACGCGGGTCGTAGGAGTGGTCGACGCGCAGGACCTCCTGCTCGATGATCGGGCCCTCGTCGAGGTCCGGGGTGACGTAGTGGGCAGTCGCGCCCACGTACTTCACGCCGCGGTCGTAGGCCTGGTGGTAGGGCTTGGCGCCCTTGAAGCCCGGCAGGAACGAGTGGTGGATGTTGATCACCCGGCCTGCGAGCTTCGAGCACAGGTCGTTCGACAGCACCTGCATGTACCGCGCCAGCACCACCAGGTCGGCCTGGTACTCCTCGACGAGCTCGACCAGCCGCTGTTCGGCGGCGTGCTTGGTGTCGGCGGTGTTCGGCACGTGCACGAAGTCGAGGCCCGCCGCCTCCGCCATCGGACGCAGGTCCTCGTGGTTGGACACGACGGCGGCGATCTCCCCGCCCAGACTGCCCGCGCGCCACCGGAACAGCAGGTCGTTCAGGCAGTGTCCGGCCTTCGAGACCATCACGAGGACGCGCGGCGGCCGGTCGTCCCACAGGTCGAAGTCCATCTCGAACTGGCTCGCGACCTTCGCGAACTCCGTGGCGAGGTCGTCGGCGTTCGAGGAGTCGCACGAGAACGCGGTGCGCAGGAACAGCTTCCCGCGCACGTCGTCGTCGAACTGCTGGTGCTGGACGATGTCGCAGCCGTGGTCGACCAGGAACGACGTGACGGCGTGCACGATGCCCGCCCGCTCCGGGCAGTGGAGGGTCAGCGTGAACTGGGGCATCACGCCACCGCCAGGTACTCGGCGCAGGCGTCGCTGAGCCACGCCGCGAAGTACTCGGCGAACGACGACCGCACCAGGATCGCGTACCGGTCCTCGCCGGTCACCTGCAGGACGATTCCCGTCCTGGCGAGGAGTGTCTGCACGCAAGTGCCGACGGGAGCCGAAGACGGGTGCAGGTCCACGGAACATCCGTGAGCCAGCACTTGCCGGACGAGCGGCCCTTGAAGGACCACGGTCGTGCGCTGAGCCGAAGTGTCCACAACGGACCCTCTGACAGTCCCGAGCGCGCCACGCAACACCTCCTCGATCGTGACCTGCAGGCCGGGCGGGGTCGTGACGAGGAACTCGTCAGGTCCGAGCCAGAGCACCTCGACGTCCCCGAATGGTCCGGTGCCGGAGGTGGAAGTGCAAGCAGTGGAAGGGAACGGAACTCCGAGCGCCGATCCCATCGCCGCGATGGCGTCCGGGTCGGACACGCGGACGGTGAGCTGCGAGCGGAACGGCACCTCGGCGACGTCCAGCACCGGGGCGAGCGCCGCCAGCCGGTCATGCCAGGCAGCGAGGGGACTAACCGTCACGACGGGCTCCTTCCTTGTCGTACAGCACGGATTCGGTGACGGTCACCGGCACGAGCGAGTCCTCGACGGGCACGTACAGCGTCTCGCCGATGCGTTCGTGACCGGAGCGCACCAGCGCCAGCGCGAACGTCCGGCCCAGAGCGGCACTCGGGTAGCTGGACGTGACGTGGCCGAGCATCCGCACCGGTGGTTCGGGCAGCCGGTCGGTCTCCACGATCTGCGACCCCTCCGGCAGCAGCACGGCCGGATCGACGGGCAGGAGCCCCACGAGCTGCTTGCGGTCCGTGCGGTTGTTCTCGGCACGGGCGAACGAGCGCTTGCCGATGAAGTCGGGCTTCTTCTTCGACACCGCCCACGACATGCCCAGGTCCTGCGGCGTGACCGTCGCATCGGTCTCCTGCCCGATGATCGGGTAGCCCTTCTCGGCGCGGAGCACGTGCATGGTCTCGGTGCCGTACGGCGTGATCCCGTACTGCTTCCCCGCCGCCATCAACGCCTCCCACACGGCGATGCCGTGCCACGCGGTCACGTTGATCTCGTAGGCCAGCTCGCCGGAGAAGCTGATCCGGCACACCCGCGCCGGCACACCGGCGACCTCCGTGTCGCGCCAGGTCATGAACTCGAACGCCTCGTTGGAGACGTCCAGCGAAGGGGCCACCGCGGCCAGCACGTCCCGCGATCGCGGGCCCACCAGCGGGATCGTGGCCCAGTGCTCGGTGACCGAGGTGCAGTGCACGTCGAGGTGCGGCCACTCCGTCTGCAGCCACTCCTCCATCCAGTCGAGGATCTTGGCCGCGTTGCCGGTGGTCGTGGTGACCAGGTACCGCTCCTCGCCGACCCGGATCACGGTGCCGTCGTCGATCACCATCCCGTCGACGCCGCACATCACGCCGTAGCGGATCCTGCCGACCTTCAGCGTGCTCATCATGTTCGTGTAGAGCATGTCCAGGAACTTGCCGGCGTCACGGCCCTGCACGTCGATCTTGCCGAGCGTCGAGCCGTCCATCATGCCGACGCTCTCGCGCGTGGCCCTGCACTCGCGCAGCACGGCCGTGTGCAGGTCTTCACCGTCCCGCGGGTAGTACCAGGGCCGCTTCCACTGGCCGACGTCCTCGAACAACGCCCCGTGCGCCACGTGCCACGGGTGGATCGACGTGACGCGCACCGGGTCGTGCAGCGCGCCGCGGTCCCGCCCGGCCAGCGCGGCGAACGACACCGACGTGAACGGCGGGCGGAACGTCGTGGGCCGCTGCTCGGCCAGCTCGACGCCCAGCTCCTCCGCGACGATGCCCGCGGCGATCATGCCGGACGTCTTGCCCTGGTCGTGCGCGGTGCCGATGGTCGTGTAGCGCTTGACGTGCTCGAGTGACCGCAGACCCGCGCCGGTCGCCCGCAGCACGTCCGCCACGGTCGAGTCCCGTTGCAGGTCGACGAAGCTCACGTCCTCGTTGCCCGGCACCCGCCACAGCACCAGGCCGGAACGGGCCGTGCAGCGCGAGTCCGACACCGGCAGCGGAACCTGGCCGCCCCGTGTGAACCCGGCGGCGGCCGCGGCTTGCGCACCGGCGTCCCGGCCCTGCCGCGCACACGCGCCGAAGTCCAGTTCGCCGGTCGCGGATCCGACGACCCGCACGGTGGGAAGTTCCTCGCCCGGCACGAAAGCACCGAGTTCGGCGTCGTAGCGCAGCTTGCCGCGCGCCTGGCTGAACAGGCTCACCACCGGGTTCCAGCCGCCCGACACCAGGACGGTGTCGCAGGCGACGGTGACGTCCGGCGAGGTGACGGCCAGCGGAGCGATCCGCACCCCGGTCACCCGGCTCTCGCCCTCGGTCCCGACGACCACGTGTCCGGCGCGGACCTCGATGCCCCGCGCCGCGCACTCCGCCGCCAGCCGGGCAGGGGTCTCCGGGCGGGCGTCCGCGATCAGCGCGATGTCCACACCGGACTCGGCCAGGTCGATCGCCGCGCAGTACGCGCTGTCGTTGGTGGTGAACACGACCGCCCGCGAGCCGGGCAGCACGCCGTAGCGGTGCAGGAACGTGCGGGCCGACGAGGCGAGCACGATCCCCGGCCGGTCGTTGTCGGCGAAGGCCACGGGACGTTCGTGGGCGCCGGTGGCGAGCACGGTCTGCCGCGTCCTGATCCGCCACACCCGCTGGCGGGCGACCGAGGCCGGCGCCGCGAACCCGAGGTGGTCGGTGCGCTTCTGCAGCGCCAGCACGAACCCGTCCTGGTACATGCCGAACGCCGTGGTGCGCTCCAGCACCAGCACACCCGGCGTGCTCCTCAGCTCCGCCACGACGTCCGCGACCCACTCGGCGGACGGCCGGTCGTCCAGGTACTCGTCCACGCCCAGCAGCGCGCCACCGGCCTGGTTCTGCTCGTCGACCAGCACCACCCGCGCGCCGCTGCGAGCGGCGGTCAGCGCCGCGACCAGACCGGCGGGCCCGGCGCCGACGACCAGCACGTCGCAGTGCTCGTGCTTGGCGTCGTAGCGCGCCGGGTCCGGTTCGGCCGACAGCCGGCCCTGACCCGCCAGCCCGCGCGCCACCAGACCGTCGTACAGCTCGACGGTCGTGGCGAGCAGCATCGGCTCGGAGAACGGTGCCTCGACCTGCACCAGTGACGTCGGGTCCTCGGACCCGGCCGCGACGATGCCCCGCGGTCGGCCGAGCTTCACGCTGCTGCCGATCTCGTGCACCCCGTGAGCGAGCAACGCCGACGCGAGCGTGTCGCCGGGGTGCCCGGTGTACGGGCGGCCGTTGAAGGTGAAGTGCAGCGAGGTGTTCCGGTCGATCGAACCACCGGTCGGGGTGCGGAAGGTCATTCGGTCACCTCGGGCATGGGCTCGCCCACGCGGTAGACGGCCAGCAGGTCGTGGGTACGGGTGTCGCGGACGGCGTTGAACCACCGCCGGCATCCGGCGTGGTGGCTCCAGCGCTCGGCGAACGGGCCGCTCGGGTTCTCCCGGAAGAACACGTACTGCGCCCACTGCTCGTCGGTCAGCGCGGACGGGTCCTCGGGGTACGCGACGTGGGCCTGGCCGCCGTAGTGGAACTCCGCTTCCTCGCGCGGGCCGCACCACGGACACGGGATGAGTTGCATGCCTGCTCCTAGTGCGCGACGGCGGCGGCGCCGTGCTCGTCGACGAGAGCGCCCGTGGTGAAGCGCTCGAGGGTGAACGGCTCGTTGAACGGGTGCGGCTTGTCGTGGGCGATGGTGTGCGCGAAGCAGTCGCCGACACCGGGCGTGGCCTTGAAGCCGCCGGTTCCCCAGCCGCAGTTCAGGTACAGGCCGCCGACGGGCGTGAGGCCGACGATCGGCGAGGCGTCCGGGCTGACGTCGACGATGCCCGCCCACGTCCGCAGCAGGTGGGCTCGCGCGAAGACCGGGAACAGCTCCAGCGCCGCCGACATCTGCTGCTCGATGATGTGGAACGAACCCCTTTGCCCGTACCCGTTGTAGCTGTCGATGCCCGCGCCCATCACCAGTTCTCCCTTGTGCGCCTGGGAGACGTAGACGTGCACGGCGTTCGACATGACGACGGTCGGGTGGACGGGTTCGAGCAGTTCGGAGACGAGGGCCTGCAACGGGTGCGAGGCGAGCGGCAACCGCAGTCCGACCATCTTCGCGAGCACCGAGCTGTGCCCGGCCGCGCACAACGCGACCTTGCCGGCTGCGATGCGACCGCGTGACGTCTCGACCGCGGTGACCCGGCCTTGCGACGTCTCCAGACCGGTGACTTCACAGTTCTGGATCAGGTCGACGCCCATCGCGTGCGCCGCCCGCGCGTAGCCCCACGCCACGTAGTCGTGCTTCGCGATGCCCGCGCGCGGCTGGTAGGTCGCGCCCAGCACCGGGTAGCGGACGTCCGGCGAGGTGTTGACGATCGGGCAGATCTCCTTGACGCCGGCGGGATCCACCCACTCCGCGTCGATGCCGTTGAGCCGGTTGGCGTTGACGCGCCGGACGCTGTCGCGCACGTCCTGCAGGCTGTGCGCCAGGTTCAGCACACCGCGCTGGTCGAAGAGGATCGGGTAGCCGAGGTCGTCCTCCAGGCCCTCCCACAGCTTCAGCGAGTGCTCGTAGATGCCGGAGCTCTCGTCCCACAGGTAGTTCGACCGGATGATCGTGGTGTTGCGGGCCATGTTGCCGCCCGCGAGCCAGCCCTTCTCCAGCACCGCGACGTTCGTGATGCCGTGCACCTTCGCGAGGTAGTACGCGGTCGCGAGGCCGTGCCCTCCACCGCCGACGACCACGACGTCGTAGGAGGACTTCGGTTCCGGGTCGTCCCAGAGGAAGTCCGGGTGCTCCGGCAGGTGCGCTCCGGGCGGTTGAGCCGAGCTGGTCATGCGCGACGCCTCCAGCTGAATCATCTGGTCGACTACTGGTATATCAGTCTGTGCGTTACGGTAGGTCACATGAACGCACGGGTCAACGACGAGCCCGCCTCCGTCTCACTCACCGAGCGGGCGTACGCGGTCCTGCGAGATCGCCTGGTCATGCTGGAGATCAAGCCGGGTGAGCCCATCAACGAGGACAGGCTGCGCACCGAGCTCGGCGTCGGCCGCACCCCGATCCGCGAGGCCCTCAAGCGGCTGGAGCAGGAACGGCTCGTCGTCGCCTTCCCGCGCCGCGGCACGTTCGCCACCGACGTGAACATCTCCGACCTCTCCCACATCTCCGAGGTGCGCCGGACCCTGGAACCCCTCGCCGCGGCGGCCGCGGCCGAACGCGCCACGACGCAGGACAGGACCGCTCTCACCGAGCTGCGCTCGCGGCTCGACACGGCGGCGCCGACGGGCGACAACACGGAACTCCTGCGCACCGACGTCGGCGTGCACCGCGCGATCTACGGGTGCGTGCACAACCCGTTCCTCGAGGACACCCTGATCTCCTACGACAACCTGGCCACCCGGATCTGGTGCGTCTTCCTGCCACGACTGTCCGGAATGGCCGGTCACGTCGACGAGCACGTGCCCCTCCTCACCGCGATCGTCGAGGGCGACGCGAAGAAGGCGAGCGAACTGGCTTCACAGCACGTCGTCGGGTTCGAGCGCGCGATCCGGGCGTTGATCTGAGACCAGCGGGTCACTGCGCAGGTCCTTCACCAGCGCCACGCACGCCACGACCATGACGACCGCGAACGGTGCGGCGGCGATGATCGTGAGGTTCTGCAACCCGGTCAGGGCGGTCGCGCCTCCCCCGCCGACGAGCAGCATCACGGCAGCCACGCCACCGGTCGCCACACCCCAGAACACCACCAGCCGGCGATGCGGCTCGCCCGCCCCGCGCTGGGACAAGGTGCCCATCACCAGTGAGGCCGCGTCGGCACCGGATACGAAGAAGATCGCCACCAGCACCATCACCACCACCCCGGCCACGGCGGCGAACGGGAACTGGCCGAGCACACCGAACAGCTGCGACTCCGGGTTCGCCGCGCCCGCCAGGTCAGTGCCCTCGCGCTGCACCGAGATCGCGGTCCCGCCCATGATCGCGAACCAGACCAGGCTCACCACCGAGGGCACGAGGATCACGCCCTTGACGAACTGCTTGATCGTGCGGCCGCGGCTGATCCGGGCGATGAACATGCCGACGAACGGCGTCCACGAGATCCACCAGGCCCAGTAGAAGATCGTCCAGCCGGACAGCCACGTCTCCATGGCGTTCCCGCCGGTCCCCGCCGAGCGGGAGATCATCTCGCCCATGTCGCGGAAGTAGTCGCCGACCGCCGCGGGAATCAGGTTGAGGATGAGGATGGTCGGTCCGACGACGAACACGAAGACCGCGAGCACGGTCGCGAGCACCATGTTGATGTTCGACAACCACTGGATCCCCTTGGCCACGCCCGACACGGCCGATGCCACGAACGCCACCGTCAGCACCGCGATGATGCCGATCAGCACGCCGACACCGGGGTTCTCGCGCACGAACCCGCCCGCCTTCAGCCCGCTGCCGATCTGCAACGCGCCGAGCCCGAGCGAAGCCGCCGACCCGAACAACGTCGCGAAGATCGCCAGCACGTCGATCAGCCGTCCCAGCGGCTTCTCCGAGACCCGGTCACCGAACAAGGGGGCGAACGCGGCGCTGATGAGTTGCCTGCGGCCACGACGGAAAGTCCCGTAGGCGATCGCGAGGCCGACGACGGCGTAGATCGACCACGGGTGGATCGCCCAGTGGAACAACGACGTCGCCATCGCCACGTCGATCGCCGCGTCCGAGCCGCCTTCGACCGACCCCGGCGGCGGCTTCACGAAGTGCGCCAACGGTTCCGCGACACCGTAGAACATCAGGCCGATGCCCATGCCCGCGCTGAACATCATCGCGACCCACGAGATCGTCCGGAACTCCGGCTTCTCACCGTCCTGGCCCAGCGGAATCCGTCCGTACTTGCTGAAGGCCAGCCACAGGGCGAAGATCACGAATCCGGTCGCCGCCGTGAGGAACGCCCAGCCGGTGTTGCGGATGACCCAGCCGAGGACCGCGGTCGACACGCTGCCGAGACTGCTGGTGCCGATGACGCCCCAGCCGAGGAAGGCCGCGGCGACAACGGCGGAGACGACGAACACGACACGATCCGTGCCCGTCTTGGTGGTGGGTGAGAACTTCGGTTCGGACATGGTGTCTACCGCCTCGTCGCGGATGTGACTTCCTGGACCCAGCGGTGGAACTCCCCGATGTGGTGCTCAGAGGGGACCAGCACACCCCCGTTCGCGTAGGCCCGCGACGACATCGCGGGCTGACACCGTTCGCAGGCCTCGAAGTCCTGCTCGTTGACCCGGTGGAAGAGCTCGACGGACCGCGACACGTCCTTGCCGGTCGCGACGACGTCCTTGGCGTAGAGCCAGTCGCACTCGACGATCGTGCGGTCGGCGGACATCGGGAACATCCGGTGGATGATCACGTGGTCCGGTACGAGATTGATGAACACCTGCGGCCGCACGGTGATCGCGTAGTACCGGCGTTCCTGGTCGGAGGCGACGCCGGACAGGTTCTCGAAGCCCTCGCTTCCGTCGATCGTGAAGCCCTTGATCTCCTCGCCGAACACCGCCCCGTGCCCGACGTAGTACTGCGCGGCGTACCCGTCCGCGAACTCCGGCAGGACCTCCGTGAGCTCGGGGTGGATGGTCGCGCAGTGGTAGCACTCCATGAAGTTCTCGATGATGAGCTTCCAGTTGGCCTTGACGTCGTAGGTGATCCGGCGGCCCAGCTCCAGTTCGCTGACCTGGTAGTTGCCGATCGCGTCGAGGTTGCCCAGGCGTTCGCGCACGTCCTGCTGCACGGTCTCCTCGAACGACGCGGGCTCGTCGGCCAGCGAGATCCACGCGTAGCCGAGCCACTCGCGCAGGTGCACGGTCTTGAGCCCGTACTCGACGCGGTCGACGTCCGGCATCGACGTGAGGTTCGGCGCGGCGACCAGCTTGCCGTCCAGCCCGTAGGTCCAGGCGTGGTACGGGCACTGGAAGTTGCGCTTGACCGTGCCGGTCTCCTCGACGCACAGCTTGGCGCCGCGGTGGCGGCAGATGTTGAGGAACGCGCGCAGCGACCCGTCGCGCGAGCGGGTCACGAGGACGCTCTCGCGTCCGATCTGGACGGTCCGGAAGTTGCCCGCGTCCGGCAGGTCGGCACCGCGGACCGCGCAGAACCACATCCGCTCGAAGATGTTCTGCTGCTCCAGCGCGAAGATCGCCGGGTCGGTGTAGGTGTTGCCGGGCAACGTGGGGATCAGGCTGGACGGCAGTTCGGTCGCGGTCATGGTGGCTCCGTGAAGAGAAGTCAGAACAGGAGGAAGCGCGTCAGCGTCAGGACCGGATCCGCGTCATCTCGGGGTCGAACAGCGGTTCCGACGACACGACGGCCTGGACGCGGTCACCGAAGTACTCGATCTCCACCGCACTGCCTTCGACCGCCACTTCGGCCGGAAGCCAGGCGTAGGCGATGTTCTTGCCGATCGAGTACCCGCGAGCCGCACTGGTGACGTACCCGACCGGCACCCCACCGGCGAACACCGGTTCCGAGCCCATCACGACCTGGTAGTCGTCCTCGATCACCAGGCACGTGAGCTTGCGGGCCGCGGTCTCCTCCGACCTGCCCTCCAACGCCTTGCGGCCGTGGAAGTAGCCCTTGTTCATCCGCACCGCGAAGCCCAGCCCCGCCTCGAACGGGTCGTGCTCGGTGGTGACGTCGGCGCCCCACGAGCGGTAGCCCTTCTCCAGCCGCATGCTGGTGAACGCGCTGCGGCCGGCGGCGATGACTCCGTGCCGCTGCCCGGCCTCCCAGAGCGTGTCCCAGAGACGCCGCCCCATGTCCGCGGTGGTGTAGAGCTCCCAGCCGAGCTCACCCACGTACGACAGGCGCATGGCGGTGACCGGCACCTCGCCGATGAAGGCTTCCTGGGCCTTGAAGTAGCCCATCGCCTCGTGGGAGAAGTCGGTGCGGGTCAACGGCTGCAGGAGGTCACGGGCCAGCGGTCCCCACAGGCCGATGCAGCACGTGCCGGGGGTGATGTCGGTGATGTGCACGCCGCCGTTGGGCGGCATGCGCCTGCGCAGCCAGTCGAGGTCGAGCGGGCCGTTCGCGCCGACCTGGAACCGGTTCTCGCCGAGCCGGGCGACGGTCAGGTCGCTGCGCACTCCCCCGTCCTCGTTGAGCAGCAACGTGTAGACCACCGCGCCCGGCTTGCGGTCGAGCTGGTTCGTGGTCATGGTCTGCAGGAACGTCAACGCCTCCGGGCCGCTGACCTCCAGCCGCTTCAGCGCGGTCATGTCGAACATCGCGACCCGCTTGCGCGCGACGAGGGCCTCGGCGCCGGCGATCGGCGACCAGAACCGGGACGCCCACTCGTTGCGTTCGGGGATCTCCGCGACCTCGGGCAGTGAGGCGTTGGCCTCGTACCAGTGCGGCCGCTCCCAGCCCGACGCCTCGAGGAACACCGCGCCGAGTTCCTGCTGCCGCTCGTAGAACGGGCTGGTGCGCAACGGCCGCGGGTTCTCGGCGGGCTGCAGCGGGTGCAGGACGTCGTAGACCTCGACGAACGCCCGGCAGCTGCGTTCGTACACGTGACCGGGCGAGCGCTGGACGTCCTCGAACCGGTTGAGGTCGCAGCCGTGCAGGTCGATGCCCGGCTGCCCGTCCACCAGCCACTCGGCCATCGCCTTCGCGACACCGGCCGAGTGCGTGATCCACACGGCCTCGGCCACCCAGAACCCGTTCAGGCCGGGGTGTTCGCCGAGCAGCGGGTTGCCGTCCGGGGTGAAGGAGAACAGGCCGTTGACGCCCTCCTCGACCTTCGAGTCGGCCAGCACCGGCAGCAGGTCGACAGCGGCGTCCCAGGAGGTCTCGAAGTCCTCCGGGGTGAACGCGATCTCGGACGGCATGGTCGGTGCCACGTCGAAGTCGAGGATGTCGTCCGCCGAGATCGGCATCGGCCGGTGCCCGTAGGCGCCGATGCCGACGCGGTCGACGTGCTCGCGGAAGTACAGGTCCGCGTCCTGGTGGCGCAGCAACGGCTTCGACATCTCGGACAGCTCGGTGTTGACGCCCTTCAACGCCGGCAGCGGAGCCGTTTTCGCGTACTGGTGGGCCATCGGGACGAGCGGGATGTCGAGGTCGACCATCCTGCCGATGCGCGAACCCCACATGCCGACGCAGGACACGACGATGTCGGCCTGGAACGTGTCGTGCTCGGTGACGACGGCCTTCACGCGGCGCCCGGTGCGTTCGATGCCGGTGACCTCGTGGTGTGCCAGGAACTTCGCGCCGCGTTCCATCGCCCTGCGCGCCTGTGCCTCGGCCGCGCGCAACGGCTTCGCGAGGCCGTCGCCGGGGATGTGGAACCCGCCGAGGATCTTGGCCGGGTCGAGCAGCGGGTGCAGTCGCGCGCACTCCTCCGGGTCGCGCAGGAAGCTCTCGACGCCCCACGACGTCGCCCAGCCGTGGCGGCGCTTGATGTCCGTCCAGCGTTCCGGGGTGGTGGCGACCTCCAGGCCGCCGAGCTGCTGGAAGCACCACTGGTCGTCCATCGTCAGCGCCGTGTACTTCTCGACGGTGTACTTGGCGAACGACGTCATGGTCTTGCAGCCGGTGGTCTGGAAGACCAGGCCCGGCGCGTGGGAGCTCGACCCGCCGGTCGCGAACAGCGGTCCCTGTTCGAGCACGGTGATGTTGGTCCATCCGCGCGCGGTCAGTTCGTCGGCCAGCGCGCATCCGACGATGCCCGCGCCGATCAGCACGACTCTCGGCTGGGTCACAGGACCACCACCGAACGCAGCACGCGGCCGTGGTGCATGTCCTCGAACGCCTTCTCGACGTCGCCGAGCCCGATGGTCTCCGAGACGAACGCGCCGAGGTCCAGCCGGCCCTGCAGGTACAGGTCGATCAGCATCGGGAAGTCACGCGAAGGCAGGCAGTCGCCGTACCAGGACGACTTCACCGCGCCGCCGCGCGAGAACACGTCGATCAACGGCAGTTCCAGCAACATGTCCGGGGTCGGCACACCCACGAGCACGACGAGGCCGGCGTGGTCACGGGCGTAGAACGCCTGCTGGAACGTCTCGGGGCGGCCGACCGCGTCGATCACGACGTCGGCGCCGTTGCCCTCGGTGAGTTCCCGGATCGCCTCCACGACGTCCCGCTCGCGGGCGTTGATCGTGTGCGTGGCACCGAATCCCCGCGCCCATTCGAGTTTGGTGTCGTCGAGGTCGACGGCGATGATCGTGCGCGCCCCCGCCAGCCGGGCGCCCGCGATGGCCGCGTCACCGACGCCGCCGCAGCCCAGGACCGCCACGCTGTCACCGCGGGTGACGCCACCGGTGTTGATCGCGGCGCCGATGCCCGCCATCACGCCGCAGCCGAGCAGGCCCGCGACCTCCGCCGGTGCCTTCGGGTTCACCTTGGTGCACTGTCCCGAGTGGACGAGCGTCTTCTCCGCGAACGCGCCGATGCCCAGTGCGGGCGACAGCGGTGTGCCGTCCTCCAGCGTCATGGGCTGCGCCGCGTTGTGGGTGTTGAAGCAGTACTGCGGCCGGCCGCGCAGGCAGGAGCGGCACGAACCGCACACCGCGCGCCAGTTGAGGATCACGAAGTCGCCGGGTTCGAGGTCGGTCACGCCGTCGCCGACTGCCTCGACGACGCCCGCGGCCTCGTGCCCGAGCAGGAACGGGAACTCGTCGTTGATCCCGCCCTCCCGGTAGTGCAGATCGGTGTGGCAGACCCCGCAGGCCTGCACCTTCACCAGTGCCTCGCCGGGGCCGGGGTCCGGCACGAGGATGGTCTCGACCGAGACCCTGGCCCCACGCCCCGCAGCCACGACACCGTTCACCGCATGTGCCACTTGAGTCGCTCCTGTCAGAGGTGGGGGTAGAGGGGGTTCTTCGCCGCCAGCCGGGCGACGCGAGCGGAGAGGTCGTCCTCGTCGGAGGACGGCTGGAGGGCAGCGGCGATGATGTCGGCGACCTCGGCGAAGTCGCCGGCGGTGAAGCCGCGGGCGGCGAGCGCGGGGGTGCCGATCCGCAGGCCGGAGGTGATCATCGGCGGGCGCGGGTCGAACGGGACGGCGTTGCGGTTGACGGTGATCCCGATGCGGTGCAACCGGTCCTCGGCCTGCTTGCCGTCCAGTTCGGACTCGACGAGGTCCACGAGCACGAGGTGCACGTCGGTGCCGCCGGAAAGCACCTTCACGCCGGCTTCGGCGCAGTCGGGCCGTGTGAGGCGTTCGGCGAGGATGCGCGCGCCTTCGAGGACGCGCTGCTGGCGTTCGCGGAACTCGCCGCCCGCCGCGATCTTGAACGCGACCGCCTTGGCCGCGATGACGTGTTGCAGTGGCCCGCCCTGCTGGCCGGGGAACACCGCGGAGTCGATCTTCTTGGCCAGTTCCCTCCGGCACAGGACCACGCCACCGCGCGGGCCACCGAGCGTCTTGTGCGTCGTGGTGGTGACGATGTCGGCGAACGGCACGGGGTTCGGGTGCAGGCCCGCCGCAACGAGACCGGCGAAGTGCGCCATGTCGACCATGAGCCTGGCGCCGGCGAGGTCGGCGATGCGGCGGAACTCGGCGAAGTCGAGCTGCCGGGAGTGGGCCGACCAGCCCGCGATGATCAGCTTCGGCCGCGACTCCAGCGCGAGCCGTTCGACCTCGGCCATGTCCACGCGGCCGGACTCCCGGTCCACGTGGTAGGCCACGACGTCGTACAGCCGGCCGGAGAAGTTGATCCGCATGCCGTGCGTCAGGTGGCCGCCGTGCGCGAGGTCGAGGCCCATGATCGTGTCACCGGGCTGCAGCACCGCCGCCATCGCCGCGGCGTTGGCCTGCGCGCCGGAGTGCGGCTGGACGTTCGCGTGCTCGGCGCCGAACAACGCCTTCACCCGCTCGATCGCCAGCGCCTCGATGACGTCGACGTGCTCGCACCCGCCGTAGTAGCGGCGGCCCGGGTAGCCCTCCGCGTACTTGTTGGTCAGCACCGATCCCTGCGCCTGCAGCACGGCGACCGGCGCGAAGTTCTCGGAGGCGATCATCTCCAGCGTCGACCGCTGGCGGTGCATCTCGGCGCGGATCCCGGCGGCGACCTCCGGGTCGAGTTCGTCGAGGTCCTGGTCCAGAACCGTGGTGGTGGGAACGGAGAGCGACAACGGGCCAACCCTTCCGAGCAAGTTCCGCAATACGCAACGAGGTCCGCATTATGCAACTGCAGCGCGCATCACGGTGCGACCCGCACGAGCCGTTGTCAAGCCCTTGTCGCACGGACGGAGGCACCCGAAACGACGACGAGCCCCCGGCCGAGGCCGAGGGCTCGTCGTTCATGAACGTCTTTCACAGCACGGGATGCCCCATGCGGACGGAGAGGTCGCGCGACGCCACGCGCAGCTCCTCGACGATCTCGGGCATGCGCTTCTGCGAGAGCCGGTAGGCGGGACCGGCGGCGCTGATCGCCGCCACGACGTCGCCGCGCGAACCGAACACCGGCACCGCGACCGCGTGCAAGCCGGCCTCCAGCTCCTCCATGCAGGTGGCGAACCCGTCCTCGGCGGTGCGGCGCAGCACGCTGCGCAGCTTCACGGGATCGGTGATCGTGCGCGGAGCACAGGACTCCAGGTCGCCGGACAGCAGGCGTTCCTGCTCGGCCGGTGGCGCGGCGGCGAGCAGGACCTTGCCGCTCGAGGTGGCGTGCAACGGCGTGCGCTGGCCGATCCAGTTCTGCGCCGCCACGGCGGAGCTCCCCCGCGCCTGGCTCACGTTGAGGGCCACGTCGCTGTCGAGGATCGCGATGTTGACGGTCTCCCCGAGCCGATCCGCGAGCGCCGAGCAGACGGGGCCTCCCACCCGGACGTAGTCGAGCTGGCCGCTCACCGCTCCGGCGAACCGCAGCATGCCGAGACCGATCCGGAACGGGCCGCGTTCGCCGTCCTGTTCCACGAGCTCACGGGCCTGGAGCGTGTAAACGAGTCTGGACGCGGAGGACTTGTGCACGCCGAGCTCGGCGGCGATCTCGGTGATTCCCGCTTCCCCGTTGCGGACCAGCAGTTCCAGCACCGACACCGCCCGATCGACCGATTGCACCAGCGCCGGGTCGCGCGCCTCCCCGTTGTTGCTCATCACGCAACAGTATCCGATTGGCGCAACGCTGTGTTGCGAACGAGCACGCGGTGTTGCACGCGAGAAACGCTGGACATTTGCGCCTTGACGCGTCCGAGCACCTCCGTCATTCTGCTGTTGCGTATCGCACACCCGGTTCCGTAATACGCAACGGAGGGTTTTTGATGATCACCGCATGCGCCGTCGACGACCTGCCACCGGGCGAGTCCGTGCGGGTCGACGGCAAGCCTGCGATCGCGGTCTTCAACGCGGACGGCGAGTTCTACGCGATCGACGACACCTGCAGCCACCAGGACGCGTCCCTGTCCGAGGGCTGGCTGGAGGGGTGCTTCGTGGAATGCCCGCTGCACGCCGCGCTCTTCGACCTCCGCACCGGCATGCCGACGTGCCTGCCCGCCAAGAAGGCCGTGCGCACGTACCCGGTCGTGGTGCGGGACGGCGTGATCTACGTGGACACCGGTGGCCGCGAAGCCGTGGCGTGAGAACAGCTGCGGGCCTCTACCTAAGCGAGGTCCTCCGCCTGCAGCTCGGCCCGCGACGACACCCCGAGCTTGCGCAGCACCCGTGCCGCGTGCTGCTCGACGGTGCGCGGCGACAGGAACAGCACGTCGGCGATCTTGCGGTTGGTGTGGCCGGCGACCAGCAGCCGGGCGACCTCCTGCTCGCGTGGCGACAGCTCGTCGCCGTACCCGCGCCGCCCGCGCCGTGACGGTTTGCCGCCGCCGATGCTGCGCAGCTGGTGCCGGCACCGGGCCGCGTCACGGGTGGCGCCCAGGCCGTCGAACGTGTCCACCAGGGCCGACAGGATCTCGGCCGCCTTCTCCTGGTCGGAGGACAGCAGGCAGGCGGCTTCGCGTTCAGCGACCAGTGCGGTGAGGTAGGGCGCGGGCAGGGCCGAGTACCGGTCGGCGGCCTCGCGGAAGAGCGACATGGCGGCGTCGGCCTGGCCGCGTGCCTCGGCGAGCAGGCCACGGCACCAGGCGAGGGCGGCGAACGCCATCGGTGCGTCCCTGCCCTCGATCCCCGCCTCGATCTGCTCGATCAGCGTCTCGGCGTCGGTCTCCCGCCCGGCGGCGAGGAACGTGGCCACGGCGACCGGGCCGAGTTCGGTCGCCCACACCCACACGCCCTTCGTGCGCACGATCGCGAGGCCTCGGTCGACGTCCACGCAGGCACGGGTGATCTCGTCCTGGGCCAGCATCGTCCGAGCGAGAGCCGCGCAGCCCGCGATGGCGACCGGCACGATCGACTCCTCGGGGGCGAACGCGCCGGTCTCGGTGAGGTAGCTGGTCGCCTCCGCCCACTCACCCCGCGCCATCGCCAGCGAGCCGAGGACCAGGCACAGCTCGCTGGCCAGCGGGAACAGGTCGCGGTACTCGTCGAGCAGGCTCGACGCCCGGTCGGCGAGGCCGTCCCAGTTGCCGGTCAGCCAGTCGAGGCGGGCCCTCGTCGCGTGGGCGGTGCTCGCCGTGAACGGGGCACCGCACTCGGCGGCGAACCGCAGGCCGTCGCGCAACAGGTCGGCGCACCGGCCGAAATGACCGGTCGTGGTCATGGCGTCGGCGAGGTTGCAGTGGGCGCGGGCGAGCTGGCGCAGTTCGCCGGAGGTGGACGCGGGCCGGAAGTCCCACTCGGCCAGCACCGAGGGGTCGCCCGTGTGCATCTTGGAACCGACCTCGTTGGCGTACAACGCCATCTTCTGCTCGGGGTCGGTCGCTGCCGCTCGTGCCCGGCTGACGCGGTCGAGCCAGGGCTGGACCTCGCTCATCGGGGTCATGCCGAGGTAGGACAGTCCCAGCACGGCTTCTCCCCTCGCGGCGAGATCCGGGCACTCGGTCAGGTCGGCGACGGCCCGTTCGAGCTCGGAGCGGGCCTCCTCGACACCGCCCGCCTGGCGGATCAGCAGCACACCCCGGTAGTGCCGGACCTGCCCGCGCGCCGCCGTCGACAGGCGCCGGTCCGACAGCAGGCGTTCCAGCGCCTCGGTCGGGTCCAGCTGGTCGAGGCCCTGGTGGGCGACCTGACCGAGCTTGATCGCGAGCCGGTCGACGTCGGCCGCGGGTACGGCCGGGTCGAGCAGCAGCCGTTGCAGCAGGGCGGTGGCCGTGCCCGCGTCGCCGTTCTCGACCGCCCGGTCCGCGGCGGCCTCGCCGTAGCGCAGCCACTCGGACGTGCGCCCGGCGCGTTCGCTGTGCTCGGCGAGCTGGACGAGCGGGCGTGGTTCGACCCGGTCGAGCACCTCGGCCGCGCGGCGGTGCAGCTCCTGGCGGTCCGGTCCGCTCAACGTGTCGTAGACGGCCTGCTGGGCCAGCGCGTGCCGGAAGCCGTACCGCCGTGCGTCGACCTCGTGCAGAACATGGCCCGTCAGCGCGTGCGTCAAGGCGGCACGACTCTCACTGATCTCCGCCACCTCGCCGAGCAGTTCGGCGGACGCGGGCGCGCCCAGCACCGCCGCGGCCTCGACCAACCTCGTCGCGGCGGCGGGCAACGCGGCCAGTCGTTCGGCGATGGCGTCGCGCAGCAGGACCGGAACCTCGACGTTGTCGAGCAGCCTGCGCGCCGTGGCGCCGTCCGCGTGCACGGCACCGGCGGGATTCCGCAACGCCCGCAACGTCTCCTCGACGACGAACGGGATGCCCGCCGTGCGTTCGTGCAGCTTGGCCGCGAACTCCGCCGACACCGTCTCGCCGTCGAGGATCGCCGACGTCAGCGCCCGCACCTCGGCCACGTCGAGCGGTTCGAGTTCGAGCAACGCGCTGGTGATGCCGGTGGGCGGCCGGTACGCCGAGCCGAGCGGCACACCACCCGGCACGTCCTCGCGCCGGTAGGTGACCACGATGGACAGATTGGCCGGCGGGTCGCCCATCAGGAACCGCAGCAGCTGCCGGGACCCGTCGTCGGCCCAGTGCAGGTCCTCGACGACGAGCAGCACCGGCCCGAGCACGCTGATCAGCTCGCGCATCGCGCGGAACAGCCGGTGCCGGTCGGCCCGCGGATCACCGGTCGGGGGCAGCGGTGGTGGCAGGTACTCGGCGAGTTCCGGCAACGGTGAACCCAGCACACCCGACACCGGGCTCAGCCGGGAGTGGTTGCGCGCCAGGCGATCCGTGCAGTCGCGCAACGCCTCCAGCACCGCGCCGTACGGGAACGGCTCCCCCACCGGCTGGCAGTGGCCCATGAGGACGAAGAGCGGCCCCAGGTCGGCGTCCAGCAACTCCCGCACCAGGCGTGACTTCCCGACGCCCGCCTCGCCCTCGATCATGACCACCGCGGGCTGGCTCGGCACGGCCGCTCGCAGCGCGCCGAGCTGGTCACCCCGGCCCACCAGCACCGGCGAGCTGGTGCGCATCAGTCCGCCGGGGTCGCAGCGCCGCGCCCTGGACTTCGGTGTCCGGCTCATCCGCACCGATGTTAGGTGAAAGACGGGTATCCCTACGTAGAGATATCCGGATTGTTCGCCGTTCGGCCTCGATCGATGGTGATCGGCACGTGCCGCCCATCCCTGCAGTGGCGGCCAGAACGGAGAACCCGAGATGCGACTCGATCGCACGACACGCGTGCTCGCGGCCGCCGGCATCGGCCTGGCCGTCGCGGCAGCGGTGAGCAGCCCTGTTTCCGCTCAAACGGGCTCGATCCAGAAGAGCGACAAGCCAGTCGCGGGCAGCTACATCGTCGTCTTCAAGGACGGTGCCACCGACGTCCCGACCACCAACGCCAAGGCCCTCGACCTCGCCCGCAAGCACGGCGGCAAGGTCAGCAACACCTACGTCGCGTCGGTGCGCGGCTTCGCCGTCAAGCTGGACGAGGCGGCGGCGCGGCGGCTCGCGACCGACCCGTCGGTGGCCTACGTGCAGCAGGACGGCTGGGCGAGCATCTCCGACACCCAGACCAGCCCGACCTGGGGGCTGGACCGGATCGACCAGGCGAACCTGCCGCTGGACCAGCGCTACACCTACCCGAACACCGCCTCGAACGTGACCGCGTACGTCCTGGACACCGGGATCTACAAGGCGCACACCGAGTTCGAGGGCCGGGCCAAGGACGGCTACGACTTCATCGACAACGACGCGGACGCCTCGGACTGCCAGGGCCACGGCACGCACGTCGCCGGCACGGTCGGGTCGAAGACGTACGGCGTGGCGAAGAAGGTCAACCTGGTCGCGGTCCGCGTGCTCGACTGCTCCGGCAACGGCCAGTACTCGCAGATCATCAAGGGCATCGACTGGGTGGCCCAGAACGCGACGAAGCCCGCCGTGGCGAACATGAGCCTCGGCGGCGGCGCGGACTCCACTGTGGACAACGCGGTGAAGCGCGCGATCGCGGCGGGCGTGACGTTCGGCCTGGCTGCGGGCAACAACAACGGCAACGCCTGCAACACCTCTCCCGCCCGCGTGCCGGAGGGCATCACGGTCGCCGCCAGCGACTCGGCCGACAGGCGCTCGATCTACACCGGCGGGCAGGCCTCGAACTGGGGCTCGTGCGTCGACCTCTTCGGGCCCGGCTCGAACATCACGTCGACCAGGAACGGCGGCGGCACCACGTCCATGGGCGGCACGTCGATGGCCACCCCGCACGTCGTCGGTGCCGCCGCGCTGTACGTGTCCGCGAACCCGTCCGCAATCCCTGCCCAGGTTCGCGACGCGCTGGTGAACAACGCGACGACCGGCAAGATCACCGATCTCCAGGGCTCGCCGAACAAGCTGCTCAACATCAGCTTCATGGGCGGCGGTGGCCCCGACCCGGAGCCGTGTGCCGCGGCCACCAACGGGGACGACGTGTCCATTCCGGACAACAACACCGCGGTCACGTCGTCGGTGAACGTCACCGGCTGCACCGGCAAGGCCTCGGCCACCACCCAGGTGAAGGTCGACATCAACCACCCGTACACCGCTGACCTGGCCATCGACCTGGTCGGTCCGTCCGGTGCCGTCCACAGCCTCAAGAAGGCCAAGGGCGCCACCTCGTCGGCCGGTGTGCACGAGACCTTCACGGTCGACGCCTCGGCCGAGAACCGCAACGGCACGTGGAAGTTGCAGGTGACCGACGTCTGGACCTACGACGCCGGGAACATCGACACCTGGACCCTGACGTTCTGACGACGCCGGAAGGACTTCCCATGCACCGCACCACCTGCGGGCTCGCCGTTCTGATCGTCGCCTCCGCCCTGCTGGCCACCCCGGCACAGGCGGCTGAGGCCGACTTCGTCAAGGCCAGGAACCCCGTGGCCGGCGGCAGTTTCATCGTGTCCCTGCAGCCCGGCGCCGCCGTCCAGACGTCGTCGAGCGCTCTCACTCAGAAGTACGGCGGCACCCTCGACGCCGTGTTCTCCCGTGCCATGCGCGGCTTCCAGGTCAAGAACCTGACCGAGGCCGCGGCGCGGAGGCTGGCGGCCGACCCCGCCGTCAAGGCCGTCTACCAGGACGGCACCGCGAAGGCCCTGGACGTGCAGGACAACCCGACGTGGGGCCTGGACCGCGTGGACCAGGCCGCGCTGCCGCTGGACAAGAAGTTCACCTACCCCGGCGGCGGCGCGTCGAACGTGACGGTCTACATCACCGACACGGGCGTCAAGACGTCGATCGCCGACTTCGAGGGGCGCGCGTCCGTGGGCGCCGACTTCATCGAGGACGGCCAGAACGGTCAGGACTGCTCGGGCCACGGCACGCACGTGGCGGGCACGGTCGGCTCGAAGACCTACGGCGTGGCGAAGAAGGCCAAGCTGGTCTCGGTCCGCATGCTCGGCACGAGTTGCGGCAGCAGCGGCCCCGACTCGGCCGGTGTGAAGGCCATCGAGTGGATCACGGCGAACGCGCAGAAACCCGCCGTGGTCAACGCTTCCTGGACCTTCGACACCGCCGACATCGGCAACGACGCCATCGCCGGCATGGTCGCCTCCGGCGTGCAGATGGCCGTCGCGTCGGGCAACAGCTCGACGAACGCCTGCTCCACCGGCCCTGCCAAGATCGCGTCGCTGATCACGGTGAACGCGACCTCGTCCAACGACGCACGCGCCTCGTTCTCGAACTACGGCTCGTGCACGGACATCTTCGCCCCCGGTGACGGCATCACCTCGCTGGGGCTGAACGGCGGCGCCACGAACATGTCCGGCACGTCCATGGCCACCCCGCACGTCGCGGGTGTCGCGGCCCTGTACCTGTCGGCCACCCCGTCCGCGAGCCCACAGGCCCTGCGCGACGCGCTGGTGAACAACGCCACCGACGGCAAGGTCACCAATCCCGGTACCGGTTCGCCGAACAAGCTGCTGTACAGCGGTTTCATCGGTGGCGGTCCCGACCCGGTGTGCGGCCCCGGCACGAACGGCGACGACGTGTCCATTCCGGACACCGGCACCGCCGTCTCGTCGTCGGTCACGATCTCCGGCTGCACCGGCAACTCCACGGCCTCGGCAACCGTCAAGGTCGACATCAACCACACCTACACCGGCGATCTGGCCATCGACCTGATCAGCCCGTCCGGCAAGTCCTACGTGCTCAAGAAGGCGGGCGGTGCTTCGTCGTCGGCGGGTGTCCACGAGACCTACACCGTCGACCTGTCCGCCGAGGCGCGCAACGGCACCTGGAAGCTGCAGGTGAAGGACGTCTACACCTACGACACCGGCAACATCGACACCTGGACTCTGACGGTCTGAGTCTCGCAACGAAGTGAAGAGTCCCGGAGCCGCAAGGCGCCGGGACTCTTCCTTTCCCTGTTCCCCTGGGGGTCTAGCGGGTGACGGTCAGCGTGAACGTGGTCGTGCCGGTCTTCCCGTCGGCCGAGGTGGCCTTGATGGTGATCGGGTAGGTGCCGGGCGGGGTGGAGAAGTTCGTGAAGACCCAGACGTTGCTGCTGCCGTTCTGGCCGATCGTGGCCGGGTTGAACGACATCTGGGCACCGGTGGGCACACCGGACGCCGTCAACGTCAGGTTGCCGGTGCCGCCGGCGGCCTTCACCAGGGTCTGGGCGAGCATGCCCTGCCTGACGCTGGCCGACGACGGCGACGCGGTCACCGTGACCTCACCGGTCGGCGGTTCGCTGCCTTCGACCGTGAGCGACACCGTCGTGGTGGCGGTCTTCCCGCCCGCGTCCGTGCCCGTCACCGTGATGCTGGACGTGCCGGCGGTCGCGGTGCTGGAGACGTCCAGGGTGAGCTTGGACGAGCTGCCGGCACCCACCGACGACGGCTGGAACGTGGCCTTGACGCCGCTGGGCACGCCCGAGGCCGACAGGGTGATCGTCCGGCCGTCGCCACTCGAAGAGATCGTGGTGGAGACGTACTTCCCCTTGGCCGCCTTCACGCTGTTCGGCGAGGCTCCCAGGGTGAAGTCGCCCGGCTGCGGGTCGCCACCGCCGGTGACGGTCAGCGAGTACTTGCCGGACGCGGTCTTGCCGCTCGTCGTGGTGCCGCCGACGGTGATCTCGTAGGTGCCGTTCGGCGCCGAGGTGCTCGCCTCGAACGTGACCTTGGCCGAGTTGCCGGTGGTCACCGACGTCGGCTGGAAGACCGCCTTCACGCCGCTGGGCAGGCCGCTGGCCGACAGCGTGGCGTTCTCCGCGCCACCCGAACCGGCCGTGGTGGTGATGCCCGCGGACACCGTCCTGCCCGCGGCGACCGAACCACTGCCCGGCGCGACGGTCAGCCCGAAGTCGCCGACCGGGGGCTGCTCACCGACCTCGGTCTTGACCCAGTCGCCCATCTCGTTGTCGAGGCGGCCGTAGATCGAGTACCACTTGAAGTCCGACCGGCTCCACGACGCGACACCGTAGATCTTGCCGTCGAAGATCAGCGGGCCGCCGCTGTCACCGGGCAGGATCGAGATCCGGCCGTCGGAGTACCCGGCGCAGATCATGGTCGCCGACTTGAAGCCCGCGCCGACGCCCTGGCAGACGCTGTCCCCGTTGACGACCGGAAGGGTCGCCTTGTCGAGGGTGACGTCCTGCGAGTTGTCGTTGAAGTCCTTCTTGCCGTAGCCGAAACCGAGGCCCGTCTTGCCCGGCGCGGCACCACCGGCGTCCGCGGAGGTGGCGAACTTCGGGTACGCGGCACCGCCCTTCAACGCGATGTCGCGGTCCACGGTCACGACGGCGACGTCGTAACCCTGGTCGAAGTTGACGTACTTCGGGTGCTTCTTGTAGCTGACGACGTTCACGGCGAACCCGGTGCCGGCGCCGCCCTGGTAGTCCTTGAGGTCGTCGAGCCCGTAGACGAACTTCTTCTCCCCCTGGGCATCCGCGCAGTGCGCCGCGATCAGGATCTTGCGCGGCGCCACGACCGTGCCGGTGCAGGTCTGGCCCTCCGGCCGGGTGCCACCGGCGCGGATGCCCGCGATGATGCCGGGGAACTCGCTCACGGTGGCGTTCTGCCCGCCGACGAACATGGGCGAGGCGTCACCGAGGTTGGCGGGGACGGTGTCCCCCAGGTAGTTCGCCGCAGGGGCGTTCGGCGGTGCGGCGTTCGCGATGCTGACCGGCGTCAGCACCGTGGCCGCGACCAGGGCCAGCAGGCCCCAGGACCGTGGTGTTCTCGTCACGTTGGTTCCTCTCCGGATCTCGGAACGGCCCACCTCAGGGCAGGGACGGCGGCCGTTCGCTGCGATCACTGTCGGAGCCCCGCACGCGCGGAACAATCAGGGTCCGCATCCGTAGGGGTACGGAACTTTCACCTACCTATGGTCGTCGGAAGATCGTGATGGAGTGGCCGACCACGTCGATCGGGGCGCTCGTGTCGATCAGTGCGCGCAGCACGTCGTCGGCCTTGGCGATGGCCGTGTTGGAGACGACGAGCAGCCCGTGCACCTGGTCCGGCGGCACCTCGCGCGGGTCGGCGGCACTGATGCCGTAGTGCTCGGGCACGCCGGAGCCCTTGTAGACGAGCCACTTCCGTTCGCCGGAGTACCGCTTCAGGCGCTCGGCCAGTCTGCCCAGGTCCTGGCCCCAGTCGACGTTCGAGTCGTGCAGGTGCAGGTGGGTCTTGGACGGGCCTCCGAACACCTCGTTGGAGTACGGCAGGTAGTAGGGGAACGTCCACAGTGAACTGACTGCGGCCAGCGCGACCGCGAGTGCGGCGTAACGGCGGTGCGCGACCACCGCGGCGGCGACCGCGAGGAACATCGGCACGAAGATCGCGTACCGGACGCCGAGGTCGCGGTTGCCGGTCATCGCGAAGAGCAGCAGCACGGCGGCGGGAGCGAGGACGTACGCGGCCGCCGGGCGTTTGACCATCGCGACGGCTCCGGCCGCCCAGAGGAGCAGGGCTCCCAGCGGTGTCTTCACCAGCAACGCGGCCGGCAGGTAGTACCAGTGCGAACCCTCGTAGTGCGTGCCGAAGAGGTAGCCGCCCCAGACGCGGTTCTCGAACCCCAGCTGGACGCGCATCCCGTCGAGGTAGGGCTCGGGGAACGGCAGCAGACCGACCGGCGCGGACGGCAGGCCTGATGGCGTCTCCCAGCGCAGCAACGGGTCCACGGCGAGGTACGACGCCCACACCACGGCGACGGCGATCAGCACCATGACGAGCACGGCTTTGACGCGGGCCTGCCAGAAGGCCAGGAACAGCAGCACCGGCACCGCGGCCAGGGTGTTCATCTTGGTCGCCAGTGCCGCGCCGAGGGCAAGTCCGGCGAGCGGCAGGTAGAGCGCGGGGTCGGTGCGCGCCCGCCACAGCAGCCAGGCCGACGTGAGCAGGAACCCGGCCGCAGGAACGTCCAGCGTGGCCAGCGATCCGTGGGCGATCAGGTCGGGCGAGAACGTGTACAGCGCGAGCGCGACGAGCCCGCCGGACCTGTTCGTGATGTCGGTGGCGAACAGGAGGACGACCACGCCGAACAGCAGCGTCAGCACGATCATCGGCAACCGGGCCGCCAGCAGCAGCTCGCCGGGGTCGTTGCCCGACTCGTAGAGCAGGTGCCTGCCCAGTTCGGTCTGGTCGCCCTGGAAGCCGGCGTCGAGGCGGACGTCGGCGAACGCGAGTCCGGTCGCCATGATCAGCTTGCCCAGCGGTGGGTGCTCGGGGTTGTACCGCAGGCTGTGCTGCTGCAGCTGGACGACCGTCGCGCCGAGGTAGACGGGTTCGTCGACCGTCGGCGTCTGCCCGACCGCGGTGGTGATCATCGCGATCGCCATCTGGACCAGCAGCACGGCCGCGGCCAGCACGAACAGCCAGCGCCGCGGTGCTCTCACCGGCACCGGCGGCTGCGGCACCCCGGCGGGGCGCTGGATCGTGGCGAGCGACAAGACCGCTCGGTCCTCTCCTGTGGATGAGCCGAACCCGACACTTCCCGAAACGGGATGCCCGCCGGATCGGTTGCTCCACACCCGCCGCAGACCGTTGCGAAATGTCGTCCCGTTGCCCGCACTGCCCCTGGTGCCGCAGCGGAAAATTCGTTTCAGCGAAGCGGCGACACAGGTCTAGCCTGCGCGAATGCCGTTGGGAGACTTGGACAGGATCGCCGAGGACACCGGTTTCTCCGGCGTGGTCCAGATCGACCGCGCCGGGGAGATCGAGTTCGCGAAGGCCTACGGGCTCGCCAACCGCGCGTACGGGGTGCCCAACACCGTGGACACCAGGTTCGGCATCGCCAGCGGTGGCAAGGGGTTCACCGCGCTGACCGTGCTCTCGCTGATCCACGAGGGGAAGCTGGCGCTCGACACCACCGCCCGCTCGCTGCTCGGCGACGACCTGCCGTTGATCGCCGACGACGTGACGGTCGAGCACCTGCTCACGCACACGTCCGGCATCGGCGACTACCTCGACGAGGAGGGTGACTGGGAGGCCGACGACTACGTGATCGGCGCCGTGCACGTGCTGACCACGACGGAGGCCTTCCTGCCGTTGCTGGACGGGATTCCCACCAAGTTCAAGGCCGGTGAGCGGTTCGGGTACTGCAACGGGGGCTACGTGGTGCTGGCACTGCTGGCCGAGCGGGCCGGCGGGCAGTCCTACCACGACCTCGTCCGCTCCAGGGTGCTCCGCCCGGCGGACATGACGAGGACCGACTTCCTGCGCTCCGACGAACTGCCCGGCGACGCCGCCGTCGGTTATCTGGAGGGTCTCGACCGCTCGAACGTCTTCCACCTGCCGGTGCTGGCGACCGGTGACGGCGGCATCCACACCACGGCGGGCGACATGTCGAAGTTCTGGCGCGCGTTGTTCGCCAGTGGCGACGCGGAGCTGGTGACGAGGCCGCACCACGACGTGCCCGAGGAGTCGCTGCGCTACGGCCTCGGCTTCTGGCTGCACCAGACCAGCGACACCGTGATCCTCGCCGGGTACGACGCCGGTGCGTCGTTCAAGTCCACTCACGACCCGCACACCGGCACCACCATCACCGTCCTGTCGAACACCTCCCCCGGCGCCTGGCCGATCGCGCGGGCACTCATCCCCTGACAGCACTGTTCTGAACGGGTGACGGATGCGAACATGTGTTCGTGAGCACCCCGATCCTGCACGCCGACCTCGACGCGTTCTACGCGTCGGTCGAGCAACGGGACGATCCGAGCCTGCGCGGCCGTCCGGTGATCGTGGGCGGTGGAGTGGTGCTGGCCGCGAGCTACGAGGCCAAGGCGTTCGGCGTGCGCACGGCGATGGGCGGCGCGAGGGCACGGCGGCTGTGCCCGCACGCGATCGTCGTCCCGCCGCGGATGTCGGCCTACTCCGCCGCGAGCAAAGCGGTGTTCGAGGTGTTCCGCGGCACGACGCCGCTGGTCGAGGGCTTGTCGATCGACGAGGCGTTCCTCGACGTCGGTGGCCTGCACCGGATCGCCGGTCCGCCGGAGGTGATCGCCGCACGACTGCGGGCGGACGTGCTCGCGCAGGTCGGCCTGCCGATCACGGTCGGGGTGGCGCGGACGAAGTTCCTGGCCAAGGTCGCGAGCGGGGTCGCGAAGCCGGACGGACTGCTGGTCGTGCCCGCCGACCGCGAGCTGGAGTTCCTGCACCCGTTGCCCGTCGAACGACTGTGGGGCGTCGGCGAGGTGACGGCGGCCAAGCTGCACGCCCTGGGCCTGCGCACGGTCGGTGAGGTCGCCGGGCTCGGCGAGGCAGGGCTGGTCTCGATGCTCGGCCGGGCGGCGGGCCGGCACCTGCACGCGCTGGCGCACAACCACGACCCGCGCCCGGTCCAAACAGGACAGCGCCGCCACTCGATCGGCTCACAACGCGCGCTGGGCCGCCGGGAACGCACCCGAGACGAGCTCGACGCCATCCTCGCCTCGCTGCTCGACGGCATCTCACGGCGGCTGCGCACGGCCGAGCGCGCATGCCGGACCGTGGTGCTGCGTTTGCGGTTCGGGGATTTCACGCGAGCGACGCGTTCGCACACGTTGAGGCACCCGACAACGGAGACAGAGGTGCTGCTGGCGGCGGCGAGGGAACTGCTCGGCACCGCGACGCCGATGATCGAGAGCCGGGGCATCACGTTGCTGGGCGTCTCGCTCACCAACCTGCAGAACGACGCGCCGATGCAGCTGGCACTGCCGTTCGAGGAGCGGAAACCGGCCGCGCTGGACGCCGCGCTGGACCACGTGCGCGACCGCTTCGGGTCGGCGTCCGTGACGCGGGCGACGCTGCTCGGCCGCGATCCCGGCATCTCCGTGCCGCTGCTGCCGGACTGATCACGTGGTCCGCGCACAACACTGTGGAGTGACCGGCCGATGACCGATCACTCCACAGTGGACGTACCAGGTCTAGACGAGGCGCACGGCGCGAGCCTGCGGCCCCTTCTGCCCCTCACCGATCTCGAACTCCACGGCCTGGTCGTCGGCGATGCCGTGATGCCCGTAGTCCTGCACCTCGGACTGGTGCACGAACAGGTCCGGCCCGCCGCCCTCAGGCGCGATGAAGCCGAAGCCCTTGCTGCCGTTGAACCACTTGACAGTTCCTCGAGTCACCTGCGAGCTCCTTCGACGCTGACTGCGGTGGATGCCGGCAGGTTCGCCAGGCCGAGCATGGACAACAGATCAAGGCAGTCGCCCGCGTCACGAGCGTTCTCAGCCACTCGCTTGGCGGCCTGGCGCTGGTGCTGGATCCCGGTGGTCTCGGCGAACAGCCTCGCTTGCGCGAAGTCCTGCGCCGCGTGACGCGGCTTGCCGAACCGGGAAGACGAGGAGGGTGAAGATGGGAATTCCGGCTGCAAGCCGGTGCTCCGTTCTCCGGCCGGAGACACCGGACCGGACGGGATCGGGGACCGCAGCGGCTGGTTGCCGTCGGCTGGTACCCCAACCTGACCCACAGTAGCCCAATGACCAGCGCGAAGCACCACGAGCACCGCGTATCGTCGATCCATGCCAAAAGACGAAGGTGGACCGGCGCTCGCGCCCACGCTGTCCGAATGGCTCAAAGCACGCGAGGAAACGGCCCGCCACCTGGCCACCGGCGCCGCGCGCACGGTCGACGAGACATGGGTGCAGCGGCTCGCCGACCTGCTCGCGACCGAGAGGTCCTGGCAGGAGCAGTACACCGAACTGGTGGCTCTCGGTAGCACGGACGGCCGGTTCCCGACCTCGAACCGCTGAGCACGCGTCCTGCGCCCGCGTGCTGACGGCTGAAGTTCCGGTCCGTCATATTCTTGCGTGATCCTGTTGACATCTTGCACTCTTGAGTCGGGTCGCCGACAAAGGAGTTCGCGATGTCCCTGTCACGCCGAACACTGCTCAGCACCGCGCTCGCCGCTCCCGCGCTGGGGTTCCTGCCCACCTCCGCGCACGCGGCCAGCCCGCCCGGCGACGTCGTCGGCAAGATCACCGTCGGGTACCAGGGCTGGTTCGCCTGCCGCGGGGACAACTCCCCGATCGACGGCTGGTGGCACTGGAACGACAACTGGAGCCAGCCTCCCGCACCGCCCACCAGTTCCATCGTCGCGTGGCCGGACGTCCGCGACTACGCGCGCACGTACCCGACCGCGTTCGCCGACCTGGGCGACGGCCGGCCCGCCACGCTCTTCTCCAACCACGACCGGTAGACCGTCGACGTGCACTTCCAGTGGATGCGCGACAACAACATCGACACGGCGGCCCTGCAGCGGTTCGACCCGACCGGCGGCGAGGGCCCGATCCGCGACGCGGTGACCGCGCACGTCCGGCCGGCCGCGGAGGCCACTGGTTCAAGGCGCGCGGCTGTTACGTGATCGGCGGCGTCCCCACCCACTGGCGGCTGGGGATCGAGGACTCGCGGCAGGGCTTCGGCAACGTCTACCGGTCGTTCGACATGATCTCGCCGTGGATGGTCGGCCGGATCGGCACCCCAGCGGACACGGATCGCTTCCACACCAACGTGAACACACCCGACCAGGCTGAGTGCAACGCGCGCGGGATCGACTACCAGCCGTGCGTGCTTCCGGGCGATGTCGGGTCGCGGCAACGGTTGCACGGCGACTTCATGTGGCGGCAGTTCTACAACATGGTCCGCCTTGGCGCGCAGGGCATCTACATCTCGATGTTCGACGAGTTCGACGAGGGCAACCAGATCTGCAAGACCGCCGAGACGCAGGCCGACGTGCCGGTCGGATCCGGCTACCTCGCGCCGGACGAGGACGGCACCCGCTGCTCCGCCGACTACTACATGAGGCTGACCGGCGACGGCGGCAGGATGCTCAAGGGCCTGATCGCGCTGACCGCGATCAGGCCCACCCCGCCGTGGGTCGGCGATCCTCCCACCCCGGACGTCGACCTGGCTGCCGGACGCCCCACGACGCAGAGTTCGCAGACCCAGCACTACGGCAGCGGTCTCGCCGTCGACAGCGATCCGCACTCCTACTGGGAGAGCGCGAACAACGCCTTCCCGCAGTGGATCCAGGTCGACCTCGGGGCGGCGCACGCCGGCCGCAGGGCCGTGCTCGCGCTCCCGCCGAACCCCGCGTGGGGCCGGCGCACCCAGACCGTGACGATCGAGGGCAGCACGAACGGCCAGTCGTTCATCCCGCTCGCCGGGCCCGCCGGGTACGTCTTCGACCCCGCGACCGGCAACTCCGCCACGGCCGCGCCGCCCGGCACCCAGGTCCGGTACGTCCGGCTCACCTTCACCGGGAACACGGGCTGGCCCGCGGGTCAGCTGTCGGGAGTGCGGCTCCACACCTGATCAGGCGGCTTCTCGCCGGATGGGCGCTGTACAACTAGAACGTGTTCTAGGTAATCTGCACCACATGATCGCCACAGTGGTGTGGGGCACCGGCAACGTCGGCCGTGCCGCCATTCGCGCCGTCGATGCCCATCCGGCGCTGAAGCTGACGGCCGTGGTCGTCCACAACCCGGAGAAGGTCGGCCGCGACGCGGGCGACCTCGCGGGGATCGAGCAGGAGCTCGGAGTCGCGGCCACGAACGACATCGACGCGGTACTCGCCACGAGTCCGCGCGCCGTGGTGTACGCCGCGTCGGGTGACATCCGGCCGGACGACGCGCTGGCCGACATCACGAAGGCGATCCGCGCGGGCGCGGTGGTCGTCACGCCGTCGCTGTACGCGCTGTACGACCCCCGCAGTGCGCCACCTGAACTTCGAGAACCGGTTCTAGCCGCCATCAAGGAGGGCGGCGGGTCGCTGTTCGTCTCCGGCGTCGACCCGGGCTGGGGCAACGACGTGCTGCCGTTGCTGATCAGCGGGCTCGGCCACACCGTCGACGCGGTGCGCTGCCAGGAGATCTTCGACTACTCGACCTACGACCAGCCCGACGCGGTGCGGTGGCTGATCGGGTTCGGACAGCCGCTCGACTACCAGGCGCCGATGCTGATGCCGACGGTGCCGACCATGGTGTGGGGCGGGCAGATCCGGTTGATGGCCAGGGCGTTCGGGGTCGAGATCGACGAGATCCGCGAGACCGTCGACCGGCGCGCGCTCGACGAGACGGTCACGACGCGGACCATGGGCGAGTTCGAGAAGGGCACCCAGGGCGCGATCCGGTTCGAGGTGCAGGGCATCGTGAACGGTGAGCCGCTCATCGTCATCGAGCACGTGACACGCATCCACAACTCGTGTGCGACGGACTGGCCGATGCCCCCGTCCGGCGACGGCACGCACAAGGTGATCATCGAGGGCCGGCCGCGCATCGAGGTCTCGGTCGAGTCCGCCGACGAGGGCGAGAACCGGTCCGCGGGCGGCAACGCGACCGCCGTCGGCCGCATCGTGAACGCCATCGACTGGCTCGCCGAGGCCGAGCCGGGACTCTACGACGCGCTCGACGTCCCGCTGCGCGCCGCGGCCGGCAAACTCGGAAGGAGCAAGCCGTGAACATCGACATCCCCGAGGGCAAGGATCCCATCGGATACGTGTGGGGCGAGCTCGTGCCGGGCATCGGCATGGCCGCCGCGAACCTCTCGCTGGCCGTGTACCAGCACACCACGCTGGGGCTGCGCGAGTTCGAGGCGGCGCGGCTGCGGATCGCGCAGATCAACGGCTGCATGTTCTGCCTCGACTGGCGGACCGAACGCGACGGCGTGAAGGTCGAGGACGGCTTCGTCGACGCGGTGACCCAGTGGCGCACCACCGACGCCTTCGACGACCGGGCGAGGCTGGCCGCGGAGTACGCCGAGCGGTACGCACTGGATCACCACGGTCTCGACGACGAGTTCTGGTCGCGCATGACCCGGCACTACAGCCAGGTGGAGATCGTGGAACTCACGATGAGCATCGGGGCCTGGCTCGTGTTCGGCAGGTTGAACCGGGTGTTCGGCCTCGACGCCCTGTGCGTGCTACCGAAGTTCTGACGTCCACACCGGACTCAGAGATCGGTGGCGATGATCTTCTCGATGTTCCTCTCGGCCAGCGCCGTGATCGTGACGAACGGGTTCACGACGGTGGTGCCGGGGATCAACGACCCGTCCATCACGTACAGGCCCGGATAACCGTGCAGGCGCCCGTAGTTGTCGGTGGCCTTGTTCAGGACCGCGCCGCCGAGCGGGTGGTACGTCAGGTGGTCGCCCCAGATCTTGTAGACGCCGAAGAGGTCGGTCCGGTAGATCGTCCCCTCCTTTGAGTTGATCCTGTCGAAGATGGACTTGGCGGCGTTGATCGAGACCTCCTTCCACGCCGTCTGCCAGTTCAGGTCGACCTTGCCCGCGGCGGGGTTCCAGGTGAACTGGGCGCGGTTCGGGGTCTTCGTGATCGACAGGTAGAACGACGCGTAGGTCTCGATGCCGGTCGGCAGCGGTGCCACCTCGGCGAAGGCGCCGCCCGCCGCCCAGTTGTCGATGCCCAGGGTGGGGATGGACGACTGCAGCTTGCCGGTCGGGTCCCACATGTGGTTCGCGCGGCCGCACATGACGTTGCCGTTGTCGCCCCAGCCCCTGCCGACCTCGCCGTTCAGGTTCGGCAGGGCGCCCGTGGCCTTGAGCTTGACCAGGAGCTTGCTCGTGCCGACGCTGCCCGCCGCGAAGAACACCTTCGCCGCGGTCACCTCCTTGACCGCGATCGGGTCGCCATTGGTGTTGAGCTGCTCGATGGTGACCTTGTAGCCGCCCGTCGCCGGGACGACCGAGACGACCCGGTGCAGCGGCGAGATGGTGACGCGCCCGGTCGCCCTGACCTTGCTGAGATAGGTCTTCTGCAACGACTTCTTGCCGTAGTTGTTGCCGTAGAGGATCTCTCCCACCAACGCCGACTTCGGCGCCGTGCCGGCCGCCTCCTGCTCCATGTAGTTCCAGTCGTACACCGTGGGCACGAAGACGTACGGGAAGTTCGACCGCTGGGCGTGCTTCCGGCCCACACGCGAGTACTGGTAGGCCTCGGTCGTCTCGAACCAGGCCGAGCGGATCATGTTGACCCCGAGCTCGGCATTGGCGCGGGGGTAGTAGGTGCCGTACATCTCGTCGGGGTTCACCGTCGGCAGGACGTCACCGAAGTACTCGCGTTTCGGCGTGACGGCCATGCCGCCGTTGACGAGCGAGCCGCCGCCGACGCCGCGTCCCTGATAGACGGTGATGCCGGCGAACTCCTCCGCGTCGAGGATGCCGGTGTAGCGCGGGATCGCCTTGTCGATCGGGAAGCCCAGGAAGTTGCTGAGCGGTTGTTTCGTCTTGGTGCGCAGCCAGAAGGACCGCTGGTCCGGGGTGGTGGTGTTGGCGAAGATCTTCCCGTCCGCGCCTGGGGTGTCCCACGCCATGCCCATCTCGACCATGTGGACGTCGACACCGGCCTGGGCGAGACGCAGGGCCGCCACGCTTCCGCCGTACCCGGTGCCGATCACCAGGGCGGGAACCACCGCCGCGTCCGCGATCGACGCCGCCGCCTGTGCCACCGGCGTGACGCCACCGAGCGCGACAGCTCCAATAATAGAACCTGTTCCAGCTATAAACGAACGTCGTGAAGGACCCTTCAAACCGTTGTCACACGTCATTGTGTGGGTCATGTGATCTTCCTCACTGTGGGCGCATGAGAACAAGTTATACCTGCGGTTGGAGATCAAGTCACTACCTGGCAGGACCGGTTCGCCCAGGTGCGCGGCGCAGGTGAGGGTCCTGGCGGCTGGATTCGGGTCCTCGAAGGACAGCGCGACACCGGCCGGTGGCAGAGCGATCTGAGAGCGCGCTCGGTTCCACACCCCTGCCGAAATTGAGTGGAACGGTGCGGCGCCAGGCCGTTACGTTCCTGCCGGACTGATCCCTGGGTTAGGACGTGCCGTTGTACACCGTTTGAGTTTTCCCGAGCGCTGGTCTTCGTTGCGCGCCGCTCTCTGAGCAGCGCGCTCCCCTTGCTGCGGATTTCTCACCGAACGGTGTACCTCTGTGCTCTCCACCTGGGCCGTCGTGCCCACCTGTCTTCCCCTCGTCCGCCGTCGTTGCCACGTGTGCTCCGCCGACCGCTTCCGGGCGAGCGGCAAGTTCCGCGTCAACGCCAACCACAAGGTCCTCGACGCCTGGCTCCTCGTGCTCTGCACGGGCTGCGGGGACACGGCCAAGCTCACGATCTTCGAACGAACTCACGTCCGCACGGTGCGGCCCGCCTTGCTGGAACGGTTGCACGCCAACGACCTCTCACTGGTCGCGGAACTGCTGCAGGACACCGTTCTCCAGCGCCGCAACCACATCTCCCTCGACTGGGAGGGTGCGTGGCGGCTCGACACCGGCGGGTCCGATCACCTGGACCAGGAGGTGGTCGACGTGTCGGTCCGTTTCACGGCACGGATCCCGGTCCGGCCGGTGCGGCTGATCGCGGACGCGTGCGGGCTGTCGCGCGGTGAGGTCGAACGGCTGATCGCCGAAGGGAAGGTCGTGTCGGCGATCCGGTTGACCGGCAAGGTCTCCGGCGACTTCACCTTCACGCTCAAGCGCTGAACGAGCGCGTCAACGCAGCCAGTACGGCGGCCACGCCCGGTGGGTCGGGCGGGTCGCCGTACGTCGCGGCGTGGATCTCGCGGTGGAGACCCACGAGTTCGGTGGCGTGCACGTCCGGGCGCCGGTGCGCCTGCAACCCCAGCCCGGCCAGGATCGCCACGCCCGCGCCGGCGGCCACGAGTGCCTGCACCACCACCATGTCGTCGCTGTGCGAGGCGATGCGCGGTGCGAAGCCCTCGCTCCGGCAGACGGTCTCCAGTTCCACCTGGCACGCGTCGCACCCGCCGATCCACGCCGAGTGCCGGTGGTGCGCGAGGCTGTCGTCCGGCCGCGTGCTGATCAGGTAGATCGGATCGTCACCGAGGTGGACGAAGCGGAACCCCTCCTCCACGGGCGTGCCGGAACACGACGGCGACCTCGGCCTCGCCGTGCCGCAGCATCGCCAGCGCGTCGACCGGATGCCGTTCGAAGAGGCTCAGTTCGAGTCCGGGGTGCTCCCGGGCCAGCGCGGCGGCCGCCCTGGGAACGATCGTGGCGGCCGTGGAGGCGTTGGCGGCCACCCTGACCCGGCCGGACTGCAGGCCGACCTGGGCCGCGAGTTCGGTGGTGGCGGCGTCGACCCGTCCGACGATCTCGGAGGCTCTTCTGGCGAGCAGCTGCCCTTCGGACGTGAGGCGGATGCCGCGGCCGATCCGTTGCACGAGCTTCACTCCCGTGGCCGCCTCCAGCCTCGCCAGGTGGTGGCTCACCGACGGTTGCGAGTAGTGCAGCTGCTTCGCGGCCTCCGTCACCGAGCCGTGCCGGGCCACCGCCGCCAGCACCTTCAGGTGCACCAGGCTGAGCATTCATCAAGGCTATCAATGAGTTGAGCGCACTTTTGGCATTGGACGTCATGGGTCAGGCGAGCCAGGCTGGGTTCATGACCAAGGTGACGTGCGACCTCTCGATCTCTCTCGACGGCTACGCGGCGGGGCTCGGCCAGTCCGAGGACCGTCCGTTCGGTGACGACGGCGGCGACGGCTGGGGCAGCGAGCTGCACGCGTGGTTCGAGGACCCGGCCGAGCAGCGGTGGCAGATGGACCGCATGGCCGAGACCAAGGCGTTCATCATGGGCCGCAACATGTTCGGCCCGGTCCGCGGCTCCTGGGACCGCCAGTGGAACGGCTGGTGGGGCGACAACCCGCCGTACCACGGCCCGGTCTTCGTGCTCACCCACCACCCGCGCGAACCTCAGCCGATGGAGGGCGGCACGACGTTCCACTTCGTGACCGAGGGCATCGCGGCGGCGTTCAAGCTCGCCCGCGAGGCGGCCGGGAACGGCAACATCTCCATCCACGGCGGTGCCGCCACGATCAACCAGTACCTGACCGCGGGCCTGATCGACGAGCTCCGGCTGCGGATCGTGCCGATCACGCTCGGCGCCGGGTCGCGGCTGTTCGACGGCGTTCCCGGGCTGAACCTCGAACAGGTCGAGTCCCGCGCAGGGGCCTCCTTCACGCACGTGACGTATCGCGTCGTGCGCTGAATGGCCTCTTGATCGCTCCACATCGTCAGGCCAAGGTGAGGAACGTTCAGGTACCTGAACACCTCGGAAGCCGACGGCGTCAGACGAGGAGCACGAATGCGGAAACGCACGACGATCGTCCCTCTGCTAGCCCTCCTGAGCCTGGTCCTCCCCGCACCCGCCACCGCCCAGCCGGGCGGCACGGTGGTCTCCGGGCAGGCCAGGTTCCAGATCCTGTCCCCCACCCTGGTCCGTTCCGAATTCGCCGGGGACCGCCGCTTTGAGGACCAGGGCACTTACAACGTTGTAAATCGCACCTTCCCCCGCACGGCCTACACCTCGCGCGTGCAGGACGGCTGGCTGACCATCACCACGTCGGCCATGACCCTGCGGTACCGGGTGGGGTCCGGGCCGTTCCGCGCGGACAACCTCGAGATCAGGACGGCCGGCACGACCGCGTCCCCGTGGCGGCGGGTGGTCTGTGCGACCGGGCAGCTCTGCGAGGCGGAGGACCAGCAACGGGAAGGCCTGCTGGTCGCGGCCGATCATCCCGGCCATACCGGTGCGGGATTCGTCGCCGGGTTCTCCTACACCAACAACGGGATCACGGCGACGGTGCGTGCTTCCAGCGCGGGCAGGCACCGGCTGGTCGTGAAGTACGCGAACGGGCGGGGTGGCGACGGCAAGCACGAGAACCGCACGCTCGGACTCGCCGTCGACGGGCAGGCTCCACGCCAGATCACCCTGCCCGCGACCGCCGACTGGGGTGCCTGGCAGCAGGTGTCCACGGACGTCGACCTGTCCGCGGGCGAACACCGCGTCTCCCTGACGCGCGGTGCCGCCGATTCGGGCAATGTCAACGTTGACAGCCTTGCTCTGCTCACCGGCGACCAGTCGTACCCCGGTGTGCGAGCGGTGGACGACTGCCGGTTCGGCACGAGCTGCGAGGCCGAGAACGGCCTGGTCACCGGTGCGGCGAAGATCGCCGTCGAGCACGCCGGGTTCGCGGGCACCGGGTTCGTCGCCGAACTCGTCGGGGGCACGCGGCTGAGCCAGCGCGTGACCAGCGTTCCGGCGGCGGGCACGTATCCCGTGGTGCTGCGCTATGCCAACGGTGTCGGCGGCGACGGCAAGCACGAGGCCGGACGGTGCTGATCAACGGTCAGGCGGTCAGCTTGCCCGTCACGGCGAACTGGGCCACGTGGGCCACCGCGACGGCACAGGTGTCCTTGCCGGCGGGCACTTCCGACCTCACCGTCACGTGCCCGGACGCGGGTTGCCACGTCAACCTGGACACCGTCGGCATCAACAACACGGTCCAGCACCTGGCACTCGGCGGCTACCGGCGTTCGCTCGACGGCTACACCGGCAACAGCGGTGATCCCCAGCTGACGCCCGGCCTGATGTACCGCGACGGCTGGTACCTGCTGGACGACACGACTTCCGCTCTGCGCAACGGGACTCCGCGCGTGGATCGGGGCGCGCAGCCGTACCAGGACGGCTACGTGTTCGGCTACGGCCAGAACCACAAGGCTGCGCTCGGTGATCTCACGGCGCTGACCGGTGGGCCGAAGTTGTTGCCGCGCTGGGCTTATGGCGTCTGGTACTCCGAGTACATCGACCGGACCGCCGCCGACTACCGCGACCGGATCCTGCCGGCGTTCCGGCAGCACGGCGTGCCGCTGGACGTGCTGGTGGTCGACACCGACTTCAAGGGGCACAACCTGTGGAACGGCTGGCGCATGGACCAGACGAAGTTCCCCGACCCGCAGGGCTTCCTCGACTGGGCGCACGGTGAAGGCCTGCACAGCACGCTCAACATCCACCCCAGCATCCAGGGCGACGACCCCGACTTCGCTCGCGCGCAGGCCACCGCGAAGGGCAAGCTGGCCAAGGGTTCCTGCACGAACTGCTACGTGTTCGACTGGGGCGACCCCGACCAGCTGCGCGCCTACCTGGAGCTGCACCGGAAGATGCCGACCGACTTCTGGTGGCTCGACTGGTGTTGCGACGGCTCGGGTTCGTCGCTGCGCGGGGTCACGCCCGACTCGTGGATCAACGAGCAGTACGCGAAGATCGGCGCGTTCGCGTTCTCGCGCGGGTTCGGCTCGCTGCAGGCGGGCGGGTACAGCGGCTCCGGGCCGTTGCCGACCGGTCCGTGGGCGGAGAAGCGCTCGACCCTGCACTTCACCGGTGACACGTCGTCGACGTGGGGCACGCTGAAGGCCACCATCGGGTACACCTCGGCCGAGGGCGTGGCGACCGGCATGTCGAACATCAGCCACGACATCGGCGGCCACAACGACACCACCGGGCTGCGCGGGTCGGAGACCTACCTCGACAACGGCCAGGTCCGCTACACCACCAAGATGCCGGACGACATGTACGCGCGGTGGGTGCAGCTGGGCGCGTTCCAGCCGATCACGCGGCTGCACAGCAACCACGGCGACCGGCTGCCGTGGCAGTACGGGGCGGCCGCGCAGGCGTCGGCCACGAAGTTCCTGAACCTGCGCGAACGGCTCGTGCCGTACATCTACTCGCTGGCCGAGCAGGCGAACCGGACCGGCGTGCCGATCCAGCGGCCGGCTTGGCTCGAGTACCCGGGCAGTCCGGAGGCCTACTCCACTGTGGACAGCCAGTTCCTGCTCGGGCCGGACGTGCTGGTCGCGCCGATCACGACGCCCGGCGACACCGGTTCGACGCGCGTCTGGTTCCCGCCGGGGCAGTGGACCGACTACTTCACCGGGCAGGTCTACCAGGGCAACACCTGGGCGACCGTCAGCGCGGGCCTGGACGCCATGCCGGTGTTCATGCGAGCGGGCGGCATGGTGGTGGAGCGGTCGGAGAACGTGGCCAACGACGTGCAGAACCCGGCCGGTCCGCTGACCGTGCACGTGACGGCCGGCGCCAAGGGCGAGTTCACGCTGTACGAGGACGGCGGGCGCACGCGGATCATCCAGCACGGCGACACGGTCGTCCTGCTGTCCGGCAAGGTGTCCAAGCGGGACTGGAAGTTCGTCGTGCACAAGGCGGACGGGTCCAGCCACGTCGTGCAGGCGCGCAACTCGCCGGCGGTGGTCAGTCTTCGGGCACCCAGGTGAGCAGCCTGACCTTCGCGACGGTGCGGACGTGTTTCCGCATCGCCGCGGCGGCCTTCTTCGCGTCCCCCGCGGCGATGGCCTCGTAGATCGCCGTGTGCTGCGCCAGTGACCGGGACGGGCGCCCCGGCTGGCGCAGCGACTCGGTGCGGCTCTCGGTGATCTGCTGGGCGATGGTCTTCATGAACTCGGCCAGCAGCGAGCTGTGCGCGGCGGCGGTGACGGCGGCGTGGAAGCGGCGATCCCCTTCCACGCCGTTGTCGCCGCCGTCGATCTCGTCGCGCATGAAGTCCAGCGCCTCGCGGATGGTCTCCAGCTCGGCGTCGGTGCGGCGTTCGGCGGCGAGCTCGGCGAGCTTGGTCTCCAGTGCCTCGCGGGCCTCCAGCACCTCGGGGAGGCGCTTGCGGCGTTCGACGAGCTGCTCGACCGGTTCGACGTCGAGGGTGTCGCGGACCAGGTACGTGCCGCCGCCGTGCCGTGCCTCGACCAGGCCCTGGACCTCCAGGACCACGATCGCCTGCTTGATGGACGCGCGGCTCACGCCGAGGCTCGCGGCGAGGTCGCGTTCGGCGGGCAGCCTGTCCCCCGCGCTCAGGCCCGCCTCGACCACGTGCGCGCGCAGGCGTTCGAGCACCTGCTCGTACAGGCGGGACTTGACCATGGGCCGCAGTGCCTCGGACATCGTCCCAGGATAACCGGTCAAGTGGCTCAGCCACTAGGCCACCTCTTGACAGCGGCTGGACCGTGGGCGGAAAGTGGCTGAACCACTTGGCCACTGAGCCAGCTCAGGCCATCCACCCGGACAGCCCCAACGACGGGAGCCCTGCATGTCCGCCGAACTGATCTCGATACTCGTGCTGGTCGTGGTGTTCCTCATCGCCACGACCAGGTCGATCAACATGGGTGCGCTCGCCTTCGCCGCGGCCTTCGGGGTCGGCACGCTGGTGGCGGACATGAAGACCGACGACATCTTCAAAGGCTTCCCCGGCTCGTTGTTCGTCGTGCTGGTCGGGGTGACGTTCCTGTTCGCCATCGCCCGCGCCAACGGCACCACGGACTGGCTGGTGCACATGGCGATCCGGCTGGTCGGCGGGCGGATCGCGTTGATGCCGTGGGTGATGTTCGCGATCACCGGCGTGCTGACGGCGATCGGCGCGGTGAGTCCGGCGGCGGTCGCGATCGTGGCACCGATCGCGATGGGGTTCGCGGCCAAGTACCGGATCAGCCCGTTGCTGATGGGCGTCATGGTCGTGCACGGCGCGCAGGCCGGCGGGTTCTCCCCCATCAGCATCTACGGCACGATCGTCAACGGCATCGTGGCGAAGGAAGGCTTGCCGGGCAACGAGATCGTGCTGTTCCTGGCCAGTCTCGTGGTGAACCTGCTGATCGCCGCCGTGGTGTTCGTGGTGCTGGGCGGCATGAAGCTCGCCAGGCAACCGCTGGAAGCGCCCGCGCTGGCCCGCACCGGTGGTGGTGACGACGCGCTCGGCGGCGGAGTCGGCGACGACGACACCCGGGACGTGACCGACGTGGCGGAAGAGCGCGTCGCCCTGACCGCGCCCCGCATCGCGACCCTCCTCGGTCTCGCCGCTCTCGTGATCGCCGCGCTGGTGTTCGACCTCGACGTCGGCCTCGCCGCGATCACGGTGGCCGTGCTGCTCAGCGTGGTGTGGCCGGAGACGTCCAAGCAGGCGATCACCCAGATCACGTGGCCGACGGTGCTGCTGATCTGCGGCATCCTCACCTACGTCGCGGTGCTGCAGACGATGGGCACGATCAAGTGGGCGGGCGACTCGGTCGCCGGTGTCGGCGCTCCGCTGCTCGCCGCCCTGCTGATCTGCTACATCGGCGCGATCGTGTCGGCGTTCGCCTCGTCCGTCGGCATCATGGGCGCGCTGATCCCGCTGGCCGTGCCGTTCCTGCTGCTGGGCGAGGTCAGCGCGATCGGCCTGATCGCGGCTCTGGCGGTGTCGGCGACCGTGGTGGACGTGAGTCCGTTCTCCACCAACGGCGCCCTGGTGCTGGCCGGCGCGCAGGACGTCGACCGCGACAAGTTCTTCAAGCAACTGATGGTCTACGGCGGGATCATGGTCGCGGCGGCACCGCCGCTGGTCTGGCTCGCCCTCGTCGTCCCGGGAATCTGGTGACCTTGATGTTCGCTCTGCAGTCCGACCGCGTCGCCCTCCGCTTCGGCGACCGGACCCTCACCCACGCCGAGCTCGGCGCCTGCGCCGGAGCTCTGGCACAGCAGCTGTCCGGCCTGCCTCGCGTGGCGATCTGGGCGACCCCGGCCATCGAGACGTGCGTCGCGGTGGTCGCGGCCCTGCTCGCCGGGGTGCCCGCCGTGCCGCTCAACCCGAAGGTCGGCGAACGCGAGCTCGCGCACATCGTGGCGGACAGCGCGCCCGCCGCGGTGCTCGCCGCTCCGGGCGTCGGGCTCCCCGCGGGCCTGCAGCCGGTGCCCCGCCTGGACGTCACGCTCGGCGGCGGGGTCGCCGCGCCGTTCGCCGATCCCGGTGGCGAGGCTGCGGCGTTGATCGTCTACACCTCGGGCACCACCGGCGCGCCCAAGGGCGTCGTGCTGCCGCGCCGGGCGATCGTGTCCACTTTGGACGCGGTCGCGGAGGCCTGGGAGTGGACCCCGGACGACGTGCTGGTGCACGCGTTGCCGTTGTTCCACGTGCACGGGCTGATCCTCGGCGTGCTGGGCCCGTTGCGACGGGGTGGCACGGTGCACCACCTCGGCAGGTTCTCCACCGACGCGGTCACGCGGGCGCTGGACGGTGACGGCACGATGATGTTCGGCGTTCCGACGATGTACCACCGCATCGCGGAAGAGGTGGGCGACGACCTGAAGCTCGCCAACGCGTTGAGCGGTGCGCGGTTGCTGGTGTCGGGCTCGGCGGCGTTGCCGGTGCGCGACCACGAACGGATCGCCGCCGCGACCGGGCAGCGCGTGGTCGAGCGGTACGGGATGACCGAGACGCTGATGAACACCAGCGTCCGCGCGGACGGCGACCGCAGGCCGGGCGCGGTCGGCGTGCCGCTGCCGGGCGTCGAGGTGCGGCTGGTCGACGACGCCGGGCAGACGCTTGCCGAGGTCGGTGCGATCGGTGAGATCCAGGTGCGCGGGCCGAACCTGTTCACCGAGTACCTCAACCGGCCTGACGCCACCGCCGAGGCGTTCGCGGACGGCTGGTTCCGCACCGGCGACGTGGGCACGCGCGACGAGGACGGCTACTACCGCATCGTCGGGCGCAAGGCGACGGACATCATCAAGAGCGGCGGCTACAAGATCGGTGCCGGCGAGATCGAGAACGCCCTGCTGGAACACCCCGGGGTGAAGGAGGTCGCGGTGACCGCCGAGCCCGACGACGACCTGGGCGAGCGGATCGTCGCCTGGGTCGTGCCCGCCGGGCCGGAGCCGTCCCCGGACGAGCTGGCCGACCACGTGGCACGGCTGCTCACCCCGCACAAGCGGCCTCGGGTGGTGCGGTTCGTGGAGTCGTTGCCGCGCAACGACATGGGCAAGGTGATGAAGCGTGCCCTGCGGGCGTGAGTCGGCCCGTGAGGTGATCGGGCGGGTGGCGTCGTCGTTCGCCGAGCTGCCGGACGACCTGGGTCCCTCGGCCGGCGACGGACCGCTCGGCTGGCCGGGCTACGGCGACCAGCTCGCGCGAGCGGCCGCCTCGACCGGTGAGGACGAGTCCGTGGTCTGCGGGGTCGCGGAGATCGGCGGCGTCACGACGGTGGTGGTGGCGTTCGAGTTCGGGTTCCTCGGCGGCTCACTGGGAACCCGCACCGGCGCGCGCATCGAGCAGGCCTTCACGCACGCCCGCGAACTCGGCCTGCCGGTGGTCTCGCTGGTCGCGACCGGCGGCAGCCGCATGCAGGAGGGCACGCTCGCGTTGATGCAGCTGCCCCGGATCGCCCGGCAGCTCACGCTGACCCGTGAGGCCGGGCTGCCGCACATCGCCGTGCTCCGCGATCCCACGACCGGGGGCGGCTGGGCCACGCTCGGGGCGGGCGCGGACGTCGTGCTGGGACTGCGCGGCGCGCAGGTCGGCTTCGCCGGGTCACGGGTGCGGCCGCCGGGGTACTCGGTGACGCAGCAGTTCGCGGCCGGTCTCGTCGACCAGCTCCTGCCGCCGGAGGAGTTGCCCGACCGGCTGGAGCGCTGGCTGCGGCTGCTCACCACGTCCGGCGGCTCTGCCCCCGTGCCACCGGCACTGGGGCAGACCACGTTGCCGAAGACCGGCTGGGACGCGGTGGTGCGCGCCCGCACGCTGGGCCGTCCGCGCGCCAAGGAGTACCTCGCGTCCTACTTCGACTGGCACGAGCCGATCAACGGCGACCGCAGCGGTGGCGTCGATCCCGGAGTGCTGTGCGGGTTCGGGCACCGCGGCGGGCAGACCATCGCCTACGCGGCGCAGTGCGGCACGGCGACCCGGCCTGCGGGGTTCCGCACGGCGGCCCGGCTCGTCCGGCTGGCGGACCGGCTGGGAGTTCCGGTGCTGACTCTCGTGGACACACCGGGTGCGGCCAACGACGAGGCCGCCGAGAAGGCCGGGGTGGGCGCCGCGATCGCCGACATGTTCACCGCGATCGCGGCAGCGCGCGTGCCGGTGACGACGCTGGTGATCGGAGAGGGCGGATCTGGTGGCGCGCTGGCGTTCGCCGCACCGGACCGGATGTGGGTGACGCCGGACGGGTACTTCGCGGTGATCTCACCCGAGCTGGCGAACGCCATCCTGAAACGGGACCCGGCGAGGGCGCGGCAGACGGCGGAGGAGTTGCGGTTGCGGCCGCAGGACCTGGTCGAGCTGGGCGTGGCGCAGGGGATCGCCCAGCTCGACCAGTCCGCTGATCAGGCCACGGCCAGGTAGAGGAAGGCCAGAAGCGAACTCGGGACGCAGATGGTCACGAGTCCGACCACGCCGTAGAACGGCTCCTTCTTCTTCAGCATGGCGCCCAGCGCACCGACACCGGCGAGCACGGACGCGACGAACAACACCAGAACGACGTACGACATGTGAGGTCCTCAGGTCAGGGGTGGGTGGAGTCGGGAGCGGCCGCGTGCGGCGGTGCCCGGCTCGAACGGTGACCTGAGGGCGTTGCTTCTAGGTACTGGGCGGCAACCACGACAACGACAGTGACGATCGTGGAGTCAGACGCCCTCAACCGCACTGGAGGCGCCCGATGACCCCCACGACCACCCGCCGCACGCGAACCTGGCCCTTCCACCTCGCAGCTCTCGCGCTGCTGACAGCGGGCCTGCTCGTGCCGCACGCCTTGCTCGTTGCCGCCGGACTGCTCCTGGCGGGCTCGGTGGCGCTCAGGCCACGCGCGGGACGGTGAACACGCGCAGGAAGGTGCCGAGCAGCTTGCGGTCGCCGGTCAGCTCCACCGTTCCGTCCCGCATCGAGCTGACGATCGCGCGGTAGGACGCCAGTTCGTCGTCGCCGAGTTCCACGGTGATGGTCAGGTCGGGCCCTACCGGTGCGGGGCCCAGGCCGGTGAGCAGCTCGCCGTTGTCCACCACCGCGTGCACCACCACGTCGCGGACGTGGATCTCCCACGACGCCGTCAGGCCGGCTGCCTGCGCCGGCTGGAAGACGGCGCGGAGGTTCAGCACCATGCCCTCGGGGGTGACGACGTCGCCTTTCTGCGGCTCGCCCAGTTGCGTCGCGCCCCAGCGGGCCAGCGACAGCAGGGCCGGCTCAAGCGACTGGCCGACGGCGGTCAGCGCGTAGACGACGCCTCGGGCAGGCGCCGGGGCGACCTGGCGCTCCACGATGCCTGCCTGCTCCAGTTCTTTGAGGCGGGTGGCCAGCACGTTCGTCGGGATGCCCGCGAGGCCCGTCTGCAGTTCCGTGTAGCGGCGCGGCCGCACGATGAGGTTGCGCACGATCAGCAACGCCCACCGCTCGCCGACCAGTTCCAGCGCGCGGGCGAGGCCGCAGTACTGGCCGAAATCACGTCGCTTCACAGCCGAACCATAGCGCGCTTGCACATGCGTAGCCAACTGCGCAACACAAAGTTCACTTGCAAAAACGAAGCGACCGGGCTTACCGTCGTCGCACTGCCCTCTCCCGAACTAGAAGGAAGTGCGATGACCGCACTGCTCGATCGCACCGACACGGCCGTGCGGCGGCCGTTCCTGTCACGCGGCGTCGGCTTCGCGGGCATCTCGGCCGCGATGGTCGCGATCCTCGTGGCGGCCGGTGCGCCGACCCCGTTGCTGCCGATCTACCAGCACCAATGGGGGTTCGCGCCGTGGGTGCTGACCCTCGCGTTCGGCATCTACGCCTTCTCGCTGCTGCTCTCGATCCTGGTGATCGGGTCGCTGTCGGACTACGTGGGACGGCGGCCGCTGATGATCGCGGCGCTGGCCGTCGACCTCGTCGCGATGGTGATGTTCCTGGTCGCGCCGAGCATCGGCTGGGTCATCGCCGCACGGGTCGTGCAGGGTGTCGCGACCGGTGCGGCCTCCAGCGCACTCAGTGCCGCCGTCGTCGAACTGGCGCCCGAGCGGTACAAGAAGCTCGGCGCCCAGATGACCAGCATGGCGCCGCTCGGCGGGCTGGCGATCGGCGCGCTCTTCGCGGGTCTGCTGGCGGAGTTCGCCTCCGACGCGACCTTCGAGGTGTGGCTGGTGCTCGCCGTGGTCATGGCCGCCGGAACGGTCTTCGCTGTCTTCACGCCGGAGACCGCGACGCGCAAGCCGGGCGCCGTGGCCTCGCTGAACCCCCGCATCGCCCTGCCCGTCCAGGTGCGCAGGCTCTACTGGACGTCGGTTCCGGGCATCGTCGGCGGGTTCATGACGATGACGGCGTTCATGGGACTCGTGCCCGCGCTGCTGGTCGCCGTGTTCTCCGTGCAGAGCCCGATCGTCGGTTCGCTGCTGGCCTTCGTCGCGCTCGGAGCGTCCACTGTGGCCTCCGCGTTCTCCAGTGGTGTCAAGGCGCCGCGGCTGCGGCTCGGCGGCACGATCGCGATGGTCGCCGGAGCCGTGCTGTTCGTCGGCAGCATCGGCGCCACGTCGCTTCCCCTGCTCTGGGCCGCCGCGATCGTGGGTGGCGCCGGGATCGGCGCGTCGTTCGCCGGCACCACCCGCGGGCTCGTGCCCGAGGTCGCACCACACGAGCGCGCCGGGCTGTTCACCGCGATCTTCTTCGTCGGCTACCTCGCGATGGGCAGCTCGGCGATCATCGCGGGACTGTTCGTCGGTGTCGTCGGCGCGACGTCCATGGCGATCGGCTACGGGATCGTCGTCGCGATCGTGACGTTGATCAGCGTGGTCGCGATGGTGCGGGTCAACCGGAGCTGATCCGGTCGGCGTGGACGTGCGTGCGCACCCCCTGCGGGTCGAACAGGATCAGCAGTTCGACCGCACCGCCGTCCGCGCTGCCCAGCCAGTGCGGCTTCGAGGTGTCGAACTCGGCGGCCTCACCGGGCGGCAACGTCAGGTCGAGGTCGTCGAGCACCAGCCGCAACCGTCCATTCAGGACGTAGAGCCACTCGAACCCGTCGTGCGTCTGCAGCGTCGGTTCCAGCGGCTCCGGCACGGCCGGGATGAGCATCTTGAACGACTGCACCCCGCCCGGCCGCCGGGACAACGGCACGAACGTCATGCCGTACTTGTGGATCGGCTTGAGGTGGATGCGCGGATCGCCGGTCCGCGGGGCACCGACGAGGTCGTCCAGCGGCACGTCGTAGACGCGCGACAGCGGTAGCAGCAGTTCCAGGGTCGCCCGGCGCTGCCCGCTCTCCAGTCGGGACAGGGTGCTCTCGGAGATCCCCGTGGTCGTCGCGAGGTCGGCGAGGGTGATGCCGCGGTGCCGGCGCAACGTCCGCAGCCGCCCGCCCACCCCGTCGAGAACGTCTTCGGTTTCGCGGTTCACGAGCCCGAGCTTGCCACACTGGCAAGTTTCCGTGCCGGATCCAGCAACCTCCGCCCAAGCTGGCCGCATGAAACGCCTCGTACTCGCCCTGCTGCTCCTGATCACAGCCTGTGCCACGCCCCAGGAGACCCCGGCGTACGCCGCCGTCACCGAGAACGACCCGGCCTTCCAGAAGACCTTCCGCCACGAGTTCGCCGACGTCGAGGGTGTGCGGATGCACTACGTGACCGGCGGCAGCGGCAGCCCGGTCGTGCTGATCCACGGCTGGCCGCAGACCTGGTACGGCTGGTGGGCGATCATGCCCGCGCTCGCCGAACACCACACCGTCTACGCGCTGGACCTGCCCGGACTCGGCGACAGCACCGGCAAGCCCCAGGGCTACGACAAGGCCACCCTCGCGCGGTACGTCCACGCGCTGACCAGCCGGCTCGGTCTGCGCAACGCCTCCGTCGTCGGTCACGACCTCGGCGCGGCCGTCGCGTTCCAGTACGCCAGCCAGTTCCCCGAGGACACCGCCCGCCTGGGTTACCTCGACCTGCCGCTACCGGGCCCGGCGATCGACGCGCGCACGTACCGCACGCTCAGCTGGCACATCGCGTTCCACTCGCAGCCCCAGGTTCCCGAGGCGATCGTCCAGAACGACGTCCGCGACTACCTCGGACTCTTCTACCCGCAGGTCTCCTACCAGGGCAGCGCGTTCGGCGGCACGTCGACGAAATCCCCGTTCGCGGACAACGAGATCGACGAGTACGCGCGCACCTACGGCTCTGCCATCTCCAACGGTTTCGAGCTGTACCGCGCGCTCGACCAGGACGTCCGCGACACCGAGGCCGCCCGGCCGGTCCGAGCCCCGGCCCTGGTCATGGCCGCGGAGGGCCAGGCCGAGGCGATCAAGGGCACGGCCGCACCGCGGATGACGAACATCGTGCGCGCGCTCGACGTCCCGAAGGCCGGACATTGGCTGGTCGAGGAAAATCCGCAGTTCGTCACAACCGAACTGCTGCGCTTCCTCAGCTGATGACCGGCATGCGGTCGGACCACGGCAGCGCCTCTTCCAGCTGCGCCGCGAGCTTGATCAGCAACGCCTCCCCCGCGAGCGGCGCGACGAACTGCACGCCGAGCGGCAGCCCGTCCGCCGTCCAGTGCAGCGGCAGCGAGAGGGCGGGCCTGCCGGTGATGTTCGCGAGCTGCGTGTACGGCACCCAGCCGAGGTTCTCGCTGATCATGTCGTCGACGATCTTCGTGTGCTTGAGGAACCGGGCCGTGCCGGTCTTGAGCAGCACGTCGGTCGCCCGTTGCAACGACACCGGCAGGTCGAACTGGCCCACCTTGGGCGGCGGGGTCGCGAGCGTCGGCGTCAGCAGCAGGTCGTAGGACTCGAAGTAGGTGCTGAGGCGGCGGGTGTGCTCGTGCCGCCGCTGCACCGCGTCCACGTAGTCGACGCTGCTCGTGGCCCGTCCCAGGGCGGCCATGAGCAGCGTGTCGCGTTCGAACGCGACGTCGGGCGCCCCGGTCAGGCGCTTGGCGTCGGCGACCTTCCACGCGAGGTTCACGAACCACGTCAGCAGGAAGTCCTTGGCCAGCACCGCGTCGTCGAACGGCGCCTGCGGCAGTTCCTCGACGTGGTGGCCGAGGTCGGTGAGCACGCGGACGGCCGACGCGACGGCCGCGACCGCCTCGGGGTGCGGGTCCGGGTTGATCGCCGACGGCACCCGCACGCCGATCCGGAGCCTGCCGGGGGCCTGACCGACGTAGGAGGCGAACGACTCCGGCGGTATCGCGGGCGAGTACGGCCCGGCCGGCTCACCACCGCAGATGACGTCGAGCATCGCGGCCGTGTCGCGGACCGTGCGCGAGACGACGCCCTGCACCGCCGCGCCGTGCATCATCTCGGCGGTCTCCGGCCCGAACGGTGTGAGGCCGCGTCCCGGCTTCAGCCCGACGAGCCCGCAGCAGGCCGCCGGGATCCGGGTCGAGCCGCCACCGTCGTTCGCGCCCGCGCAGGGCACGATCCCGGCGGCGACCGCGGCCGCCGAACCGCCCGACGAACCACCGGGCGTCCGTTCCAGGTCCCACGGATTGCGCGCCGGACCCCAGACGGCCGACTCGCTGATCGCCTTGGCGCCGAACTCCGGCAGGTTGGTCTTGCCGAAGATCACCAGGCCGGCGTCGATCCAGCGCTGGACGACGGTCGAGTGCGCGGCGACCTTCAGCGCCTTCAGCGAGCGCGACCCGTTCGAGGTCGGCAGGCCCGCGTAGTCCTGGCCGAGGTCCTTGATCAGGAACGGCACCCCGGCGAACGGGCCGGTGAGGTCGTCGGACGGTTCGGCCGGAACGTCCCGGACGATCGCGTTGAGCCGCGGGTTGACCTCCGCGGCGCGTTCCCTCGCCACCGCGAGGAGTTCGGCCGCGGACACCTGCCTGTCCGCGACGAGCCGGGCCAGCCCGGTGGCGTCGTACTTCCGGTACTCGTCGAAGTCCACGCGCTCAAGGTAGCTGCTCGACCACGACCACCGTGGCCGCTCCATCGCCGAAGCCACTCGAGTAACGCGTTGGGGCGTAGGGGCTCCCGCTGCACGTCCACAACGGTCAGGACACGAGACACCCGGCCAGGTCGTTCATCGCCGCCTCCACGCCGACGTCGAGGGCGGCCTGCATGACGCGCGGGCGCCGTTCGGTGCGGCCGATCGTCGCGCTGCCGAGCGGCGGCCGGATCTGCAGGCAGGCGGGATGGGACGCGAGCAGTTCCTCGTCCAGCGCCCTGATGTCCTCACGCCGCAACCAGGCCGTCACGACACCCGGCGCGTGGCGGGCGAACCACCGCGACAGCACGAAGCGTTCGCCGCGGGACGGCGGCACGCCCAGGAACTCGTCCTCGCGCCGCGTGCGCAGGGCGACGACGTGCGTAGCGCCCTGGGAAAGCGCCGTCCGCACGGGAATCGTCTCGCTCAGCCCGGCGTCGACGTACGGGCGGCCGTCGATCATCACCGGGTCGCCCGCGAGGAACGGCATCGCGGTCGACGCCCGCAGGGCGGTCTGCAGGCTCAGGGTGTCGCGGACGTGGCCGTGCAGGTCGGTCGCCTCGCCGGTGAGACCGTCCGTGGCCATCGGGTGGAACTCGACGGGGTTGTCGAGGATCTCCTGGAAGCCCATGGGGTGGACCTCCGTGTAGATGGTGTGGACGAGGTGGTGGGTGTCCACGACCGGCCGCCGGGTGAACGCGCGCCTCGGGTTGATGGTGGTGCGCATGACGGCCGGGTCCCACCAGGCGTGCTTGCTCCTGTCCGCCCGGCCGCACAGCAGCCAGGCGGCGTTCAGCGATCCCGCCGAGCTGCCGTAGACGGCGTCGAACAACGGCAGCAGCCCGAGCCGTTCGATCGCGACGGTCATACCGCTGGAGTAGACGCCGCGCGAGCTCCCGCCTTCGACCAGCAGGACGAGCCGCGCGTCGTCGTTCCGTTGTCCTGGAACGCTTTGCTGCCGCCTGCGCTCGCGCAGCAACTCGAGAACCGTCATGCCAAAACCCTATCTGCGGACCTTCCGCCACGCTGCTAATGTGGAAGTGAGATCAACCGCCCTCGATGAGGAGCTCGACGTGCTGGTGGGTGAAGACGACATCTCAGGGTGAGCCCTGGATGTGACAGGCCATCGTCCGCGATGGCCGTTCAGTCGTCCTCTTTTTCCACACGCGTGGTCGATCCGCGCGCGGCACATCTCCGAGGTCTCACACCCATGTCCGACGCATTCATCGTCGTGTCGTCCCTGTCCTTCTCCTGGCCGGACGACACCCCCGTGTTCGACGGCCTGTCCGTCTCGGTGCCGGGCGGGCGCACCGGTCTCGTCGCCCCGAACGGTGCCGGCAAGTCGACGCTGCTCAAGCTCGTGGCGGGCGCTTTGACGCCGTCCGGGGGCAGCGTGTCCGTCGAGGGCGTCCTCGGCTACCTCCCGCAGGACCTGCCGCTCACCGCCGGGCTGACCGTGGCGGAGGTGCTCGGTGTCGCGGACGTGCTGCGCGCCATCGCGGCCGTCGAGTCCGGTGACGTCGGCGAGGAGCACTTCACCACCATCGGCACCGACTGGGACCTGGAGGAACGCACGCGCGCCCAGCTCGACCGGCTCGGGCTCGGTGATCTCGCGCTCGACCGGGTGCTCGGCACGCTGAGCGGCGGGCAGGTCATCTCGCTGGGGCTCGCGGCCCAGTTGCTGAAGCAGCCGGACGTGCTGCTGCTCGACGAGCCGACCAACAACCTCGACCTGGTCGCCCGGCACCGCCTCCACGACGTGCTGGAGGACTGGCGCGGGTGCCTGCTCGTGGTGAGCCACGACCGGGCGCTGCTCGACAGGATGGACCGGATCGCGGAGCTCGACGGCGGCGAGATCCGCTTCTACGGCGGGAACTTCTCCTCCTACGAGGAGGCGGTGGCGGCCGAGCGCGAGGTGGCGGAGAAGAACGTCCGCAGTGCCGAGCAGGAGGTCAAGCGCGAGAAGCGGGAGATGCAGCAGGCCCGCGAACGTGCCGCGCGCCGGGCGTCCACCGCGCAGCGCAACCTCTCGAACGCGGGACTGCCGAGGATCTTCGCGGGCAACATGAAGCGCAACGCGGAGGTGTCGGCGGCCAAGGCGGACGGCACGCACGCGGCCCGGCTCGGCGCGGCCCGCTCGAAGCTCGACCAGGCCGAACGGGCGTTGAAGGACGAGCAAAGGATCAGCCTGGAGCTGCCGCAGACGGCGGTGCCGGCGGGCCGCACGTTGTTCCTCGGCTCGGACATCCGGGTGCGGGACCTGTTCTCCGGCCTGGATTTCGCCATCCGGGGGCCGGAGCGGATCGCGCTGGCCGCCCCGAACGGTGCCGGCAAGTCGACGCTGCTGCGGGTGGTCCACGGTTCGCTGACGCCGGACAGCGGTGAGGTGAAACGGGCCGACGGCCGGGTCGCGTACCTGTCCCAGCGGCTGGATCTGCTCGACGACTCCCGCACGGTGGCGGAGAACCTGGCCGCGTTCGCCCCGGCGATGCCCCCTGCCGAGCGGATGAACCTGCTGGCACGCTTCCTGTTCCGCGGTTCGCGCGCGCACCTGCCGGTCGGGGTGCTGTCCGGCGGTGAACGGCTGCGCGCCACGCTGGCGTGCGTCCTGTTCGCCGAACCCGCGCCGCAGCTGCTGTTGCTGGACGAACCGACGAACAACCTCGACCTGGTCAGCGCCGGGCAGCTGGAAAGCGCGCTGAACGCGTACCGGGGCGCGTTCGTCGTCGTCAGCCACGACGAACGGTTCCTGAGCGAGGTGAGGATCGACCGCCGGCTGCGCCTGGACGGCGGCAAGCTGCTGGAGGCCGCGCATGGCTGAGGCGCTGGTCGCCACCGAGCTGGTGCGCGGGTTCGGTGGCCGGCGCGTGCTCGACGGGGTGTCGCTGACCGCGGCCCCCGGCCACCGCATCGGGCTGATCGGCGAGAACGGCGCGGGCAAGTCGACGTTGCTGCGGCTGCTGGCAGGCGTCGACCAGCCCGACGGAGGCGTCGTCACGCGGCCACCGGACCTGGGTTTCCTGCGCCAGGAGATGCCGTTCCCGGACTCGGCGACCGTCGCCCAGGTCCTGGACGACGCGCTGGCCGAGGCACGGGAGGACCTGGCCGAGCTGGAACGGCTGGGCGCGCTGGTCGCCGACCCCGCGTACCTGGAGGAGTACTCGGAACGGCTGGAGCTCGCGCAGCGGCACGAGGCCTGGGACGCGGACCGCCGGGCCGGCATCGTCCTCGACGGACTCGGGCTCGGCGAGGTGGCTCACGAGCGCACGCTCGGGTCGTTGTCCGGTGGCCAGCGGCGCCGGCTCGACCTGGCCGCGCTGGTGATCCGGCGGCCGTCGGCGTTGCTGCTGGACGAACCCACGAACCACCTGGACGACGACGCGGCCGCGTTCCTGGAGGAGCAGCTGCGGGCGCTGCCCGGCATCGTCGTGCTGGCGAGCCACGACAGGGCGTTCCTCGACGCGGTGTGCACCGACCTCGTCGACCTCGATCCGGCGGTGGACGGGCCGGTGCGGTTCGGCGGCACCTACAGCGAGTACCTGCGGCAGAAGCGCGCCGACCGCGACCGCTGGGAACGCCGTCACGCCGAGGAACAGGAGGAGCTGGCCGCGGTGCGCGACTCGCTCGGCCTGATCGCCGGCCGCGTCGCACCGAACCGGGCCATGCGCGACAGCGACAAGATGGGCTACGGCGTGCGGGCGAACCGCGTGCAGAGCCAGATCTCCCGCCGCGTCCGCAACGCCACCCGCCGCCTCGAAGAGCTGGAGCGCAACGCCGTGCCCGCTCCCCCGCGCCCGCTGCGGTTCGCGCCGGACACGGTGGCGCTGCAGGCCGGGGACCTGGTGTCGCTGCGGCAGATCAGGGTTCCCGGCCGCCTCGCGCTCGACTTCCTCGACGTGCGCGACGGCGACCGGCTGCTCGTGACCGGCGCGAACGGCGCCGGCAAGTCGACGTTGCTGCTCGTGCTGGCCGGCCGCCTGCCGGCCGAGGGCGTGCGACGGCAGCCCGGTGTCCGCATCGGACTGCTCGACCAGGACACGTCGTTCGCGAACCCCCGCCTCACCGCGCGAGCCACGTACGGCCGCGCGCTCGGTGCCGAACGGATCGCGCAGGTACCGCTGGAATCGTTGGGACTGCTGCACAAGTGGGACCTGGGCAAGCCCGTCGGCGCGTTGTCGGTGGGCCAGCAACGGCGCCTCGCGCTGGCGTTGCTGGTGGCGGACCCGCCACACCTGCTGCTGCTCGACGAGCCGACCAACCACCTGTCGCCGACGCTGTGCGACGAGCTGGAGGACGCGCTGGGGCCGGGTCCGGGCGCGATCGTGCTCGCGAGCCACGACCGGTGGCTGCGAAACCGTTGGGAGGGCGCCGGAATCAGGCTGTGAGAATTCGATGGACAGGCCTCGGATGATGGTCCGGGGGTTCTCATGGTGGTGTTCGAATGCGTGGCGTGCGGTGCCGCGCTGACCGTTCCGCTCAGACAGGTCGATCGGCCCGACCACGAGCACCACGTGTGGGCGAACAGCACGAGTTTCACGCCGTCGCTCCTTCCGCCGGGCACCTACGCCGCACAGGGCGACTTCCTCGCCGGGCCCGGGGACGTGCGAGGCCTGTCCTGGGTGGACGACCACCCCGAGGGCTGGTGCTGTGGAGTGAACGGCGCCGACCCGAACCTCGCCTGCGCGTGCGGGCAGCCGGTCGCGACACGGGTCGACGACTGCTCGTGGTGGCAGGTGGTGCGGTTCGAACCCGGCGCGGTCCGGGCCACCGGAGAGCCGGATCCGGTGCGGCCGTGGGACGCGTTCGACTGGGACGGCGTGCCGCTGACCGAGAGCGAGCTGTGGTGGCCCAGGCGCGTGGGGATCGCGGCCGGGGCGGCGCTCGCGGGCGTGCTGCTCGCGGCGCAGGACGCGCCCGTGCTCGCCGCGGACGGACCTGTCCACGACCTGTTCCAGAGCCACCTCGACGCGTGGCGGCCGCCGGGACCACCTCCCCGGACCCTGGCGCAGGCCGGGCCGGGTCTGACCGCCCAGGCCGATCTCCTGATGGTGCCCCGGCATCCGCAGACCGGCGAGGCGTGGCCCGTGCCGGGCACGACCGTGCCGATCTCGGCCGAGCTGTGGCTCTGGCTGGCGAACGACAAGCCGCCGTACCTGCCGAGGACGGGCGGGCAGTGGGAGCCCTACCTCCGCCACGATCCGCTGCCGTGCCGTCCGAGGGAACTCCGGCTGGACGACAACGTCACGCGGAGTGTGATGTCGAAACCGCGGAAATAGCTTCGACGTGGTTGTGCAAGGACACTCGCGCAACCACGGAGGGACAAGTCATGACCGAACGCCCGCCCGTCGCCGACCTCGCCACCTGGCAGCAGGCCCGCGACGCGCTGCTGGTCCGCGAGAAGGCCCACACCCGAGAGGGCGACGCCATCGCGGCCGAACGCCGGAAGCTGCCGATGGTCGAGTTCGACGGCAAGGTCGAGGTCGTCGGCGCCGAAGGGCCCGTGCCGTTCGTGGAGCTGTTCCAGGGGCGTGACGAGCTCGTCGTCTACAAGCACATGTGGTGGGACGGCGCGCCGCACCAGGGGCAGTGCGAGGGCTGCACCCACGTGCCGTGGCACTTCGACGACGCCGCCTACCTCAACGCGCGCGGGGTCTCGTTCGCGATGCTGACCACCGGTGCGTGGCACGAGGTGGCGCCGTTCGTGGAGTTCATGGGCTACACCCAGCCCTGGTACTCCGTGCGCGGAGTGGACGGTCCCGCCGGTGGCGACATGGGGTACCTGACCAGCTACCTGCGCGATGGCGACCGCACGTTCCTCACCTACTCCACGACCGGGCGCGGCTGTGAGCGGGTCAACGGGTCGCTGGCGCTGCTCGACATGACCGCGTACGGGCGTGGCGAGGTCTGGGAGCAGCACCCGGAGGGCTGGCCCGAGTCACGGCAGGCGGGGTGGTTCTGGCGGGCGAACGCCGACGGGGACAGCAGCTGGGGCGAGGACAGCAGGCCCGTACCGCAGTGGACCCGTCCGGGCGCGACGCCCGTGCAGACCCTGGGGCGGCAGGGCCACTGCCACTGATCAGCGAGGTTTGGTCGCGGTCGCGAGGACGCGGCGCTTCTGGTCGAAACCGGCCAGGACGCTCCGCGCCTCCGTCTGCATGGACACCACCGCGGGGTCGCCGGGTGCGTCGGTGGCGAGGGCCTCCTCCCACATCCGCTTCTCCCGCTCCCGCCACTCCGGCCGGTCGACCACCTCGACGTCGGTGAACCCGGCCTCGGGAAGCTGACGGACGAGGTCGAGCTCGCGGATGCGGCGCCAGACGCGCTCGTCCCCGGGCTCGGCCGCCTGCCAGCAGGTGATGACGAGCCGTCCGCCGGGCCGCAGAACGCGCAGGCACTCCCGCAGCGCGGCTGGCTTGGACTCCGCGAACTGCACGGAGTCGACGATCAGCACCGCGTCCACGGAGCCCGCGCTCAGGCCGGTGGCGGTCAGCGTGCCGATCCGGAAGTCGCCGCCGTCACTGCGCTGCCTGGCCTGACCGACGGCCACGGCGGAGAAGTCCACACCGACCAGCCGGCACCCGGTGCGGCGCGCGATCTCCAGCCCGTACCCGCCCCGTCCGCACGCGAGGTCCAGCAGCACCCGGCCCTCCGCCAGGCGCAACGCCGGCACGACCTCGTCGAGGCCCTGCCCGCCCAGCAGGCTGGTCGACTCGAGGCCCGGCGGGAGGCCGAGCGTCCGCCGCACCAGGTCGTCGGCCAGCGGCGAGGCGGCCCGATCGGCGTACCAGCGGTCGAAGTCCTCTGCACTCGTCACGGCGCAGACCTTGCCAGAAAACGCGTTTGCGCCCGGCTGCTTTCGCCCGGTCCACTGTGGCGCGTGCAGATCCGATCCACGACCGACCAGGACCTCGACGTCTTCGTCCGCACCGTCCACACCGCGTTCGGGCGCTTCCCGGAGACACCGGACGAGAACGGCGGCGGCCTCTGGTGGTCGGCCGTCGAGATGGACCGCGGTGTCGTCGCCGAGACCGGGGGCAAGCTCGTCGGAACGGCGATCTCGTACCCGTTCGAACTCACGTTGCCCGGCGCGGTCGTCGTCCCGGCCGCCGGGATCAGCTCGGTCGGCGTGCTGCCGACGCACCGCCGCCACGGCGTCCTCACCGCGATGATGCGCTACCAGCTCGGCGCACTGCGGGACAGCGGCGAGTTCCTCTCCGTGCTGCTGGCGACCGAGGGCGGGATCTACGGCAGGTTCGGTTACGGCCCGGCGACCTGCACGCGCCGCATGACCGTCCAGCGCGGCCAGAGCGCGTTCCGGACCCGGGTGCGCGCGGGAGCGATCGAGGTCCTCCCCCGATCCGAGGCCACCGAGGTGCTGGAGGAGGTCTACGACCGCTACCGCCGCACCCAGCCCGGCGCGTTGTCGAGGCCGCACCGCTGGTGGGCCCTGGGCGCGGGCATGCCTCCCGTCGCGCCGGCACCGCGTTACGTCGCCGTGCACCGCGACGCTCACGGCGTTCCGGACGGATATGCCACCTACGTGCTCGACGGCGGCACGCTGACGATCGACGAGACCATCGCCGCCGACGACGCCGTGTTCGCGGCACTGGCCCGGTTCGCGCTGGACCACGACCTGGTGACGGAGGTGGTGTTCAAGCACGTCCCCACGGACCATCCGCTGCGGTGGATGCTCGCGGACTTCAACGCCGGGGCGACGAGCGGCGAGATGGACTGGCTCTGGGTGCGGCTGCTGGACGTGCCGAGGGCGCTGACCGCGCGCGGCTGGCTCACCGATGGTGAGATCGTGCTCGACGTCGACGACCCGTTCCTCGGGGAGCACCACCGCTACCTGCTGACCGTCGAGGACGGGAAGGCCGAATGCGTGGGGACGACCCGTGATCCGGACCTGTCGCTGGACGTGCGTGACCTGGGCTCGATCTACCTGGGAGGAACGGCCCCCAGTACGCTCGTCCGCGCTGGACATGTCCTGGCTCACGGATCCGCGGCGAAAGCTGACGCTCTGTTCCGTGCCGAACGCCCTCCGCATTGCCTGCACTGGTTCTGACCGACGTCTGGACCAAAGTATGACGGCGCGTTAGGCCCAGGTATGACGCGAGCAGGGGGTCACGTCGTTATTGTCCGTTCCGTTGACATCATCAACCCGTAACCCCCTTTCCGCCGGAGGGACAGCCGCGTCATGTGGGAAGTTCTGCAGTCAGCGACCGACGTCCGGTCGCGCGTCACCGAGTGGATGGGGAAGCGGTTCCTCGCGCACCTCAGCAAGACCGGGTTCGACCTCGAGTCGTCCTGGTTCGTGCCGTCGCGCGTGCTCGCTCCGCTGCGGCGCAACGGCCTGGACCCCGTGCCGGAGCTGGCTCGGATGCAGGCCCACGGGCCGGTGACGCGGCTGCCGCTGCCGGTCACGGTGTGGCTGGTGACGGGCTACGAGGCGTCCAAGCAGGTGCTGGTGGACTCCGAGGCGTTCAGCAACGACTTCGGGCACCTGCGCGAGCTCGGGCTGTTCTCCGACGAGGCACCGGGCGGACTGGGGTTCAGCGACCCGCCGGAGCACACGCGGCTGCGCAAGGTGCTGACGCCGGAGTTCACCATGCGCCGCCTCTCCCGGCTCGTGCCGCGGATCGAGGCGATCGTGGCGGACCAGCTCGACCTGATGTCCATGAAGGACGGTCCCGTCGACCTCGTCGAGCACTTCGCGATGACCGTGCCGGCGCTCACGATCTGCGAGCTGCTGGGCGTGCCCGCGAGTGAGCGCGAGGAGTTCCAGCGCCGCAGCGTCTCGCGGTTCGACCTCGGCGGCGCGGCCACGACCTCGCTGTCGGCCGTGTCCGAGTCGATCGTCTACTTCCGGGAGCTCGTGCGGGCCCAGCGGCTGGCCCCGACCGACGGGCTGCTCGGCGAACTCGTCCGCAAGCACGGCGACGAGCTGGGCGACGACGAGCTCGCGGGCCTCGCGGACGGCCTGCTCACGGGCGGGTTCGAGACGACGGCGAGCATGATCTCGCTCGGCACCCTCGCGCTGCTGCGCGACCCCGGCCTGCGCGAACAGGCGCTCGGCGACGAGAAGGCCGTGAACGGGCTGGTCGACGAGCTGCTGCGGCACCTCAGCGTCGTGTCGGTGGCGTTCCTGCGGATCGCGCGCCACGACATCGAGGTCGCCGGCACGAAGATCAAGGCGGGCGACATCGTGGCCTGCTCGCTGTCCCAGGCGAACCGCGACCCGAGCGCGTACCCCAGCCCGGACGTCATCGTCGGGGAGCGGGCCGCGGGCCAGCACCTCGCGTTCGGTTACGGCGCGCACCGCTGCATCGGCGCCGAGCTCGCGAAGATGGAGCTGCGGATCGCGTATCCGGCGCTCGTCAAGCGGTTCCCGGAGATGCGCCTCGCGGTCGCTCCGGGCGACCTGTCGTTCCGCAAGCTCTCGATCGTCTACGGCCTGCACTCGATGCCCATGCACCTCGGCACACAGCCCAGTCCGATCCAGCAGGTTCTTTAACGGAGTCGGGTGGGGGATGGCCTGATACACCCAACTTCTCCACCGTCGGGGTTGAGGGTCCATCCCTCATGCCTTCCGGATCGCGCTCGAACAGTCTCTACCTACCAACGCATTCCGCGAACGGAAGGTAGAGACCATGATCCGCCAGGCCATCATCACCGCCGCCACCCTCTCGACCATCGCGCTCCCGGCCGTCGCCGCCGCGGACCCGATCATCGGCCAGCCCGCGCCGTGCGTGAAGATCGCCGACCTGGCGGGCGCGGACTTCTCGGTGAAGCAGTGCGGGATCAGCGACGTCGACCAGTACCGCGCGGGCCTGGAGAACAACGGTGGCTCCTACTGCGGCCCCAGCTCGCTCTACAACGTGCTGCACCACTGGGCGCACGAGAGGAACGCTCCGGTCGGGTGGCTGACCACGAAGGTCAAGAACCTCGACCCGAAGGACCCGGCCGACCACAACATCATCACCAACTCCGTCGGCCGGATCGGTGTCGACGCGCAGTACACGAGCAAGGGCACGAAGCTCAGCAACCTGCGGACCGCGTGGACCATCGCGACCAAGCCCGCCCGTGACGCCGGCTGGAGCACCGCCACCGAGGGCATCAGTCCGCACGGGAACGCGGACTTCGGCGGTGACATGGCGAAGAAACTCGCCCGCGGGCCGTTGCAGATGCTCTACGGCCGCTACTCGGCCGGTCCGCAGAGCAGCCTGCAGCGCGGCGGCGGCCACCTCGTCACGGTGACGGCGGTCGAGGGGTCGTTCGGCGGCAACACCGTGCAGGTCCGCTACATGGACCCGGCCAAGGCGGCCGACCACGGCGTCGGTGACTACCTGAAGACGCAGTCCACCTACGCGACGGTCACCGCGACGCTGACGAAGAGGTCCGTGTACGAGTACATCCCGGTGACCGACAACCCGGACACCGACACCGACGAGAGCCTCACGCCGGGCACCTACCGCACGGTGACCCGCTGGCAGCTCACCACGGCGGGCTCCACGTCGACCACCACGGTGCTGGTGGAGGGCTTCAACTGGTTCGACATGGCCCCGCCCGTGGGCTGATGACGACGTGAGAAAAGGCCACCCGGTCCGGGTGGCCTTTTCTCACGTTCACTCCCGCGTGCCGATCGTGTCGATGGGCTTGGCGCGCAGTGACAACCGGGTGGACACCGCGATCGACACCAGGCCGAGCAGCGCGGCACCGGCGAGCGTGCCCAGGTAGACCAGGACCGACCCGGCGGGCAGCGGGGTTCCGGTGAGGCCGAGGGCGAGCACGGCCAGCGGCACCGCCGCCACCAGCGACCCCAGCGCGGCGGCCAGTCCGACCGTGAGCAGCGCTTCGGTCCGCATCATCCGGACGATCTGGCGGCGTCCGGTGCCGACCAGCCGCAGCAGGGCGAACTCGCGGCGGCGTGCGGCCGTGGACATGACCAGCGTGTTCGACACGGAGATCGCGACGTAGCCGAGGATCACGCCGACCGCGACCAGGTTGAGCAGGAACTGGGTCCGCTCGGTGCTCCGGTCCTGCGCCGCCACCCGTCCGGTCACCCGCAGGCCCGGATAGCGGCTGGTCAGGTCGTTGAGCGCGGTGACGTCCGCGCCCTTCACGAGCACGGCGCTGTCCATGCCGGCCGTGGTGTGGGCACGGGCGTCGGCGGCCGACAGCACGTAGTCGCCGAACGCGAGGTCGTGCTCGTAGGTCGCGACGACCTTCAGCTTCGCCTGCTGACCGTCCGCGAACCAGAACTCCACCGTGTCGCCGATCTTCTTGTCCTCCCAGGAGGCGTGCGCGTCGCCCAGCGCGACCGTGCCCGCCCTGAGGTCGTCGAGGCTGCCGGACACGACGCCGAGGTCGACCATGCCGCTCGCGGTGGCGTCGAGGCCGTTGGCCGGACGGCTCTGCACCTCGACGCTGTCCCCGGTCTTGCTCGCGGTGATCACCTGCGTGCGCACCAGCGACGTCGCAGTCCCTCCCCGGATCTGCCGGACGACCTCGGCGGGCACGCCGGCCACACCGGTGACCACGTGATCAGCGGTGATCGACCGCTCGGTCTGCTGGTGCACGGCGGCCGTGAGCGTCGTCTGGCTGTAGAAGTTCACCACCGCGAACCCGATGGCGAGCATCAGCGGCGTCACCGCGGCCGCGAGCCTCCGCGAGTTCTTCAGCACGTTCGCCGAAGCCAGGTAGCCGCTCACGCCGAACGACCTGGCCAGCACCGGCGCGATCACCCGGACCGCAGCCCCGATCACCCTGGGCCCGGTGAGCGCCAGCCCGATGATCAGCACGAGTGCCGCCGACACCGCGATCGCCGCGCCGATCTGCCCGCCGAGGAACAACGGCACCAAGGTCGCGCCGAGCCCGATCGCGGTCAGGACCCATCCGATGGCCAGCCGGACCCTGCCGACGTCCCGCTTCTGCACCGCGGCCTCGCCCAGCGCCTCGACGGGGTTGATCGACGACGGCCTGCGCGACGCGCTCCAGGCCGCGAGCCGAGCCGCGCCCACGCCGATCAGCAGGGCCGCCACCAGCGGAATCGGGCTGATCGAGAGGGCGAAGTCGTCCGGCACCACGCCGATCCGCGCGAACGCGGCCCGCAGCCCCAGGCTGACCCCGATGCCGAGCAGGCTGCCGATCACGCCGGCGATCACCGAGACGACCGTCGTCTCGACGCCGATGAGCTTGCGGACCTGCCGCGGCGTCGCGCCCACGGCCCGCAGCAGGGCGAACTCGCGGCGGCGTTGCTCGACGGTCAGGGCGAGGGTGCTGGCCACGACGAAGATCGCGACCAGGACCGCGTACCCGCCGAACGAGCCGGCCAGGATCGCGAGGATCGACTTGGTCCGGCTGACGTCGTCGAACTCGGCGGCGCTGCGGTCGGCGCCGGACGACACCGTGACGTGGTCGTGCGCGAGGACCTCCTCGACCTGCCGGGCATCGGCGCCCAGCACGCCGATGGCGCTCAGCCGGCCGGAGCGTCCGAAGAGCGCGGCCGCCTCGGTCTCGCTGAAGAACACCGAGGCCTGGCGCGCCCGTCCGGCCGCCTCGGCGACTCCGGCCACGCGATAGGTCTCGGGGACGGACCGGGTCATGATCCTGACCTCGCCACCCACGCCGACACCCGACTCGGCCGCCAGCGCCGAGTCCAGGACCACCTCGCCCGGCTTCGGCGCGGCGCCGTCCTTCAGCGTGAACGGCGCCAGCACGGCGGAATCCCAGTTGTGACCGTACGAGGACTTGCTCGCGAGCGGCTGCCCGTCCTGCCCCACCACAACGGCGGGGAACGTCTGCTCGGGAACGGCCCGCGCACCCGGCACCGCGGCGATCTTGGCGGCCAGCGCCGCGGGAACGGTGGGCTGTTCGGAGGCGTGTTCGAACGCCATGACGTCGCCGCCGGGCGGCCGCACGGTCCGGTCACCGGTGACGACCACGTCGGCGGCCGCGTAACGCTGGGTCGGCACGCCGCCGCGCAGGCCCGACTCCATCAGGATCCCGCAGGCCGCGACGAGCGCGGTGCCGCACAGGATGGCGACGAACGCGCCGATGAACCCGCTGGTGCGGGCCTTCACGGTCTGCCAGGCCAGGCTCAGCACCGCCGATCACTCCCCACGACTCGTGACGCGATCGCCAGCACGAAGGCCAGCAGCTCCACGCTCAAAACCTGTCCGAGCTGACTCACGCTCACCACTCCCCCAGGTGCGTCATGCGCTCGGCGACCCGCTCCGGCGTCGGGCCGGCCAGCTCACCCGCGAGCCGTCCGTCCGCCAGGAACAGCACGCTGTGCGCGGCCGACGCGGCGACCGGGTCGTGCGTGACCATCAGGACCGTCTGCCCCATGTCGTCCACAATGGACCGCAGCAGGGTCAGCACCTGGTGCGCGGTCCTGGAGTCCAGCGCGCCGGTCGGTTCGTCGGCCAGCACCACCTCGGGCCGGGCCACCAGCGCGCGAGCGATCGCGACACGTTGCTGCTGGCCTCCGGACAGTTCGGCCGGCAGCCGGTCGAGCCGTCCGTCGAGCCCGACCCTGCTGACGATCTCGTGCAGCCATCCCCGGTCCGCCGTGCGGCCGGCGAGGCGCAGCGGCAGGGTGACGTTCTGCTCGACGGTCAGCGACGGCAGCAGGTTGTAGGCCTGGAAGACGAACCCGATCCGGTCTCGCCGCACCCGCGTCAGCGCGGCCTCCTTCAGGCGGCCCAGGTCCGTGTCGCCGAGCAGCACGCGTCCGGACGTCGGCCTGTCCATGCCCGACGCGCAGTGCAGGAAGGTGCTCTTGCCCGAGCCGGACGGTCCCATCACGGCGGTGAACGTGCCCCGCCGGATGCCGACGGTGACCTCGTCCAGCGCGGTGACGGCACCACCCCCTGAGCCGTACACCTTCCGCACCGCCTGCAGCGACAGCGCGTCTGCACTCATCACGTTCTCCTTGGCTCGCAACGACTTCTGAGCAAGAAAGTAGTTCTGCGAGGCGGTGCGGAACGATCACGCAGGCTGCCGGGAACGGGGTGGAGCAGGCTCTACCACCGGGTGGGTTCGTCGGCGCGGACAGATCGGGGAGGTCAGATTCGTCGGCTGCGACGAGGTGGCCGTGAGGGCGCCGAACCTAGCGTTGCCGGTGACCGGAGTCACGTCGACCTGGATGGGGCGCGGATGTCCAAGCTCAACGAGATCAACGACTGGCTGCAGGAGAACCTGCCGCGGCTGGTGGCCGAGCACGGGGTGCCCGGCGCCGCGGTCGCCGTCACCGTCGGCGACGAGGTGGCCGAGGCGGCGGCGGGGGTGCTCAACAAGAACACCGGCGTCGAGACGACGACCGACTCGCTGTTCCAGATCGGGTCGATCACCAAGGTCTGGACGACGACGCTCGCGATGCAACTGGTCGACGAGGACCTGCTGGACCTCGACGCGCCCGTGCGGGACTACCTGCCGGAGTTCCGGATCGCCGACGAGGACGCCGCCGCGCGGATCACGGTGCGGCAGTTGATGAACCACACGTCGGGCTTCGAAGGTGATCTCTTCACCGACACCGGCCGCGGCGACGACTGCGTGGAGAAGTACGTCGCCACGTTGCACGACACGCCCCAGCTCTTCGCGCCGGGCGAGATGTTCAGCTACAACAACGCGGGCTACTGCGTGCTCGGCCGGATCGTGGAGGTCATGCGCGGCAAGTCCTACGACGACTGCCTGCGCGAGCACCTGTTCGCCCCGCTCGGCCTGACCCACGCCGCCGCGGACGCCTACGAGGCCATCCTGCACCGCGCCGCCGCCGGGCACCTCACCCACGACGAGGCCGCCGGGCCGCAGACGGCGCCGGTCTGGGCTTTGGTGCGGTCGAACTCGCCGGCCGGGTCGATGCTCGCGATGAGTCCTCGCGACCTGCTGAAGTTCGCGCGGATGCACATGAACGACGGTGCCGGGGTGCTGTCGCCGGAGAGCGTCGCGGCCATGCGGCAGGTCCAGGTGAAGGTGCCCGACCTGGCGTTGATGGGTGACGCCTGGGGGCTGGGGTGGGAGCTGTTCCACTATCCACAGGCGACGGTCATCGGGCACGACGGCGGCACGATCGGGCAGAACGCCTTCCTGCGCCTGGTTCCCGAGCACGGCGTCGCCGTCGCGTTGCTGACCAACGGCGGCAAGACGATCGACCTGTACCAGGCGATCTTCCGGCACGTGCTGCGCGAGCTCACCGGCGTCGAGCTGCCCGCGATGCCCGAGCCCGCCGCGGAGCCCTCGCGGGTCGACGGCGAGCGGTTCACCGGCGTGTACGTGTCGGCGGTCGGCGAGCGCGTGGTCACCCAGGACGAGGACGGCCGGATCTGGATGGAGGTCATCCCGAAGGGGATCATGGCCGAGCTCAGCCCGGAGTCCGCCGGCAAGACCGAGCTGGTGCCGTGGCGTGACGACACGCTCGTCGCCGCCGAGCCCGTCATGGGCATCCACATGCCGCACGCGTTCGTCGGTGACGACGGGAACGGGCGGGCGCTGTTCCTGCACACCGGCCGCGCGGACCGCCGGGTCGTCCGGTGATCGCGGAGGCCTTCGCCGAAGCGGGCGTGGAGGGGTTCGTCCACGCCCGTGAGATCGGCGTGGACGGCCCGGACGCCGGGCACGGCGCCGACGAGCAGGTCGTGCTGGCGTCGGTGTTCAAGATCCCGGTCGCCGTGGCCTACGCGGCCGAGGTGGCGGCGGGACGGCTCGACGAGACCGGGCGGACGCGCGTCACGCCCCGCTACCGCATCGGCGGGATCGGCACGGCCGGGTGCCGCGACGACGTCGAGATGAGCTGGCGCGACCTGGCGTTGTTCATGATGTCCATGAGCGACAACGCCGCGACGGACGTCATCTTCCACCGCGTCGGGCAGGCCGCCGTCGACGCAGTGGTGGCCGACCTCCCGCGGACCCGGATCCTGGGTTGCTGCGAGAACCTCTTCGACTCGGTGGCCGCGGACGTCGGCACGGACGAGATCGAGAAGGTGCTCGCCGAGCCGACGTGGGAGCTGGTCGACAAGTTGTCCATTGTGGATCCCGAGCGCACCACCTCCTCGACGCCGAGGGAGATCACGACGTTGCTCGACGCGATCTGGACCGATCGCGCCGCCGCACCCGAGGCGTGCGAGCGCGTCCGGGCGATCATGGCCCAGCAGATCTGGCCGCACCGGCTCGCGTCGGGCTTCCCCGCCGACGTCCTGGTCGCCGCCAAGACCGGCACGCTGCCGAGCGTCCGCAACGAGGCCGGCGTCGTCACCTACCCGGACGGCCGCAGCTACGCCGTCGCGGTGTTCACCCGCAGTCAGTCGCTCGACCTGCGCAACCCCGGTGCCGACGCGGTGATCGGCCGCGCCGGACGCCTCGCCGTCGACCAAGTCCGGAGGACGTCATGAAGCGTGCGGTGGCCCTTCTCGCGGCCGTTGCCCTGGCCGGGTGCGGAACCTCGGCGAACTCCGGCGGCCAGAACCTGGCCGAGGGCAAGACGTTCACGATGTCCGTCGGTGCTGATCCCGGCTCGCTCGATCCCGCCCTGACCGTCCTGTCGGTGGCACGGCAGGTCGGCCGGTTCCTCTACGGCAGGCTGATCGAACGCACGTCCAGCGGCGAGATCGTGGCCGGTCTCGCCGAGAAGTGGGACGCCACCGTCACGACGGCGACCTTCACGCTGCGCCAAGGCATCACGTGCGCCGACGGCGCGCCGCTGACCGCCGCGGACGTCGCCGCGAACATCACCTTCGTCGGCGACCCCAAGAACAACTCGCCGCTGGCCGGGCTCCAGGTCGCCCCCGGCACGACGGCCACGGCGGACGAGGCGGCCCGCACCGTCACGGTGACGAGCGGCGCGCCCGACGCGTTCCTGCTGACCAACGTCGGCACGCTGCCGATCGTGTGCGCCAAGGGCCTGAGCGACCGCGCGTTGCTCGCCAAGGGCGAGCAGGGCACCGGCATGTTCACGATCTCCGAGATCGTGCCCAACGACCACTACACCCTGGTGCGGCGCAAGGACTTCGCGTGGGGCCCCGGCGACTGGGAGAAGGACCAGCAGGGCCTGCCGGACAAGGTCGTCGTCCGGGTGATCGCCAACGAGACGACCGCCGTGAACCTGCTGCTGTCCGGTCAGCTCACCGCCGCGACCGTGGCCGGCCCTGACCAGGAACGCCTGTTCGGCCAGAAACTCGACCACGTCGACATCGCGACCCCTCTGGGCACGCTGTGGTTCAACCAGGCGGCAGGCCATCCCGGCCAGGACCCCGCCGTCCGGCGCGCACTGGTCCAGGGACTCGACCTCGGCCAGGTCGGCAAGGTGCTGACCAACGGCAAGGGCAGGCCGTCCAAGAGCCTCGTGACCGTGGAACCCCGTCCCTGCACAGGCGACAACGTCGGGCCGAACCTGCTCGCGTTCGACAAGGCCGCGGCCACCGGTGCGCTGGACTCGGCGGGGTGGCGTGCCGGATCGGACGGCGTGCGGTCGAAGGACGGCACACCGTTGTCGGTCAAGCTGCTCCAGCCGACCGTCCTCGGCCCGACGGTGACCTCGGCCGCCGAGCTGATCCAGCAGGCGTGGCAGGCGATCGGCGTGCGGGTGGAGATCCAGCCCGCCGACGCCGCCGGCATCAACCAGACGTTGTTCGGCACCGGCGCGTGGGACGTGTCGATGGCGCCGGTGACGTTGTCGCTGCCGAGCCAGCTCGTCCCGTTCGCGTCCGGCCCGGTACCGCCGCAGGGCGTGAACTTCGCCCACATCACCAATGCGGAGTTCGCCGCCGAGTCGAAGAAGGCAGCGTCGCTGGCCGGGGCGCAGGGGTGCGAGCACTGGGGCAAGGCCGAGTCCGCTCTGGTCCGCGACGCCGGGCTCGTGCCGTACTTCGACGCCGTCGTGCCGACGTTCGTCAAGGGCGCGCGGTTCACCATCAGCGACAGCATCGACCCGGCCTCGATCCGGATGCTCGCCTCATGACCGCTGGCTGGGTCCCGTTCGCACGGCGGCGGGCACTGCGCTTCCTGACCTCGCTGTGGGTGCTGGTGACCGCGGCCTTCCTGATGATCCACCTGATCCCGGGCGACCCGGTCCGCGAGTCGCTGGGCCTGACCGCACCACCGGACCTCGTCGCCGCCCGCCGCGCCGCCCTGGGCCTCGACGACCCGTTGCCCGTGCAGTACTGGCACTACCTCACCGGCCTGGTCCGCGGCGAGTTCGGCACGTCGCTGATCAGCGGTACCCCGGTCGCGTCGCTGATCGGCGACCGCCTGCCCGCCACCGTGCAGCTGGCGGTGCTCGCCTTCCTGGTGGTCGTCGCCGTGGCGGTGCCGGTCGGCGTCGTGATGGCCGTCCTGACGAAGGGCGGCCGCCGGCGCGGCGGCGAGCTGGCGTTCACGTCGACGAGCGTGGTGCTGGCCGCGATCCCGGAGTTCCTGCTCGCGGTGGGGCTCGTGGGCCTCTTCGCCGTGCAGCTCGGCCTGTTCCCCGTGGCGGGCAACGACGCCGCCGGCTCGTGGGTGCTGCCGGTGCTGGCCCTGGCGATCGGCCCGGCCGCGGTGCTCGCCCGGATCGTGCGGGTGGAGCTGCTCTCCGTGCTGGGCAACGACTACGTGCGCACCGCACGGGCCAAGCGCCTGCCGGCACGACTGGTGTACGTGCGGCACGCGCTGCCCAACGCCGTCACCGCCACGCTGACCCTGGGCGGCATGATGCTCGCCGCCCTCGTCGCGGGGACCGTGCTGGTGGAGAACGTGTTCGCGTGGCCGGGACTGGGGTCGACCATCGTCGGCTCCATCCAGCAGAAGGACTACCCGGCCGTGCAGGGCATCGTCCTGGTGTACGGGGCCGGGGTGCTGCTGGTGAACCTGGTGGTGGACGTGGTGCTGGCACTGCTCGATCCGCGTTCGACGATCAGGGAGGCGTGATGCGCTCCGCACCACCGACGTCCGGGGAGGCGGCATGCGTCGCCTGACCGTCCTCCGCTCCCCCGTCGGCGCCGCCTCCGCGGTCCTGCTCACCGTCCTCCTCGCCCTGGCGGTCTTCGCCCCGATCCTCTGGGGCGACCGCGCCGCCGCCATCGACACCGACGCCCTCCAGCAGGGCCCGTCCGCGGACCACCTGCTGGGCACCGACCAGCTCGGCCGCGACATCTTCTTCCGGGTCCTCGTGGCCACCCGGCTCACGATCGGCCTCGCGCTGCTGGCGACGGTGATCGGCGTCGTCACGGGCCTGGTCCTCGGTTCCGTGCCCTCGGTGCTGCCGAGGTGGGCGGCGCGGATCGTCACGTCCGCGGTGAACATCGCGGTCGCGTTCCCCGGGCTGTTGCTGGCGTTGTTCTTCGCCGTCATCTTCGGCACCGGGACGATCGGTGCGGTGCTGGCCATCGCGTTCGCGATCACGCCGTCGTTCGCGCGTCTCACCCAGACGCTGACGGCCTCGGTCAGCGGACGTGACTTCATCGCGGCCGCGCGGGTGTGCGGGGTGGGCCGGTTCCGGCTGCTGACCCGGCACGTCCTGCCCAACATCGCCGAGCCGCTCGTCATCAACGCCACGCTCGCGGCGGGGTCGGCGCTGACCGCGTTCGCCGGGCTGTCGTTCCTGGGCATCGGGGTGCAGGCGCCCTCCTACGACTGGGGACGGCTGCTCGGCGAAGGCCTCAACCGCATCTACATCTCCCCCGCGCCCGCGCTCGGGCCGGCGGTCGCGGTGGTGCTCGCGGGGCTCGCGTTCAACCTGTTCGGCGAGGCCGCCGCGGCGGGCCACCGTCAGCGGTCACACCGCGCGGCGACCCCGGCGCCGAAAACCATCAGCGCGCCAACCGATGGCGGGTTGCTGACCGTCCGGAACCTGCACGTCACCTTCCCCGGTGGCATCACACCGGTGCGCGGCGTGTCGTTCACCGTCCACAACGGAGAGATGATCGGGGTGGTCGGCGAGTCCGGCTCCGGCAAGAGCCTCACCGCGCTGGCCGTGTCGCGGCTCGTGGAGCATCCCGGTTCGGTCACCGCGGACACGTTGGAGTTCAACGGAAAGCCGCTCGACCGGACCCCGGACCGGGAGCTGGGCACGCGGCTCGCGATGGTGTTCCAGGACCCGACGACGTCGTTCAACCCGACGAAGCGCATCGGCCGCCAGCTCGCCGAGGTGTCGGAGGTGCACCAGGGGTTCGACCGCAAAGCTGCGGCGCGCAAGGCCGTCGACCGGCTCGACGCCGTGCGGATCCCGGAGCCGGAACGCCGGGCGAAGCAGTACCCGCACGAGTTCTCTGGCGGCATGCGGCAGCGGGCGATGATCGCGATGGGGCTGATGGGCGAACCGCAGCTGGTGATCGCCGACGAACCCACCACCGCACTCGACGTCACCGTGCAGCGCGAGGTGCTCAAGCTGCTCGCCAGGATCAGGGAGGTCCGCAGTGCCGCGGTGCTGCTCATCAGTCACGACATCACCGTCGTGGCGCAGACCTGCGACCGCGTGCTCGTGATGTACGCGGGCCGGATCGTGGAGGAACTGCCCACGGACGAGCTCTTCACGGCCGCGCGGCACCCGTACACGACGGCGTTGCTCAAGGCGGTGCCGGACCTCGACACCGACCGGGACGCGCCGCTCGCCGTCATCCCCGGACGGCCGCCGGAGCCCGGCGAGATCGGCCGCGGGTGCCCGTTCGCGCCGCGGTGCCCGCTCGCCGACGACCAGTGCCGCACCGAAGAACCCGAACTCACGACCCTCCGGCCGGACCACCGGGTCGCGTGCTGGAAGTCGGAGACCGAACTGGCAGGTGTGCGATGAGCGAACTCGTCTTCACCAACGTCACCGTCCGCTTCGGCCACCACACGGCCGTCGACGACGTCAGCCTCACCGTGCCGGCGGGACAGGTCGTCGGCCTCGTCGGCGAGTCCGGGTCGGGCAAGTCGACGCTCGCGGCCACCGCGGTCGGTCTCCGCAAACCCACCTCGGGCCACATCAGCGCGGACGGCAAGGTCCAGATGGTCTTCCAGGACCCGTACTCGTCGCTCGACCCGCGGATGAGCATCGGCAACTCGATCGCCGAGGCCATGCCCAGAGGCGTCGACAAGAAGGCAGAGGTCGGGCGGCTGCTCGACCTGGTGAACCTCGACCCCGGCCGGGCGACGGCACTGCCGGCGAGGCTCTCCGGCGGGCAACGGCAACGGGTCGCGCTCGCCAGGGCGCTGGCCGGCAACCCCGGGGTCGTCATCGCCGACGAGATCACGTCCGCGCTCGACGTGTCCGTGCAGGGCGCCGTGCTGAACCTGGTACGTGACCTGCAACGACAGCTCGGCCTCTCCATGCTGTTCATCTCGCACAACCTCGCCGTCGTGCGGTACGTGAGCGACCGCATCGCGGTGATGAAGGCGGGCCGGATAGTGGAGGAAGGGCCGGCCGGGCAGGTGCTCGGAGATCCACAGCACGAGTACACGCGCGAGCTGCTCGCGGCCGCGCCGAGACGGCACAAGAGGCTGGAGGCTTCATGATCGACGATCTGCACGGGCGCAGCGTCGTCGCGGACGCCCACAACGACCTGCTGGACGCCATCGTCCACCGCCCGGTCGAGCGGTGGGTGCCGCACTTCCGCGAACGGTGGCTGCCGCAGTTGCACGCCGGCGGGGTCGGCCTGCAGGTGCTGCCGGTGTTCGTCGACGACGTGTTCCGGCCGGAAGGCGCGCTCAGGCAGACGCTGCGCATGATCGAGGCGGCGCACCGCATCGCCGAGGCGAGCCCGGAGACCAGGCTCTGCCTCGACGGCACCGACATCGACCAGGCGCTGGCCGGCGACCAGATCGCGCTCGTGCTCGCCCTGGAGAGCGCGCCGGGCGTCGGCGAGGACGTGGAGCTCCTCCAGACCCTCTACCGGCTGGGCGTGCGGATCGCGTCCCTCGCCCACTTCGGCCGCACCGCGCTGGCCGACGGCAGCGGCGAGGACGCCACCGGCAGCAGGCTGACCAGGGCAGGCGTCGCCGCGCACGCCGAGATGGAACGCCTCGGCATGATCTTCGACGTCAGCCACCTGAGCGTGGCGGGCGTCGACCACGTGCTGGAGCTCTCGTCCCGTCCGGTGATGGCGACGCACTCGTCGGCACGGGCGTTGCGCGACCACCACCGCAACCTCACCGATGAGCAGCTGAGGGGCATCGCGGACAACGGCGGCGTGGTGTGCGTGAACTTCTTCGCGCCGTTCCTGCACGAGTCCGACTTCACGATCGACCGCCTGGTCGACCACATCGAGCACATCGCGGGCGTCATGGGGGTGCGCCACGTCGGCCTCGGCCCGGACTTCGTCAAGGAGGTCCTCGAGGACGTCACACCGCCGTGCTGCGAGGCGCAGTTGATCGAGGGCGTCCCGACCGACCGGTTCCTGCCAGGGTTGGAGGGACCGGCGGGACTGCCGCTGGTGACCGAGGCGCTGCAGAAGAGGGGCTGGCCGGAGGACGACGTGGTGCGAGTCCTCGGCCTGAACGTGCTCGACCTGTTTCGCACCGAACTGAGGGGATCAGCATCGTGACCACCATCGAGGACCTGTACGGCCACGCGTTGCCGGAACAGCCCGCCATCTCACCCGACGGGTCCGAGGTCGTGTACGTCCTGCGCACCACCGACCGCAAGAACGACCGCGACGAGCGGGCGCTGTGGCGGGTGTCCCCCGGTGGCGAGGCCCGGCAGCTGACCAGGGGCAGGTCGGACAACGCCCCGGCCTGGTCCCCGGACGGCACGCGGATCGCGTTCCTGCGCGCCCAGGACGGCCCCGCGCAGGTCTGGCTGCTGCCCGCCGGCGGAGGCGAGCCGGAGCAGGTCACGGACCTGCCGCGCGGCGCCGGCGCGCCCGTCTGGAGCGAGGACGGCACCAAGCTCGCGTTCACGGCCCCCGCCGACATCGCGGACGCCCAGGCACCGATCGTGGCCGGCCGCCTCGACTACAAGGCCGACGGGCCCGGCTACCTGCGCAGCCTCCGCTCCCACGTGCACGTGCTCGACCTCGGCACCCGCGAGGTCCGGCAGATCACCGACGGCGATTGGCACGCCCGCTCGCTCGCGTGGTCGCCGGACGGCACGAAGCTCGCGTTCACCGCCGGGCGCGAGGACGACGCCGACCTCACGTTCCGGGCCGCGGTGCACGTGGCCGACGTGGACGGAGGGTCCGAGCCGGAGGTGGCGGGGCTCGCGGACGGACAGGCCGGGACGGTCACGTGGGCGCCGGACGGCCTGCTCGTCGTCGGACGGACCACCGCGACCTCCGGGCACCTCAGCCTGCTGCACCTCTCCACCGGTGGCGAGGTGCGCGACCTGTCGGCGCCGCTGGACCGCAACGTCATGCCCGGGATGGCGGGATACCCCGGCGGCCTGCCGGTCCTGACCGGGGACTCGGTGGTGTTCTGCGCCCGCGACCGGGGCTGCACCCAGCTGTACTCCGTGGACCTCGGCGGAGGTGAGCCGCGGCTCGTCCTGGGCGGCGACTCCCAGGTCGTGACGGGGCTTTCCGTCGCCGGAGACACCGCGGCCGTCGTCCTGAGCACCCCGACCTCCTACGGCGAGGTCGCCACCGTCGACCTGACCACGGGCGAGGTCACCGTCCACACCGGACACAACGAGGTCGAGCCGTTCGTCCGCGAGGAACGCGAGTTCACGATCTCGGACGGCACGGTCGTGCACGGCTGGCTGGTCCGCGACCCCGCGCGCACCGGCCCGTCGCCGCTGCTGGTCGACATCCACGGCGGCCCGCACAACGCGTGGAACGGCACCGCCGACCCGGTCCACCTCTACCACCAGGTCCTGGCGCAGCAGGGCTGGGCGGTGCTGCTGGTCAACCCGCGCGGCAGCGACGGCTACGGCGAGGCGTTCTACACAGCCGCGCTCGGCGCGTGGGGCAAGGCCGACGCGAAGGACTTCCTCGAGCCGATCGACCAGCTGGTGGCCGAGGGGCTCGCCGACCCGGCGAAGCTCGCCGTCACCGGCTACAGCTACGGCGGCTACATGACCTGCTACCTGACCAGCCGCGACACCAGGTTCGCCGCCGCCGTCGCGGGCGGTGTCGTCGGCGACCTGACCAGCCTGGGCGGCACGTCCGACGGCGGCCACTACATGACCGAGCTCGAACTGGGCGGCCAAGGCGAGCACCTCGCGGAACTCTCCCCGCTGACCCACGTCGCCGACGTCCGCACGCCCACCCTGATCTACCAGGGCGCGCGCGACGAGAGGTGCCCCGTCGGCCAGGCCGAGCAGTGGTTCACGGCGCTGCGCCAGAACGGTGTGCCCGCGAAGCTGGTGCTCTACCCGGATGAGTCGCACCTGTTCATCCTCAACGGCAAGCCTTCGCACCGGGAGGACTTCAACCGCCGCGTCGTCGACTGGGTGCGTGAGCACGCGGAGGGTCGCAAGACGCTCGACCAGAAGCATTGGCAGCGCAGGCTTTCCGCGATCGCGAAGAAGCACGGCGTACCGGGCGCCGCGCTCGGCGTCCTCTACAAGGGCGAGACGCTCCTCGCACACCACGGCGTGCTGAACCTGTCGACCGGGGTCGAGGTCACCGACGACACGATCTTCCAGATCGGCTCGATGGGCAAGGTGTTCACGACGACCGTCGTGATGCGGCTCGTCGACGAGGGCCTGCTCGACCTCGACGCGCCGATCGTCGACGTGCTGCCCGAGCTGAAGCTCTCCGACCCGGTGGTCGAGCAGAAGGTGACCATGCGGCACCTCCTCACGCACACCAGCGGCATCGACGGCGACAACTTCACCGACACCGGCCGCGGCGACGACTGCCTGGAGCGCTACACCGAACTGCTCGCCGACGCCGCCCAGAACCACCCGCTCGGCGCGACGTTCTCCTACAGCAACGCCGGTTTCGTCCTCGCCGGGCGCGTGATCGAGAAGCTCACCGGCAAGACGTGGGACGTCGCGATGCGGGAGAAGCTCTTCGCCCCGCTCGGACTCACCCGCACCGGCACGCTGCCGGAGGAGGCGCTGCTGCACCGCGCCGCCGTCGGCCACGTCACCAAGGACGAGAAGCTCGAACCGGCGCCGGTGTGGATGCTGCCGCGCTCGGTCGGCCCGGCGGGAACGATCTTCGGCAGTACCGAGGACGTGCTCAGGTTCGCGGCGATGCACCTCAACGGCGGCAAGGCGCAGGACGGCACACAGGTGTTGTCGGAGGCGTCGGCGGCTGTGATGACCGAGAAGCAGACCGACGTGCCCGACCCGGAGGCGCTGGGCGACTCGTGGGGCATCGGCTGGATCCGGTTCGGCTGGGACGGGCAGCGGCTGGTCGGCCACGACGGCAACACCATCGGGCAGTCCGCGTTCCTGCGCATCCTTCCCGAGCACGACCTCGCGGTCACGTTGCTGACCAACGGCGACACCGCCCGCGAGGTGTACCTGGAGCTGTACAAGGAGATCTTCGCCGAACTGGCGGACCTCGACATGCCGATGCCCCGGGTGCCGGCGGCCGAACCGCCTGCCGTGGACAACGCGCTCTACCTCGGCAGGTACGAGCGGGCCTCCATGATCCTCGACATCGTCGAGGGGGAGAACGGGCTGCAGCTGGACGTGACACCCACCGGTCCGATGGCCGACATGTTCCCCAAGCCGCCCGCGGTCGACCTCGTCCCGGCCGGCGACGGGCGTTTCCTCTACCTGTGGCCGGACTCCAGGAGCTGGTCCTCCCTGGTGTTCTACTCGCTGCCCACCGGGGAGCAGTACGTGCACATGGGTGTCCGCGCCACGCCGAAGGTGTCCTGATGAACCTGATCGACGACATCGAGCGGCTCGTGTCCTGCGAGTCGCCGTCCACCGACCTGGCGGCGGTGGCCCGCAGCGCGGAGGTCACCGCCGAGGTGGGTGCCGCACTGCTCGGATCGGCGCCGGAACGGATCGTGCTCGACGGCCGCACCCATCTGCGGTGGCGGCTGGGTGCGGGGCCGCGCAAGGTGTTGCTGCTCGGCCACCACGACACGGTGTGGCCGATCGGGACGCTGGAACGGATTCCGTTCAGCGTGCAGGACGGCGTCCTGCGCGGGCCCGGTTGCTTCGACATGAAGACCGGCGTGGCGATGATCTTCCACGCGGTCGCGTCGCTGGGTTCTCCCGACGGCGTCACGGTTCTCATCACCGGTGACGAGGAGATCGGCTCGCCGTCGTCGCGCGGCCTGATCGAGGCCGAGGCGGTGAAGCACGCGGCCGTCCTCGTCTGCGAGGGGTCGGCGGACGGCGGCGCGCTCAAGACCGAACGCAAGGGCACGTCGATGTACGAGGTGACGCTGCACGGCCGCGCCTCGCACGCCGGACTCGAACCCGAACGAGGCGTGAACGCCACGGTCGAGGCGGCACACCAGATCCTGGCCGTCTCGCAGTTGGCCGACGCCGCCGCCGGCACGACCGTCGTACCGACCGTGCTGTCCTCCGGCACGACGACGAACACCGTTCCCGCGCAAGGGAAGTTCATGGTCGACGTGCGCGTGCGGAACCTGACCGAGCAACTCCGGGCCGACGAGGACATGAAGGCACTGCAGCCCGTGCTCGACGGCGCGAAGGTCGAGGTCGACGGCGGCCCGAACCGCCCGCCGATGGAGCTCTCCGCGTCCTCGGCGTTGTTCGAGCTGGCTTCGCGACTTCTGCCGGGGATCACGCAGGCCGCGGTCGGTGGCGCGTCCGACGGCAACTTCACCGCGGGCGCAGGGGTGCCGACGCTCGACGGGCTCGGCGCCGTCGGCGGCGGGGCACACGCCGAGCACGAGCACGTGCTGGTGTCGGAGCTCGTCCCGCGCACCCGGCTGCTCGCGGCCCTCGTGAGGGAGCTGACATGACCTTGGTGGCACAGAACGTCGTCGTCCGCCCGCTCACCGAGTTCACCGAACTCGTTGCCACGCAACGGCTGTACGAGTCGATCTGGCGGTCGAGCGGCAACACTCCCCCGGTCACCGCCGAGCTGCTGCGGGCGATGACCAAGGCGGGCAGCTACGTCGCGGGCGCGTTCGACGGTGACGATCTGATCGGCGCGTGCATCGGTTTCTGCTCGCCGCCGGACGCGGGCGCCCTGCACAGCCACATCGCCGGGGTGGCGGCGGGCGCGCGAGGACGCAACGTGGGTTACGCGTTGAAGCTCCACCAACGGACGTGGGCGCTGGAGCGAGGGCTGCGCGAGGTCACCTGGACGTTCGACCCGCTGGTGCGCCGCAACGCCTACTTCAACCTGGGCAAGCTCGGCGCGGACGCGACCGAGTACCTGCCGGACTTCTACGGCCTGATGCACGACGACATCAACGCCGGTGGCGAGAGCGACAGGCTGCTGGTCAGCTGGCGCGTCGAGGCCCCCGAGGTCGTCGCCGCCTGCGCCGGTCAGCCGCGGGTCGTCAGCGCCACGGGTGCGGTCGCCCTGGGGATCTCCGACGGCGGGCTGCCCGTGCGGGGCACGTGCACGGGCTCCACCGTGCTGGTCGCCGTGCCTGCGGACATCGAGGCGCTGCGGGTCACGAACCCGGCCGCGGCCACCGAGTGGCGTCACGCCGTGCGGGAGGTGCTCGGCGGGCTGCTCGCGAGCGGCGCCCGCGTCACCGGGTTCGACAGGTCCGGCTGGTACGTCGTCGAAAGGAGCAGTTCGTGAAGTTGAACGGGGTGGAGATCCGCTGGATCGAGATGCCGCTGAAGTCGCCGTTCCGCACCTCGTTCGGCACGCAGACCGTGCGGCAGTTGCTGCTGCTGCGTGCTGTCACGGACGAGGGCGAGGGCTGGGGCGAGTGCGTCGCGATGGCCGACCCGGTGTACTCGACCGAGTACATGGAGGGCTGCGCCGACGTGCTGCGGCGGTTCCTGATCCCGGCGCTGACCGGGCCGATCGACGGCATCTCGGTGGCCCCGCGGCTGGCGAGGTTCCGCGGGCACCGGATGGCCAAGGCCGCGCTGGAGATGGCCGTGCTGGACGCCGAACTGCGTGCGCGCGGGGTGTCGTTCGGCCGTGAGCTGGGCGCTGTCCGCGATCGCGTGCCGTGCGGGGTGTCGGTCGGGATCATGAACTCGATCCCGGAGCTCCTGGACGCGGTCGGCGGGTACGTCGACGAGGGGTACGCGCGGATCAAGCTGAAGATCGAACCGGGCTGGGACCTCGAACCCGTGCGAGCCGTACGTGAACGGTTCGCGGACGTCCTGCTGCAGGTCGACGCGAACACCGCCTACACGCTCGGCGACGCCCGGCACCTCGCGAAGCTCGACCCGTTCGACCTGCTGCTGATCGAACAGCCGCTGGACGAGGAGGAACTGCTGGCGCACGCCGAACTCGCCAAGGTCGTGCGGACGCCGATCTGCCTCGACGAGTCGATCACCTCGGCGTCGTCGGCCGCCGACGCGATCAAGCTCGGTGCCTGCCAGATCGTCAACATCAAGCCAGGCCGGGTCGGCGGCTACCTGGAGGCGCGGCGCATCCACGACGTCTGCGCGGCGCACGGGATCGCGGTGTGGTGCGGCGGGATGCTCGAGACCGGCATCGGACGTGCCGCGAACGTGGCACTGGCGGCGTTGCCCGGCTGCACGCTCCCCGGCGACACCTCGGCGTCGGACCGCTACTACCAGATGGACATCACCGAGCCGTTCGTGCTGGACGACGGGCACCTGACCGTGCCGACCGGTCCGGGCCTGGGTGTGACGCCGTTGCCGGACGCCCTGGACGCGGTCACGGTGAAGACGGAGTGGATTCCTGTGGCATAAAAGCCGCACTGACCTGCAAAAATGCAACTCTTGCAGGTCAGTGCGGCTCCGCTCAAGTTCGTTGAGGGACGTATTGGCACGTTCAGCGCATGGTTCTGCTCCCTGTTGCTCCCGGAATGCGCTCCCACGGCCGATGAACCCTCCGATTGGTCACGCAACCGGATACGTGCCGAGGTTCTCTGCATGGTCATGATCCGCGCACTGTCGCACTGTCGACTCAAGACCACCACCCGTGGACAGCCCGCTCCTCGGCGGCGCGCCGCCGGAGCATTTCTGGTGGGATTCTGAGATCTCCGCAGGCTGACCTGCGGAACAAGACTCCGGAAGGGGGCCGGAAAGTCCATTGCGGTGGTAGCGCCCGTTCAGCGTGGCGCCGAGTCGCACACCGCCCGATACAGTCCTGTCAGAGCGTGATCGCTCACCCGGTCACAACTGTCGGGCAAGCAACGGTGGCAGTCCGATCGAATAGTCGTCCTTGCCGCTCAAGTGAGGGAGTTCGCCTCGCGGTCATGCGTCGTCCTGCGACTCCAGCGCCAACTTGGCAACGACGGTGTCAGCCAGAACCTCCGCCTTGGCTCGCTCAACACCCAGAGCAAGTGCGCGGTCCAGCGCCACTTGGCGGATCTCGGCCAGTTCTTGCGGCGTCCAGGTCCGCGTCAGCAGCGCGGGTTTCTGTGCGCTGCGTCCACGAACCCTTTCGATCATCCTGCGGATCATCTTCCCGGTGCCGCTGCGGACGGACCGCGCGAGTTCTTCGGAGAGCACTGTGACAACAGCGCCACAAACCAGTGTTATCACCGGGGTCGCCAGCGCTGCCGCGTCACCGAGGCCGAGTCCCAGCGGTTCGTCACGGTCTTGGCGCAGCCGCCGCTCGGCTCGGCGCGGATTGTCCACATAGGGCAATGCCACGATGTCGAACGAGGGGAGTTCCTGTGGAGCAAGTTCTCCGACGACCAGACGGGCCAAATCATTGGTAGTCGGAATGGTGATACGTGTCGCCATCAGTTCTCCGCGTAGGTCGAGAATGCTGGTGCTACGAGCGATCGTCGTGTGATTCGCCTGCGTCCACTTGTCAGCCTGCCTTCCACCTGGCCCACCAGGTCGAGCTCCGTGATGGAGCGACGATTGCGGACTGAACGTTTCAGCGTGGAGCATTGCTGACTACAGGCTCGGAATTCACCCGAATGGACCCATGTCATCTCATTGGGCTGTCGTGCGCGACTCGGCCGATCGGTGGAAACGCCTCCGCTGACGTATCCGGCAGTGCCATGGTCTTTCTTGATCACTGCAGGATCGCGTCTGAGGAGGAGCTCCGTGAGCCCGTACCTGGGGCTGAGTCCGTTCGGGATCGAGGACGCCGAGGTGTTCCGCGGGCGTGACCAGATGATCGAGGACCTGCGGGCCGCGGCGGCGCGACCAGGTTTGCTGATCCTCGTCGGCCCGTCCGGCTCAGGCAAGACGTCCTTGCTGCACGCGGGGTTGCTGGCCGCGCACGAGGGGTCATGGCGGTCGATCACCCCCGGCACACGCCCCGACACGACTGAACCTGTCGACCTCGTCGTCGTCGATCAGCTGGAAGAGCTGTTCACGCTCAGCCGGAACGAGCGCGAGGCGTTCCTCCAATCCCTGACATCCCTCGGTGACAAGATCGTGCTGGCGCTCAACGCCGACTTCTACAGGCCGGCCGCTGAACACCCGGACCTCGCGAAGGCGTTGCGCGACAACCAGTTCCTGATCGAGCCGATGACGCAGGCCGAACGACGTGCCGCGATCGAGGGTCCCGCCGCCGCGGCGGGCCTGGTGCTGGAAGACGGGCTCGTAGAAGAGGTTCTGCACGACACGGTGACGTTGCCGCAACAGTCACACGCGTTGTGGGCGGCGTGGCGGAAACGAACCGGAACACAGCTCACCATCGACGGCTACCGCGCGAATCGTGACGTCGAAACCACGGCCGAGGAGGTGTACGCGGAATTCGAGGCGCCCGAGCGGGAAGCCACGCGGCGCATGCTGCCGCGTCTGGTCCTGCTCGGCGAGAAGGGCCCGGACACCACGGCACCCGTGCCGCTCGCCGAACTGCTCACCGGCCTGCCGGACGCGCGGGCAGGCCAACGGGCCGTTGAGCTGCTGGCCGAGGCGCGCTTGCTGACACTGATCGGGGACGTCGTCCGGATCAGTCCCGAGCTGCTGCACGCCTGGCCACGCCTCGAGGAATGGCTCGACGCCGAACGGGACTGGCGGCACGCCCGTCGCCAGTTCGCCGCCGACGCGGCGCGGTGGCATCACGCCGGACGACTCAGGTCCCTGCTGTACCGGGGAGACCGGCTAGCAGAGGCGAACCGCCGCGCTGCGGCGTCTCCGAGTCGCGCCACCGATCTCGATCCCGCCACCTCCGAGTTCCTGGACGCTTCCTGGCGCGGCGGGCAACGACGACAAGCCCGCCGCCGGGTCGTCCTCGCCCTGCTGGCCGTGCTCGCGGTGATCGCACCGGCTGGGCTGGTCGGAACCGCGAAATTCGCGCAGCAGGCAGAACAGGCCGCCAACCGGGACAAAGCGCGGTACCTCGCGGCCGAGGCGGAGCTCCTGCGCGACCGCAAACCGGGGCTGGCCAAGCAACTCGGCGTGCAGTCCTACCGGCTCGACCGGGAAGCCGGCCGGCGGGCGATGCTCAACAGTCAAAGCACGCCCGGCGTCATCGCCGACGAGAAAGTCGTCACCGACGTCGTGCACGACGCCGAGGGCGAGCTCCTGGCGATCGTGGCCGTCAACGAGATCATCCTGCGTGGACGCGAAAAATCGGGGCAGATCAGGGACATCACCACCGGCGCCGTCGCGGTGAACAGGGACGGCACCCGGCTTGTCGCGGCGCATTTCACCAGCAACGAAGCGAAGTCCGGCGTGCTGCGGTTCTACGACGTCACCGATCCGTCCGTCCCCCGGCAGACCGCGGAACTGCCGATGCCCGCGGTCACCCGAGCGCTCGCCTTCAGCGGCGACACGCTCTACGCGGGCACGGACGCGGGCGCGATCCTGCTCTGGGACCTCGCCAACCCCGACGCGCCGAAGCCGCTGCCGAAGCCGGAGGGACACGCCGCGCCGGTCGACTCGCTTGCCGTCGCGCCACGGGGCGATCTGCTCGCGTCCTCAAGCGCCGACGGACAGATTCGGCTCTGGGACGTCGTCGACCCGGCCCGCCCAGTACCCGTCACCACCCTCGCCGGGGCGCCGTTCACGACGCCCCGCAACGCCAGGGAGCCGGTGCACCGGGCAGCGTTCGACCCGACCGGACAGCTGCTGGCCACGTCGGCACCACCGGACGGGCCCGGCAGCCCGAACGTGTGGCGGCTGGAGGCCCCCGGTGCACCACAACGGATTCCCTACGTGGACGAGGGCCGTTCCCGCTCCAGCCCGTGCCGCACCGAACCCGTGCTCTCGCTGGCGTTCAGCCCGCACGGCAACCAGTTGGCCGTCGTGTGCGGATCGAAGTGGAGGGTGCTGACCCACACCGCCGATCCGGCGCCCGGACTGCTGTCGGAGTCCGCGACAACCGACCGCACCGACCTCGAACCCGGCCCCGTCGTGTTCGACCCCACCGGACCGCGGCTGCTGCAGGTCGACAAGGTCGGGGTGTACGTGTGGGACCTCGCCAACCCCGACCAGCCGGGCGCCAAGGGCTTTGTTCCCGGGATACCGGGAACCGGCGCGCAGCTCTCGTACCGGAAGGCCGGCGACCGGCAGCTCATCGCGGTGCAGAACCCAGGCACGAACACGTTGTGGGACGTCAGAAACCCGGCAGAACCGGAAAAGCTGCACACCGCCCCGTCACCGGACATGTTCACCGGCGGTTCCATCGCGCTGAGTGAGAACGGCGAGCTGCTTGCCATGACCGAGCTCTTCGACAACGGAAAGTCCGTCGGGATCAGCCTGCGCAGCACCGAAAACCCCGGTGGTCAGCCACTGGCCATGATCGAGGACCTGGACAACGGCGTCGGGGAAATCGTCTTCAGCCCCACCAAGCCACTGCTGGTGATCTCCGACATCAACGGACTGGCGAAGAGCAACCGCGCCCCGGCGAGCCTCCGGCTGTTCGACATCGCGAACCCCGCGCAGCCGCGCCAGATCGCCAAGCTGCCGATCGAGGCGTGGAACGTCGAGTTCTCCCCGGACGGAGCAGTGCTCACCACCCTGGCGCACGACGAGATCGCCGCACTCCCCTACAACCCGAGGGCGGAGAAGCAGCTGCGAACCCTCGACCTCACCGATCCCACGCATCCGACCGAACTGTGGCGCAAACCGCTACCGCAGGGGCTCAGCGCCGAGTTCGCGTACAGCAAGGACGGATCGCTCTTTGCCGCGTTCGACACCACGCAGACCCTGCGGCTGTGGCGGGTGGAGGACCACCGGCTGGTCGGCGACGCGGTCAAGGCGTCCGTCGGCAACCTGAAGTCGAGCAGCAGGCTGGCGTTCAGCCCTGACAGCAAGCGCGTGGCGCTCATAGGCGTGGAACAGCGCGGGTCCACCCTCACCCGTCGCCCGGAGATCTGGGACGTGTCCGATCCCGACAACCCCGTCCAGCAGTTCTACCTGCCCGGTGGCGAGTACCAGGACTACTACGACCTCACATTCAGCCCGGACGGGACAACGCTCGCCGTCGTCCGATCCAGCGCCGGCGTCGACCTGTGGAACACCGACCCCGACAGCGTCCTCACCGGTATCTGCAACGCCGTCGGTGATCCGATCACCCGGCAGCAGTGGGAGCACTACCTGCCAGGCCAGGACTACCGACCGCCCTGCGGGTGACCGTCCTGGATCTCGGTCAGCCGGCCCAGCGTGGAGTTCACGGCCGACATGGCGTTCGCGAGCTCGTCCAGTGACCGGTGGAGCAGCCGCTCCGGGCCCTGTTCCAGCGCGGTCACGCAGTTGGCGCTGCCGCGTTTCGCGAGCTCGATGTAGCGGCTCCAGTGCTGCTGGGCAACGGAGTCGGGAACGCGGAAGTACCGCTCCGCGTCCCGTGCGATCTGCCCGAACTCCGTGCAGGTGGGTCGCAGCGGCGACACGTCGACCGGACCGGTGGCGGATCCGAGGGCCTGCAGCGTCGCCACGTGGCGCTTGATGACGTCGGCCAGGCGCGTGTTCAGCTCCGTACCGCCGTAGCGCCTCCAGGCGTACACCTGCGCCGCACGCGTACGGGCGGGCGACTGCGTGGCTGCTGGAGGCGAGAACACCTCCACCACCTTGGCGTCGCTCACCTCGTTCGGCAGAGGCGACAGCACGGTCGCCGTGACGGTGAGCGCGGTCGCCACCACGCAGACGACGGCGACCGCGCGCCGACGCAGTGCCAGGGTGCCGGGTGCCCGTGGTGGAAGCACGGGCGTTCGCCGGACTGTCGCCACCACACCGGCGGCCACGAAGGCGGTGAGCGCGGCGACCACGGCCGCGGGGACGAGCGTGAACCGCACCGCGAAGCCGGACATGTCGAACTGCAGCCGGCAGGTCGGTCCGGCGGTCGTCCTCAGCGGTTCGATGCAACCGTCGACGGTCATGAGCACGAACGCCAGCGCGAAACCGATCACCACCGCCGTCTCCGCCGCGATCAGCGCGACGAGCAACCGGTAACGGCCCGCCCGCACGGCGGCCACGATCGCGGGCACCACCGCCGCCACGACGAGCACCAGGAGAACCGATGTCTGGTACGTGAGCGCGAAGAGTGCGCCTGCCCCCCGGGGCAGTGGCCGCCAGGTGTGCAGGTAGGCCTGCAGCCCCGCCACAGCGGCACCCGCCAGCGCCCCGCTGATCAGGCCCGGCAGCAGCACCCGGCGCAGCCGCGGTATCGGTGCCTCCTCGACCACGACGACTCGTGCGTCGTCGAGAGCAGAGCGCAGCCAGCGCGGTGTGCCGTCCGGCGGGCGGACGGTCCAGGCCAGCAACGGCACGAGCCACAACGCGCTCAGTGCGATGAGGACGAACACCGGAGCATGAAATTCGGCCAGCACCGGCAAGCCCGCGGCGACCGCGGACAGCATCACAGCGTGGTCCGCAGAAGGCCCGCCCAGGCCTCGCGCGAGCACGTCCCGCACCTGGTCGGTCCCCATCACCTCGCCGAGCGCCGCGCGGATCGTGCCATGGCTCTGCCACCAGACGAACCACGACGCCAGCGCCAGCCAAGCGGCACCCAGTGCGGCGACCGCGGTCAGCCGGGTCGCCCGCCGCACGGTCGCCCAGAGGTGCGCGCACTGGCCGATCCACCAGGTGACCGCGACTGCGGCCAGGACGTCGAGCACCAGGATCTCCGGGTGTGGCGGCAACCACTCGCCGACGGCGACGCGGTTCAGGAACAGTTCGCCCACAGCGAGCCCGCACCCGAGCCACAGCCCGATTCGTGCACCTGACGGCGCGGGCCGGGAGGTCTGCACGGCGTGCACCACGGCCCGCCACAGGGCGACCCCGACCACTCCGACGACCAGCCCCGACGACACCAGCATCAGCGCTTGAACGCCCCACCCGCGCAGCAGACCGGCCCTGGTCAGATGGTCCTGGAGGTACGACAGCACCTGCGTGTTCACCAGGGTCGCGGCCACGCCGGTGAGGAACGTCGGGAGTGCTCGCAGACCGAAGAGCGTCCCGGTACCCGCCATCGCGGCCCGGCGCAGGTCCAGCCGGGGGTGGGTGCGCCACAGCTCGGTGAACGACGCCAGCACCGTCCCGACCGGCCCTGGTGTGGCCACCTCCCAGGTCCGATGAGGCGCACCCCAGCGAGCGGCGGCGAGATCGGCGCACACCTCCCGGCTGCGCAGCACGTCCGCGCGCGCCAGGTAGACCAGCACGACCAGCAGCACCACCAGGAAGATCCGGCGAACCTCGATCGGATGGTCACTCGACCACCAGGTCGACTGCGCCAGCGCCACGACCGCCCAAGTGGCGTAGGGCACCAGTACCGCACCGAGGAACACCCGCCACAGTGCGACGGTGAAGTAGTGGAGGGTGACGTCACGGTTGCGGATGTGTGCCAGCTCGTGCAGCACCACACCCCGGAAGCGCTCGGGATCGGTGGTGGCGAGGACCACCATCTCGGCGCTCAGCCTCAGGGTGGGCCGCCGGTTGCTCCCGTACACGGCCACGCCCTTGGTCGGATCGACCACCAGCCGCGGCATCCTGACCAGGCCCGCAGCCGCCTCGGCGACCAGCCGGTGCGCGTCGTGGGTGTTGTCGAGTGGCTTCACCCAGCGCGAATGCCTCCGCCACGCGGGTATCGCTCGGAACAGAACTGCGGCGCCGAGCAGCACGACGACGGGCCAGCCCAGCCCCACCCACCACGGCAGAGGAGGCTGATGACGGGCAATGCACTCGTCGAACGCCGGTCCCTGCTGAAGGAGCACCAGCTGGACCTGGAGCGAGCCCGCGTCGGGATCGGCGCCACCCGCCAGCACACACTCGAGGCCGTCCGAACCCGAGATGCCGCGGACGACATCGCGCATCATCGCACCGCTCGCCACGAACAGCAGCACCATCAGCAGCACGAACCGCACCGTCGTGCCCGCGCCGATCACACGTTCGTCCGCGCGTCGCGGGTCCGACCTCACTGTCACACGCACCCCGCGATCGTTCACGTCGAATGCGAGCCAGTGTGCTGTCTCCCCTGCACGAGGGGGCAAGTTCGGGAGCAAACCACTCCAATGGATCAGGACCGCAGGGCGGCGCGGATGATCTCTGGGGGCTCCTTCAGGTCAATCGAGGTTCTCGGTGAAGAACTCGTCGAGCCTGCCGAAGGGGATGAGGTCCTTGCGGTCGTACAGGTCGACGTGGTCCGCGCCTGGGACGATCACGAGGTCGACGGTGCCGGGAGCCTTCGCCTGGACGTCCTCGGAGTAGTAGCGGGAGTGCGCGTCGGCACCGGCCACCAGGAGGGCCTTGCGGGGCGCGAGCATGTCGATGTTGGTCATCAGGGGGAAGGCGAAGAACGACATCGGCGTGGTGCCGGTCCACGCGGTGGTGGAGTTGATCGAGCGCGGGTGGTAGCCGCGCTCGGTGCGGTAGTAGTCGAAGAAGATCCTCGTGATCGGGTCGGCGTCCGGCGGGAGGTTCTTGGGCAGGACGGTGTTCGAGGGAGCGACGTTGCCGTTCTGGTCGAAGGGGACCTCGTGGGAGAGCCGCGCGTAGGTGCCGTTCTCGGCGTCGATCCAACGCTGCCGGCTGAGGTGGTCCACGACCTTTTGGCGCTGCTCACGTGTGTAGTAGTCCTGGTGGCCGCGGGACATGCTGCGTGACATGTCGTACATCGAGGTCGTGGCGACCACCTTGATGCGGCTGTCCGCGGCCGCCGCGGTGAGTGCCATGCCGCTCAAGCCGCAGATGGCCTGCGCGCCGATCCGCTCGCGGTCGACGATCTTCTGCAGGCCGAGGAAGTCGACGGCGGCGCTGTAGTCCTCGGTGTAGATGTCGGGTGAGGCCACGTCGCGCACCGTGCCGCCGCTCTCCCCGGTGAAGGAGGGGTCGAAGGCGAGGGCGACGTAGCCGCGGCGGGCGAACTCGTTGGCGTCGCGGTGGAGTCGCTGTCCGGGTCGGTATCCAGGTCAGGAGCAACCGCCTCCCCATGATGGCCCGCCTGGTTGAGTCCTCGGCGCAGTTTTGCCGCTTCACGCCGGTAGAAGGGCCCGAACAGCTCGAGGTCTCGGTCGGCGCATGCTCGCCACACAGCCACCATCTCTCGTTGCGCGCGAAGCACACCATCGAGGTTCCGACAGTGCGACGAGAGACCCTTTCTCGGGTGTCGGCGCACAACCGTGGCCATCGGCTTCGACGCCGGTGGTCGGGCCAGCGCCTGCGAACGCGTACCAGTTTGCGGTGAACGTGTCGCTGCCCAGGTTCATGTCGGCGAGGGCGCCGTTGTACGTGTCGGGCACGCCCGGAGTCACAGCGCCCTGATGCCGATGGCGAGGTTCAACCACTGAACCGAGAAGGCACCACGAGCCCGGCTTCATAAGCCGCGACCACGACTTGAGCGCGCGACGACAGCTCCAGCTTGTTCATCAAGCGGTTGACGTGCGTCTTCACCGTGGCCTCAGACAGGTGGTAGCGCTCGGCGATCTCGCTGTTCGACAGTCCGCGCGCAACGAGCACCATGATCTCGTTCTCGCGCTTGGTCAACGCGTCGAGCTCGCCCAGCCCGACAACGGGTCCCCGCACGAACTCCTTGATCAGCCGCTTCGTCACGGCCGGCGCGAGCAACGCGTCACCCGACGCCACCGCGCGCACGGCCTGCACGAGGTCCTCCGGGCGGGTGTCCTTGAGCAGAAAACCCGAGGCACCTGCTCGCAAGGCGGAGAACACGTACTCGTCGAAGTCGAACGTCGTCAGGATGATCACGGCGATGCGCGAGCCGAACGCGGTGGCGATGCGGCGGGTGGCCTCGATACCGTCGAACGCGGGCATGCGCACGTCCATCAGCACGACGTCGGGCACGGTCTCGCTGACCACCCGCACGCTCTCCGCGCCGTCGCCGGCCTCGCCGACGATCTCGATGCCCGGCTGCGCGCCCAGGAACGTCACGAACCCCACCCGGACCAGCGGCTGGTCGTCCGCCACCACCACGCGGATCATCGGACCGCCTCCTGCTTCTCGCGCGGCAGCGTGACCATCACCCGGAACCGGCCGTCCGGCAACCGGTTCGCGTCCAGCGAGCCGCCGTAGACCAGCGCTCGCTCGCGCATGCCCACCAGGCCGTAGCCCGGTGGGCCGGTCCCGGCGCTCGACGAGTTCGTGACCTCGACCTCCAGCCGGTCGGTCAGGTACCGCAGTGCGACCGACACCTCCGGGCCGCACGAGTGCCGCAGCGTGTTCGTCAGCGCCTCCTGCACGATTCGGTAGACCGTCAGCTCGGCTCCCGCGGTCATCGGGAACGCCTCGCCGCTGGAGACCAGGACCGGCGCCAGGCCGACGGCGCGCATCGACGTGGTCAGCGCCTCCAGCTGGTCCAAGCCCGGCTGCGGTTCCAGCGGAGTGTCCGAAGGAGACGATCGCAGCGCGCCCAGCAGGTGCCGCATCTCGGCCAGCGCTTCCTTGGCCGTCGTCTCGACCACCTCCAGGGCCTCGCGCGCCAGCCGCGGATCTTCTGCCATCGCCCGGCCCACGCCCGCGCGGACCGCGATCACGCTCAGGCTGTGAGCCACGATGTCGTGCAGCTCGCGGGCGATGCGCGCGCGTTCGCGCATCGCGGCCTCCTCGGCGAGTTGCTCGCGGGCAGCCTCCAGCTCGGTCACGGCCAGTTCGAGCTGCCGAGCGCGTTCCGAACTGCGGCGCACCACGCGTCCGAGCACCACCGCGCCGACGACGATCACGAGGTCGAACAGCAGGCTGACCGGGTGAATCTCGTGCACGCCTGCCACCACGCTGGTCACCTCGGCGGCACCGACGAGCGCGGTGAGGCTCAGCGTGACGCGCAACGTCTCACGCACGGCAACGGTGTAGAGCGCCACCTGCAACGCGAGTCCCACGCCGCCGACCGTGCCGTACCGCGCGATCAACACCGTCGCGGCGATCAGGACCAGCGTGAAGACGACCTGCGGTGTCCGGCGGCGCACCGCCAGCGGCGCGATGCCCGCCACGCCCACCGCGACCGGCAGCAGCCCCGGCTCGTCCACCGCCCGCAGCACGAGCGGGTGCAGGACGATCAGGACGAGCGCCAGCAGCGAGTCGGCGAGGAGCGGGCGTTTGGTGAACACGAGCGATCAGTATCCGCCCAATGGAGTAAAGCCGCAGTTCCGTCACAGGTCACGCAGGCTCAGCGAGAGCCACGCCACAACACCGGTGATCAGCAGCGCGCCCACGCCGAGCACCCACATCTCCGGTCCGAGCACCGGCCACTCCACCACCGCGAGCTCGGCCGCGATGTGCACCAGCACCACCGCCAGCGGCGCGAGGAAGTAGTTTCGCAGCACCACCCCGGCGAACAGCCCGGACACCGCGGCCAGCGGCGCCGTCACCAGCACCTCCGCGTCGGTCGTCGCCCACGGCACCAGGGAGGCGAGCACGCCGGCGGAACCGATCACCGCTCCGCCGAGCAGCGCGGCGACCACCCGCGCGACCAGCACGGGTTGCCGCCCGGCGAGCAGCACCGCGCGCGCCATCGTGCCCCAGCGCAGCTCGTAGGTGTACCGCACGGCCGGGTACAACGCCGCCACCAGCACGACGTCCGGTGAGCCGGCCAGCCCGAGAACGGCTGCGGCGAAGGCGAACCCGAGCAGCACCAGGTCCGAGCCCAGCCGCATGAGCTCGGCACGCAGCGCGGTCACGACAGTTCCCGGCGCAGGAACAACGCCCGTCCGGCGAACGCCACCGCGGCGACCCACACCAGCGCGAGCCCGGCGCTCCCCCACACCGGCAGCAACCCCGCCGTCACCCCGAACACGCCCGCGAAAGTGTTGGAGGGCAGGTACTTCCCCACTTCCGGGTACAACGTGGCGAGCGCCGTTCCCGCGGTCAGCGGCACGACCAGCGCGACGAACGTGGCCAGGTAGTAGTTCGGCAGCACCCACCCGACCGCGGCCCCGAACACCCCGGCCAGCGCGCACCCCACCACGCACCCGGCCGCGACCCGCCACTCGAACGCGGAGAGCAGCGCCCAGCCGAGCACACCGATCAGACCGGTGGCGAGGCCGCCGACGAGACCCGCCACGAGCTTCGCGAAGAACACGTGTTGCTTGGAGTTGAACAACACCACGCGCTGAATGGAGCCGTAGTAGTAGTCGCGGGTGACGAGGTAGCAGCCGGTGAAGGCGGCCGCGACCGGCGCCACGGAGAGGCTGTCCCGGGGGTCACCGCCGAAGAAGCTCCACATGATGAACGGCAGCAGCAACCCGTAGGAGAGCACGGCGAGCATCCAGAACCCGCTGCCGGCCTTGAGCACCTCCGAACGCAGCGCGTTACGCATGAACACCCTCCTCGACCAGCTCGAAGTAGCGGTCTTCGAGGTTGTGCGCGCCACCGCCGGTCAGCGCGTCCAGCGATCCGCTGAACACCCGGCGACCGTTGATGATCACGACCTCGTCCACGGTCTGCGCCAGTTCGGCCAGCTGGTGGCTCGACAACAGCACGGTGCCGCCGCCGTCGGCGAACGAGCGCAGGAAGTTCCGCAACCATCGGATGCCCTGCGGGTCGAGGCCGTTCGCGGGCTCGTCCAGCACGAGCACCTCGGGATCGCCGATCAACGCGGTCGCCAACCCGAGCCGTTGCTTCATGCCGGTCGAGTACCGGCCCAGCCTGCGCCGCCCGGCGTCGGCGAGCCCGACCAGGTCCAGCACCTCGTCGACCCGGCCGCGCGGTGCGTCCGCGGCGACAGCGCAGATCTGGAGGTGCCGGCGCCCGGTCATGCCGGTCTCGAACCCGAGCCCGTCCATGTGCACGCCGACCCGGCGCGCCGGGTTCGTCAGCCTCTCGTACGGAACGCCGAACACGGTCGCCGCGCCGGACGTCGGCCGCACCAGCCCCAGCAGCCCGCGCAACGACGTGCTCTTGCCCGCCCCGTTCGGCCCGAGCAGCCCGACGACACGCCCCGGCCGGACCTCGAAGCTGAGGTCCTCGACCGCCGTCAGGTGCCCATAGCGCTTGGTGAAGTCCCGGAACTCGATCATCAGCTCTCCTCCTGTCCGAAGACCTGCCGCCACGCGGGCAGCAGGTAGTTGTCCGCCAGCCACGCACCAAACGGCACGTCCTCGCCCACGACGTAGGCCGCGCCGACGCCGCTCGGCGCCTCACCTCGCAGCGGCACGACGAGTGCTTCCGTCGGTGTGCCGGACCTGAACGGCATGAACGCGCCCAGCGGCACCTCTCCCACGTTCGGCCTGCCGTCCACCGTCGCGGTCCCGATGTCCGTGCCGAACACCAACCCGTTGCGCCGCAACACCACCTGCGCACCCGACTGCACGTCGGCGGCTCCGGTGGGCAAGGCCAGCCGCACGGACGTCCCGTCACTGACGTAGCCGCCCTGGACGTCGTTGCGCACCGGCACGAACGACAGCAAAGCCGCCACCACCGCCCCACCCGCGACGGCCAGCAACGCGAGCCGCGCGGTCCACGTGGTCCGCACCAGCCCTCGCACGACGCTGTACGCGAGGGCGGCCACGATCAGCAGCACCAGCGCGCCGCCGGCCCGGCCAGCGCCGAGCAGCAGGTGCGTCCACCTCGACAACGCCAGTGCCAGCACCAGCACCGGGAACACCAGACACACCAACCCGAACGAGACCGCCCACCGCTGCGGCAGGTCGCGCTGGTGCCGCCGTCCCGACGCGAGCCAGCCGCGCGCGTCGCTGATCGCCCGGTCGCGCAGCCGCGGGATGTCCAGGTGCGCCATCAACGCGAGGTACCCGTCGAGCTTCACGAACGGCAGCAGGTTGACGGCTCCGCTGAGGTAGCAGACGACCGCGAATCCGATCAGCGTCGTCCGCGCGTCCCCGGCCGGTACGACCAGTGCCACCAACGCCGCCGCGCCGGCGACGCTCGCCTGCACCGCGACGCCGGCCAGTGCGACGAAGACGCGCTGGCTGCGCCTGCCGAGCCGCCAGCCGTCGGTGACCTCGCAGAAGCAGGCAGGCGTGAGGTAGAACAGCATCACGCCGAGCCAGCCGGGCCGGCCGTGGTAGTGCGTCAGCGTCGCGCCGTGGCCGAACTCGTGCACCACGGTGGTGAGCATGATCCCGCCCCAGATCCACACCGCGGCCTCGACCGGCAACGGCGAGCCCAGCGCGTCGCCGAGGGGCAACGCCACCAGCGCCGCCACCCCGCCGAGCGCCAGCAGCAGCGCCAGTCCGATCATCACCGGTCCGGGCAGCCGGACCAGCAACGGTCGCAACGGGTCCAGCACCCTGGTCGCCTGCACCAGCCGGAACCGCACTGTCGTCCACGACACCAGCACGACGCGTTTCTCAGGCTCGGGCTCCGGGGCGCCGTCGAGCAAGCCGAGGTCGTCGAGCTTGCGCACCGCGCCACCGACGAGCTCGGGCGTCCAGCGCGTGCCCAGCACGCCGGCCAGCGCGTCCACGTCTCGCCGACCGTCCACGGCGGACAGCAGGGAGCCGATGTCTTCGCTCACCCGCAACGGGTTCGTGCCAGGCCGCTCCACGATCCACGGCGCGCCGTCGGACATCGGCGCGTGCACGACGATCCACGGCGCCAACCGCGGCCGCAGCACCTCTGTCGTCATCTTCCCCCCAGGTCTGTTCAGATCAGCGGATGCGGGAACGACCCGACCGCCCCTTTCATCCGGTCGTGCCGCCACCCGAACGCGTGCCGTTCGTCCATCCGCAACGGCTGGTACCCCGGCACCACGACCTTGACCGCCCTCCACCCCATCGCCCGGTGCGGCGCGGGCAGCCGCGCGCTCAGGTCGACGAGCGCGGGCCGTCCACCGTCGGCGACGACCGCGGCGACCAGCTCGTCGAGCGCCATCTCCGGCCCCGGGTCGAGTTCGGTCAGCGGCAGGTCGCTCAGCCGTTCCCGCACCTCCGACACCGCGGCCGGGGTGAGGTACAGCCGCGCCCGGTCCGCGTCGTTGCGCACGACGTCGGGCGCGGTCACCTCGCCCCACTCCGCGCGCATTGCCAGCAGTGCGGCCCTGACCTGCAACGACTCCTGCACCGCGACCAGCATCGCCCGTTCCGCGTCGTGATGTGCCTTCGCTCCGACAGCCGCGAGCGCGGGTCCGTCGACGACAGCCGCCATGACACACGTCAACCCCGGCAGCACGGGGAGGCTGACCAGGCGGGGTTCGACGTCCCGGACCGACTCGAGCAGCCGCCGGACACGCCCGGCGGGCGGCTCGACCCGGCGCACCCCGGCACCGGTCGCCCAGGCAACCGCGACAGCGTCGCGTTCGATCCACTCCAGCAGCGCCGCCCTGGCTGCGAACTCCAGGTCCGGCCCGGCCGCTGCTCCGGACGGTGTCGAGTCGAACCACGGTGTGTCCGCGGGGTGGTCGACCATGCCCGCGGGCACCCACACCGGCTCACCGGAGTCCAGCCAGGAACCGCGGTACCAGCGCAGGGACTCGTCGACGGCGAGCGGATCACCGAGCGAGGCACCGGCGAAGTCCAGCGCGCCGGGCAGCGACCGCGCCGGCGCCACCACGGACTCCAGCCCGTCGCCGGGCACCAACGCGAACCGCTCCACCGCCTCGCCGGCGGCCCGTGTGACCGTGTCCATCCGTCCAGCACCGCACGCGCCGACCGGGTGCGCGCCGCCGATGTCGACCGCGACGCTCCACATCGGACGGTCTGCTTCCGGTGCCCGCATCTCCCACCCGCGGGTGAGCCCGTTCGCCGGATCGAGGGTCGAGATCAGGTCGAACACACAACACTCCCCTGGTAGATCCCGGCGATGTCGTCGGCGCCCAGTCCCGCGAGCATCGGCAACGTCCCGCCCCACGCCTTCAGCGCGTTGGCCGTCGCTTCAGCGATCTCCTCCGGGGAAGGCACCACGTCTGGTTCGAGGTCCCACCGTCGCAACAACTCGCGGAACCCCTCGACCGGCGGAGACTCCGAGATCCACCGCCACGCCGCGTCAAGCCGGTCCGCGAAGCCGAACCGCTCGTCACCGCGAAGGATCCGTTCCCACACCGCGGGGACGACGTGCGCCGTGGCCACCATCTTGCGCACGGACAACACGGTCGACAGCTCGTTGGCGAGATACCAGTGCCTGGCCGCGTAGGGCTGTCGCCCGACCAACGCCCACCCGGTGTGCGTGGCGGCGCTGAGCTGGGCGGCGGACAACCGTCCGGCAGCGGTGACGTCCCCGGCTGCGAAACGGTCCCCCACGGCCACGAGCTCCCGCGCGAGCATCGCCGCCTCGGCGTCGGGCAAGCCTCCGACGTGGGCGCTGCCCACCACCGGCCCGAGGACGCGGAGCAACGCCTCCAGCACACCCTCGCGCAACAATCGCACGGGCAGCGAAGCGGTGCGAGCCGGATCGAGCACCGCCACCTCAGGCCGCAACCGTGAGCCTGCGACCAGCCGCTTCCCGCCGTCCACGGTCAGGCACGCGACCGCACTGACCTCCACCCCGGTCCCGACGGTCGTGGGCACCAACACCCGCCGGCGCACCGGGGACGGCCCGGCGGGCAGGGGGATCACCCCTGCCCGGCGCCCGCGCGACGTCAGCACGTCGGCCAGCCCAGGATCGGCGTCGACCAGGCAGGCGAGCTTCACGAGGTCGAGCAGACCACCGCCGCCGACACCGACCACGGTGTCGCAGTCGCCGAACGACGCGGCCACCGCGCGCACCGCGTCGACACCGGAGTCGGCCGGATCAACGAAGATCGCGCCAGGGACGTCGAACCGGACGTGCGGGTCGACCAGCCACGCCACCCGGCCGCCGAGCTTCGCGGGCCACGACCCCGCGTGCACGGTCGTCGTGGTGGACTGGTGCGTCAACACGCCACACGCTCCCCCGCCACGTCCAGCGAGGCCAGCAGCAACCCTTCAAGCTCGTCGAACTCGTCAGCGCCGTAGGTCAGGGCCGGGACCAGCTGCACGCAGTCGGGGCCGGGCTGCACGATCAGCCCACGACGCCGTGCCGACTCCACCACCTGCTGCGCCACCCCGGGTACAAGCTCCAGCGCCCGGAAACACCCGGCCCCCCGATGTCCGGTCACCAGCGGGTGCTGTGCCAGCCGCTCCAGTGCTCCGTCGAGCCGCAGGCTGTTCGCCAGCCCCAGCTCGACGGCGTTCAGCCGCTGCATCTCCCCCATGGTCGCCACGATCGCCGCGCAACTGCCGGGCGTTCCGGCTTGCGTTTCCCCGTGCACGAGCATCGAGTCCGCCGACTCGAACACCTCGCACACCTCGTGTGACACCACCAGCGCCGAAGCAGCGCATGTGCCGTTCGTCAGGCCTTTGGACGTCACAAGAACATCCGGTTGCACAGCCCAGGACGACGACGCGAAGAACGAACCGCATCGACCGAATCCCGTCGCGACCTCATCCGCGACCAGCAGAAAGCCGTGCTCTGCCCGCAAAGCGGGCAACGAGGCCAGCAACTCGGCGGGAACGGGGTACGCGCCGGACCCGAGCACCGGCTCCAACACCACCGCGGCGATCCGATGACCTTCACGCGCGAACAACGCCGTCAGCTCGGCCGCCGACCCGACGTGCCGCACGTGCCGTTGGTCGACCGAGTAGGCGTCCTGTCCGAGCCGCTCGCCGGTCAGCCCGAAGCTGCCGTAGGTGAGTCCGTGGTAACTGCCCTTCAACCCCACGACGACGCGACGCTGACCTTCGCCGCGCAGCGCCTGGTGGTGCCGCACGAGCTTCATCATCACGTCGTTCGCCGCGCCGCCGGAGGTGGAGAACAGCACCCGGCCGAATTGTTCCGGTCCGCACACCCGCAACAACGTCTCAGCCGCTCGCACAGCCGGTGCGTGGCCGCCGCGGAACAGCGTCAGGTACGACGAGTCGAGCAGCGAGCGATGCACCGCATCGGCTATCACGGGGTTGCCGTAGCCGAGGTTGACGTTCCACAACCCGCTGGTCGCACACAAGGCCGAAGTGCCGTCGGCGAACCGCACCCGCACACCTCGCGCCGACACGGCCTGCCGGTCGGCGCGCCCGTAGGCGCTCGGCACGGCCAGCGACTCCCACACCGGGTACCTCATCAGCGCCTCCCGCAGACGAGCTGGACCTGCACCTGTTCGCCGGCCGGACCACTTCGCCGTTCCAGCACCTCGAAACCCGCGGCGCCGAGCTCGCGGACCAGCTCGTCGGACCCGACCATGTTGATCTCACTGAGGTACATCGCGCGATCGGCCGTCACACCGTCCACAACGGACTCGTGCAGCACACTCGTCGTCCGAACGCCCCGGCGTCCGTCGAAGCGCTGGAACAACGACGTCACACCGCCCGGGCCGACCAGCACGCTCGTCCGCTCCACCGGCCGCGCGGCGCGCAACCGGTCGGCGAGGTCGAGCACGCTCACGTAGAAGAGGCCGTCGGCGGCGAGGTGTGCGCGCACTCGTTCGAACACCGCGGCGCGTTGGCGCGCGTCCAGCAGGCACACGGAAGTAGCGGCGAGCACCACCAGCCCGAACGTCTCGTCCAGCTCGAACGAGGTCATGTCGGCCTCGACCAGCCGTGCACCGGACACGTCCGGCAGGCGGTCCGACAGCAACCGCAGCAACGCGGCGGAGTTGTCCAGCGCCACCACGCGGTGCCCGCGCGCGAGCAGCGGCAACGTCACCCGTCCCGACCCGCAGGCCAGCTCCAGCACCGGACCACCAACGCGCTGCGCCAGCCGCAGCACATCACCGATCTCCGCACGGTCGATCTGCGCGATGTCGTCGTACACCCCGGCTCCGGCGCTGTAGAGCGGCACCGGCTCCAGCCCGTACAACGCGGCGAGCGCGCCCGCCGTGCCCGGCGGCCTGATCACGCGGCCTGCTCGAAGTGCCGGGCGACGACGCCGAGCGCGTCCGCCGCGACCGCGCCGTCCAGGTGCAGGTGTTCGCGCGCCAACGCCAGCGCCTCGTCGCCGGATCCGCTGACCATCAGCAGCTCGGTGAACCGCGCCGCGTCCGCGCCCAGCCGGAACAACCGCCCGGTGGCGGTGTCGCAGAGCAGGTGCTCGGAGTCGTTCCACAGCAGCAGCGGCGCGTCGACCGGTTCGTCGAACGCGGGCAGGGTGCCGACGAGGCGCCCGCCGAACCCGGAGACCCGGTAGCCGGCACTGCCCTGCGCCCGAAGCCCGCGCAGCACGTCCAGCGAGCGCAGGTACCGCGACAGCCAAGGACGTCCGACACGGGAAGCGTCCACAACGGACTCGTCGACGACCCCGTTCAGGCACACGTCTCCGGCACCGTGAACAGCTGCCGTCTCCAGTTCGTCCACGGTGGAGGAAACGGTACCGAGCACCGAGCCACCGGGCGACGTGCGCACCTCGCCGGACGCGCAGATGTGCAGGCGCAGCAACGCCGGTGCACCGCACAGATGCGTCGAGCCGAGCGCGCACTGGTCAGCGAGGAACACCGACGGGTTCAGAAGCTGCTCGACGAACTCGCCCCGCGACCGCGCCAGGTCCGCGTCCTCCAGGAACGCCCGGTAGTCCTCCTGGCCGGTCATCCGCACGATCGTCGGACCGGCGACGGCCAGGAACGGCGTCGACAGGTAGTCCTGCGTGTAGACGTAGAGGCCGTCGCCGACGAAGAGCTCGTCGCCGGGCTCACTGATGCCGCCCTCGAACTGTTCGGGCGTGAACACCACGTCATCCGGGCAGTCGCCCAGGCCGCGGGCGAAGTCCGCGTGCTCGGCCGACTCCGCGAAGACCACGCGGCCCCCGGTGGTGTTGATCTGACTGTTCCCGCTGGTCAGCCGAACCAGCGCAGCGAGAAGCTGCTCGTTGATGCTCACAAGATCCCCCAGATCTCCGCAACGTGTGAGTCCATGCTCAGCACACCCCGCCGAAAAAGCTATCCAACGGCGGTATCGATTTCACGTACCGCGCTGGTTGTACGCGTACTACGAAAGTCGCAGAATGCCGGTGACTCAGCCCACAAATAGTTTGATTCGATTGAAAAAACCGAACCAGTGGCGCTTAGAGTGGCGACCAGCGGGACGGCATCGACCGTTCTCGCTTCTGACTGGGGAGTCAAGAGACAAGTTCCCCTTCGCGCCGAGCGGCGGAAGGAGGTGAATCACTGTGCAGAACACGCTGCAGGAGCTCGACCTGTCCTTCCAGGAACTGGAGGTTCTGGAAGGACTCGGCAACTGCGCCGGCGTCGACCAGAAGACGTGCGACGTCCTCACCGGCACCGGCGTCAGCATGAGCGTCGCGGGCATCACGCTCACGATCGTTCTCACCTGATCGGGTCAACTGACCAGCACTGACAGGAAAGGAGGTGTACACGCATGGCCAAGCTCGACCTGTCCTTCGACGAGCTCTCCCCGATCGACCTGTCGGTCGCGGAGCTCGACCGGATCGCCACCCCCGACGCCGGTGACTTCATCACCGGTGTTTCGGCGGGTGCGGCCGTGAGCACGATCTTCATCAGTCTGTTGACGTGATGTGCACGACGCCCCTGGCGCGCGGGGGCGTCACCTATTCGGGCAGGAGCGATATGCTCTTCCGCATGTCCACAGAAAAAAACATCTCCGCCAACACGAAGTACCAGGGCGCACTCGTCGCCTTCATGGCACTGGCCGTGCTCGGCGGCGTACAGGAAACGCCATGGCTGCGCATCGCACTTCTTGTTGTCGCGATCGCGGGTCTCGCACTGTTCTCCGGACTGCTGCTGCGGGACTGGAAGCGGGCGCAGAAGAACTGATTCCACCTGGGGGAAATGGTGCACGAGATCGACTCCCTGCTGGACCGGCTCGGTCTCGGCACCTTCGACTGGCCGGCGGCGACCACCGTCATCGGCCGGAACGACAACTGGCTCGGCACGACCACGACCGGTGAGCGCGTGTTCGTGAAGCGGATCGTCGGCACGACAGCGGAGATCACCTCCGGTCTGCGCCGCACAGCCACGTTCTACCGGATCGGCGGCCCCGTGCTCACCCCCGCGTTGCTCGGTCAGGACGAGGAAGCGGCCGTGCAGGCGTTCCGCGGTCTCGACGGCGTGCGGACCGGGGAGAAAGCCGCACTCGACCGCACGTTCGGCATCGACCTCGGCGAGCAGGCGGGTGAGGCGCTCGCAGCCGTGCACGGTCTGGACCCGGCGCCGCTGGCCGAGACCGAGCGGGCGCTGCCGGAGCAACCGCACGAGGACGTCTTCGGCGGCATCAGCGCCGAGCTCTACACCGAGTCCAGCCAGGCCCAGCTCCAGGCGTGGCAGCTCGTCCAGCAGGACCCGGTGATCGTGAAGTCGCTGGCGCCGCTGGAAGATCGCAGTTCGGACGTGGTGCGCACACCGACTCACGGAGATCTGCGGCTGGACCAGTTCCTGATCGCGGACGGCGGCCTGCACCTGGCGGACTGGGAGACGTTCCGGCTCGCGGATCCCGCCCGCGACGTCGGCAGTTTCGTCGGCGAGTTCCTCTACCACGCGATCTTCCGCCATCTCACCGAGCGCACCCGCGCCTCGGCCCGCCGGGTACCGGTGCCGAACATCGTGCTCACCGAGCGCTGGAAGCCGTACCGAGAGGTTCGGCCGGTGGTGGAGGCGTTCTGGCAGGCCTATCACCGCGCCCGCCCTTGCCCGGACGTGGCGGAGCGGGCGGTGGTGTTCGTGGCGTGGCACCTGCTCGACCGGATGTTCATCGACGCGCTGGCCCGGCCGCGGCTCGACGGGGTCGGCCACACGCTGTTCCGCGTCGCACGCACGATCCTCTCCGCACCGCAACGTTTCCACGCCGTATTGGGGTTCGCTCATGCGTGACCGGCTCGCCACCGCGCTGGCGACGCTGACGGTCGATCTCACCGTCGCCGTCGACGATCTGGCCGACGGTCTGTACGCGCAGCTGCACACCGGGCACACCCGCGACCGGTTCTCGCCGAAGCGCGACCGGCAGCTGGAGGCCCTTCTCGCAGCTGCCGTGCCGCACGAGACGACCACGGTCACAGGTGTCCTCAAGGGACGGTCTGAGGGCCGTGTTCTCGTGGAGTTGGACGACGTGCTGGTCTGGTTCCCCGAGGACGCCGTCGAAGGCGAGCATGTCCGGGTTCCAGCCGTGCGGCCCGCGTTGTCGCCGGGATTCCTGTACGTGACGAGCTCGCGGCCTGCGGAGTTCACCGATGCGCTGCAACGGGTGTACGTCCACGTCACGAACGCCGACGACGCGCCTGATGTCTGGCACGCGGTGTTGACGGCGCTGGAACGGGCGAAAGTCACCTACCACGCGAAGATCCTGTCGCGCCGGGAGGAGTATCCGCGCCGGGACGCGCTGGTGGTGTACCTGCCAGGCCTCGGTGCCGATCTCGTGGCCTCCGCGGTCCTGGGCCTGCCGGGCATCGGCGTCGAGACCTCGGTGTTCGCCGACGAGCTCGCACCCGGCGTGGCGGTCGCCGAGGAACCCGACGACACGCGGCTCGGCATGTCCGGGCTCAGCTTCGGCCAGCACCGTTCTCGCGTCCTCGCCCAGGCCCTGCTGCGCGCCGGCGGCGAGCCGCGCGAGCTCGTGGTGGCCCGTGAGTTCGAGCTGGCGGGCATCGACCCGGCGAACCCGGCGCGCAACCTGGTGGCACCGTGAAGTTCTCGGTGCACGTCCCGTTCATGCCGGTGCGACCGGACCAGATCGGCCCGGTCGCGGCTCTGGTGCAGCGGGCGAACACCCGCCTGTGGCTCGGTCAGGCGCTCGCGATCGAACCGCATCAGGTCTTCGCCTACGCCGCCGGACTCGGCCACCGCATCCCGGTCGGCACGAGCGTCACGCTGATGCCGCTGCGACACCCGTACGAGGCGGCGCTGCAAGCCCGATCACTGGCCATGCTGACGGGTCAGCCGGCCGTCGCGGGCTACGGCCCCGGCCCGGTCGACTTCCAGCGGGCCACGGGCGGCAGGTACCGCAGCCCGCTCACCGCCACCCGCGAGTACCTGACTACCGTGCGCGGCCTGCTCGACGGCGAGACGATCCATCTGAACGGTGAGTACTTCCGGCTGGAGGGAACGCTCCCGCCGTTCCCGCACGAACACGTCGAGGTCGGCGTCGGCGTGCTGCGTCCGGCGATGGCCCGGCTGGCGGGCGAGGTGGCCGACGTGGCGATCACCTGGCTGTGCCCGCCCGCCTACATCCGGGACGTGCTGAAACCGGAGCTGGGCGGCCGGACCAGGGTGGTGTCGGTGGTGCACGTAGCGCAGCGCAAACCGGGCCGCGACCTGGACCGGGTGGCGTTCTCGGTGTGCGGGCGGCATCTCCAGGCGCCGCACTACGTCTCGATGCTGAACCAGGCGGGCGTCGCCGTGGATCCGACCGATCCCGAGTCGGGCGCGCGGAGACTCGTCGAGGAAGGCCTCTTCCTCACCGGCACGCTCCCCGAGATCGTGGCCGGTCTGCGCGAGTACCACGCTGCCGGAGTCGACGAGGTGGTGCTCAACCTCAGCGGGGTCGGTGCCGTACACGGCGATGCGGTCGCTGTGCGCGAGCTCGAGTTCCTGCTCGGCGAACTGGGACTGGTGACACACGAACGCGCCGCGCGAGCAGCAGTGTCTGCAGCACGAACTCCGGTGATCCGGTAGCGGCGTCGACCTCGAGCATGCTCACCGTCGCCTGCCAGGTCCCCGGCACCGGCACGACTGCCGGCCGCCCTTCAGCTGCATGTAGCGACCGTGTCGACCAGGGGACGCGGACAAGGTCCCGCCCAGAAGTTCCAGGCCACGGTGGGCTCGTTTGTCGTACACGGCCATTCGGTGTGGGGCTGCGGCTACCAGCACTGCGGAGGCCAGGGCGTCCTCTGTCCTGACCACGAGCACCTTGTCGTAGGCGCGATGCGTGCGTTGGCCAGCTGCGCCCACCTCTGATCTTGGGCACCGCCATGTCCTGTCACACCCGTCAGCATGCAGGGCGACGCCCGATCATTTCGACAAGCTCAGTGCCGAACCAGGCGGCAGATCACCCGTTGTCGCCAGGACGCCCAGTGAGAGCTCCACAGATGTGGCGACACCGAGCTGTGCGGCCTGCGTGACATCGACAGCGTGCTCGGAGACCGCACTTTGGATGAGGAACGCCGAGCCGTCATCGGTCGGAAGCAGACGCCACCTGTGGCGAATGTCCGATGTCGCGCGCTCGAGCCTGAGCGGGCTCCAGTCACGAGGTGTGTGTGGCGCGTCCGGGGCAAGACCGCCCAGTTCCGACGTTTTTCATCCCGCCGGGGCGCGTTAGCCCCACTGCCAGCGTCGCAGTGGGCAGGGCTCCGCCGGAACGGTGGCAGCCCCGTCCACGGTTCAGCCCCTGCGGCGCTCAGCCGGGTCGTACGCGAGAAGGAACTCCCGCAACCCCGCGAGGTCATCGGTGTTGATGTGGTCGACGTCGGCCGCGAGCAGCTCACGCCACACCGCGTTCCGAGCTTCACCCGCTACGTCCGGGGTGGCCCAGAACCGCACCCGGTAGCCGGCGGTGTGTGCCTGCGACACGATGCGGTGGAGCTTCTCCCGCTCGGCGACGGGCATGGCGCCGACTCCCTGCCAGGTGAAGTTCTTCGTCCAGTTGTCGCTGACGAGCGGCATGAACGTGGCGGGGGCACCACTGCCGAGATCGCTCAGCCGCCCGTCGTACCCGGCCCGCCGGATCCGCTGGGCGAGCATGTCCTCACGCGGCCGGTTCCCGCTGATGACCACCTCGACCGCGCCACGTCGTTCGTGACCGTTGACCCACTGGGTGAGCATGGGACGGAACTCGCGCAGCGCCTCGTCCACGGCCTTGTAGGTCGCCGGACCGTCGCTCTTGATGTCGACGAGCAGCTGGAAGGAACCGCGCCAGTGCGGGTAGACGCGGCCCCCGTTCGCACGCACGATCTGGGCGAGCGGTTGGAGGTAGAGACTGCGCAGCGTGCGGCCCGGCCGTGTGCCGGCCAGGTCGTGCGCCACGCGAAGTTCGCCGTCGACCAGCCACACGTCGGCCTCCACCGACGTGAACCCGCGGTCGCGGGCGTCGGCCAGCGGGCGGTCGTGCTCGTAGTCGTTGTGCGCGTGCGCACGTTCGAGCGGCTGCACTCGGCCTGGCGCGGCAACAGCACCCGGCAGCGGGCTCGCCACGACGGTCACGAGCAGTGCCAGCACAACGGACAACGTCGATCGCTTCATCGAATTCCCTTCTCTGCGTCCACACGCGAACCCGCGCCGGCGCGAGTGGTGTGCACGCACAGTGTCTAGCCGCCGCTGATGGAAAGAGTGCTTCTTCCGGGCGAACACCACTCGACGCGGCGGCAACCAGCTCGCACGCGCGTCAGAGATGAGGACCGGGACCAGTCAAGCGACCTCACGCCAGAACGGCACGCTGATCGCCGCCCGTTGTCCGCTGACCGAGGTGGCTGCGGCCATAGGGCTTTCCGAGTCCTCCGCTCGAACCGCGCTCGGAAAGATCCTCCTCGTGCCGCAGGCGGGCGAATTCACTCAAAGGTTTGCTCAGGCGAGGAACTTCCGCAGGTGGGTCAGGAGGACGTCGGGGCGCTCCTCTGGGATGAAGTGGCCGCAGTCGGGAATCTCGGTGCCTGTGACGTCATCGGCGTACCGGCGCCAGATGTCCGGGGTGGGCAGCTGCGCGGGCAGTCCGACCGAACCCCACAGGACCAGGTGGGGCATGGTCAGGCGACGGCCCGCCGCGGCGTCCTCGTCGTCGAGGGCGAGGTCGGTCTCCAGGGCGCGGTAGTCGTCGAAGCTGGCACGCAGCGCGCCGGGGCGGGAGAACGCGCGCACGTAGGCGTCGACGGCGTCGGGAGCCAACCCGTGGCGGTTGTGTGTCCAGCGTTCGAAGAAGTGCTCCAAGTAGGCGCGGATGTTGTTGCCCACCAACAGTTCGGGCAGGTCGGGCTGCAGGTGGAACAGCCAGTGCCAGTAGCCTGCGGCCATGGACGCGTCGAGGCGAACATCTCCCGCGTGGGGACGACGTCGGGCACGGCGAGCCTGTCAACCTGGCCGGGGTGGTCCAGGGCCCAGCGGTTGCGACGGCCGACCTTCGTGCGCGTGACGTAGCCGCCTTCGATCAGGTCCGTGAGGATGAGTTGAACCGCACGGCTGGTGATGCCGACCTGCCCGGCGATCACCGGCAGCGTTTGGTCGGGATCGGAGGCAAGGCACAGCAACACGTGCGCGTGGTTGCTCAGGAACGTCCACGCCCCCAGCGGCGCGATCCGGTGCGAGGACCGGCCGGGCCTCAGCCGGCGGTGCCCTCCACCAGCCCGGTCGCGAGCAGCACGACTCCGGCCGAACCGATCAGCGCTGTGATGGAGGCGGCCCTGGCGGCGTGGGGTCGTTGTCCGGCCTGGGCCACGCCGTGGACGGCCGTGGCTGCCATGACCACGACGAACAGGAGCAGCTTCGCCGCGAGCACCCGGCCGTAGCCGGGGTGCAGGAGCGAGGCCCAGGTGACACCGTGGCGGCCGGCCAGCAGGATGCCGGTGGTGATCTGGACGGGCAGGAACACGGTCGCGGTGATGACCGCGAACCGCTTGCCCACCGCTCGCAGCACGTCGGCTCGATCGGTCGCGGTGAGTGCCCGGCGCGCGGGTGGGAGGACGACGAGGGTGATGGTCAGCTGCCCGCCCACCCAGATGATGGCGCCGAGCACGTGGAGGAACCGGACGACGGTCCAGATGTCGATCACTGGTGCTCCGTGACGGTGAAGAGGCCGTGGGCGCCGTTCTCGGCGTGGCGCATGTCGTGGTCGACGAAGGGGTAGCGGCCGGGCTCGGGGAAGGTGAGTTCGACGAAACCGCCCTGGGCCGGTGCCAGGTCCAGGACCTGGGCGCCGCCGGCGGTGTCCGCCGGGCGGAGCGGCCAGGCGCCTTCCCGGTAGACGGTGTCGAACTGGGCGCCGACGACGTGGAAGGCCGTGGTGTCGCCGGGACCGGCGTTGACGAGCCAGATCCGGACGCGCTCGCCGGTGCGGGCGGTGAGCGGGGCGTGGTCGTACTGGGCGGCCATGCCGTTGAACATCCACCCGTCGGGTCGTCCGTCGCGGATCTTGCCGGCCTGGGCGTCGCTGCCGGGTGCTCCGAGGTAGAGCTGGGAACTGATGAGGAGGTACTCGCGGTCCACGGCCGGCAGGCCGGGTGGGTCGATGATCACCGCTCCGTACATGCCGTTGGCGATGTGCTGGGACATCGGCATGGTGCTGCAGTGGTAGAGCCAGGCCCCGGCGCGGTGCGCGGTGAACCGGTAGACCAGGCGTTCGCCGGGAGCGAGAGTGCGCATCGGCCCGTCGGGGGCGAGGGCTCCGGCGTGGAAGTCGATGCCGTGGCCCATCGTGGTGTCGTTGATCAAGGTGATCTCGAACTGGTCACCGACCCTGCCGCGCAGAGCGGGACCAGGTGCGGTTCCGGCGAAGGTCCAGCGTCGCTCACGTCGTCCGGGAGCCACCTCCAGGTCCTGCTCGGTGGCGCGCAGCTCGACGCGATGCGTTGTGCCCGCTGCCGGAGCCAGCGTGGCGTCACGTGACTTCCATCCGGACGAGGGACTGGCTCCGGGATCGAGCGCCGCGGTGTCGTCGCGGCTGTCCGGTTCGGCCGGGGTGTGCTGATGGCTGCCGTCGAGCCGGATGGTCATGGCCATGCCGGCGGCCCGGTGTCCGGCCACCGTGCACCAGGCACGCCGGTCACCGCTGACCTGTCCGACGTCCAGCAGCGCGGTCTCACCCCTGGCGAGCAGCGGTGTGCGCTCTCCGCTGTCCAGGCGCAGATCGTGCGGCATCGCCTCCTGATTGGTCACGCGCAACACCAGACGGGTTCCGGACGGAACGCTCACCGTGTCCGGTCGCACCCGCATCCCGCTCAGCGTCACGTCGACGGTGCGCGCTTCGCCTGGGACGGCGGCCGTGTTGCTTTGCCCGCTGGTGGCCAGCGCGACGGCGACCACGACAACGACCAGCCCCGCCAGGACACCGGTGGTGGTGCCCCGAGGTTGCGCCTGGCCGGGTTCGGAGTTGAGCACACCGTTCCGTGCCGCCGGGACCGCTACCCGCAAGGCCAGGACGAGGAAGGCCGCGACGCTGACGGCCGCGAGAGCCCAGCCGATCTGGTGCACGGGGGCCGGTCGGCCGAAGACGATCAAAGGGATCGCGACGTTGGTCGCGACTGCCCTCGTCCGCCAGCCGCGGGAAAGGATCTCGGCGATCGCCTTGTGCTCCGCCGGACCACGTCCCAGCACGACCGGCAGCAACCAGGTCAACGCGCCCACGAGCACCTGTGCGGTGAAGCCCACCGCCAGGACGGGCAACACGGTGCCGATCACCTCGGGCAGATCCTCCACCGTCCCGGCGAACAGCAGCTGGACGGCGTCGAACAGCACCGCGACGCCCAGCCATCCCGTGCCGGCCGCGAGCATCCACGCCGCTGGCCCACGCGGCCGGCTCCACAGTGGAATGATCGCGACGACGATTCCCGCCGCGTAGCAGAGCAAACCGGCTGCGGTCACCCACACGTTCGCGGTGAGCACGCCGCCGGTGGCGACGACCAGTCCCCCCGCCAGCACCGGCAGGGAACGACGGGCGGCCGTGATGGTGCCCTGGTGGATCCGGGAGCCCGTTGTGGTCGGCCACAGGGTGAACAGCGTGCCCAGCACCGACAACCCGATCCAGCCCAGCAAGGTGAGGTGCACGTGCGCGGCCCACAGCCGGGCGTACCAGTGGGCGGCGCCGGCGGCCAGACCGGCACCTGACGCCGCCCCGGCGACCAGTGCGGCGCTCGCGGCGCCGTAGAAGCCAGTGAGGTAGCCGAAACGTCCTGGCAGAGCGGTCTTCCTCAGCCGCAGCAGGTGGATGGTGTGCACGGCGGCGATCACGGCCACCGCCGTCCCTCCGACGCCGGCGAGCACCGCCACGTCGGTCGTGACTCCCACGAGCGCGAAGACAACGGACAGGTTCAGTGCCGTCAGTCCGAACGCGAGCCTCCGCGGCGACGGCCCCGGCACTCGGCACAACGTCACGACGAAGTGCTCCGACCAGATGACTATCGCGTTGGTGACCGCTCCGAGCAGCAGGGCGTGCAGCGCCACCCAGGCCGGCACGTGGAACGCGTCGTGCAGGGCCAGGAGCATCACGGCCAGCGCCAGCCAGGCGAGCACGACGACGTTCGCCCACACGAACACGCGCCCCCGCACCCCGCGTCCGCGCGGTGGCGTGCTGTTTTCCTTCACACGTCCAGGGAACTCGCTGATCGTCGCGTCCAGTAGGGACGTTGGTCCTGTCGGGAACCGGGCCCTCTCCCCTGCCAGGCCGACCGCGAGTCGCTGACGATGAATCCGAGCCCTGCTGACCGGTGGGCCGCACACGACCGCGCGAATGACGAGCTGAGACGCCGATGACTTCACGACACCAGATCGCCGACAGAACAGCTGCCACCGACCAGCAGAGCTCGCCGCCGTCCACCACAGCCGGACGACGGACGTTGATGCTGAGCCTGACCACGGCCGGGTTCGCGATCAACTTCTGGGCGTGGGCGCTGCTGAGCCCGCTCGGGCCCCTGTTCAAGGACTCGCTGGGGCCGAGCGCGTTCGAGCAGGCCCTGCTGGTCGCCGTCCCGGTGGTGGTCGGCTCACTCGGGCGCATCCCGGTGGGCGCCCTGACCGACCGCTTCGGCGGCCGCGTGATGTTCCCGGCGATCTCGCTGATCACGATCGTGCCGGTGCTGTTCCTCGGCCTGGCCGGGCACGGCTCGCTGACCGCGCTGCTGGTCGGCGGGTTCTTCCTGGGCCTGGGCGGCACGGCGTTCGCCGTCGGGGTGCCGTTCGTCAACGCCTGGTTCCCGCCCGAGCGGCGCGGGCTGGCGATCGGGATCTTCGGCGCGGGCATGGGTGGCACCGCGATCAGTGCTCTGACCACCGTTCGCCTGGTCGACTCCGGCGGGGTGGCGACGCCGTTCATCGTCACAGCGGTGGTGCTGGCGGTCTACGCGGTCGTCGCGGCGCTGCTGTTGCGTGACGCTCCAGGACGGACGGTGCCCACCGAGTCGCTGACGCGCCGCCTCCTGGACACCGCTCGGCTGCCGGTGACCAGGCACGCATCACTGCTGTACGCGGTGGCGTTCGGCGGGTACGTCGCGTTCTCGGTCTACCTGCCCGCCTACCTGAAGACCGCGTACGGACTCACCCAGTCCGACGCGGCGAACCGGATGGCCGGGTTCGTGCTGCTCGCGGTGCTGATGCGCCCGGTCGGCGGCTGGTTGTCCGATCGGATCGGGCCGGTGCGGGTGCTGACGGCGGCGCTGGGCGTCGTGACCGCCGGGGCCGCGGTGCAGGCGTTCACTCCGCCCCTGATGCCGCTGGGCACGATCGCGTTCCTGTCGATGGCGGCCGCGCTCGGTGCGGGCAGTGGCGCGGTGTTCGCTTTGGTCGCACTGCTGGCGCCGGGGACGAAGGTCGGCTCGGTGACCGGCGTGGTCGGTGCCGCGGGCGGCCTGGGCGGGTTCGTCCCGCCGCTGGTCATGGGCGCCCTCTACGGCGCGTTCGACTCCTATGCGCTCGGTCTGGCGGCACTGGCGGTGGTCGCTGCGGGCACGCTCGCCTTCACCCTCACCGTCGTGCGGCGCTCGCTGCACGACGCGGTACCGGCGAGGTCGTGACATGTGTGAGCCCTGCGGCTGTCAGGTCCTGCCCGCGATCGCGGAACCGACCGGGGAACACGATCACGTCGTCAACCTGATCAGCCGCGTACGCGCCGCACACGCCGCCGATGACCTCGCCACGACGGCGCGTCTGGCCATCCAGATCTCGGCGGTGCTCGGCCCTCACACCGTCGTGCGCCCTGTCGATCAACCGCAGCCGCGACGACCGGCTCGGCAGCCGAGCGCCCAAGGCGCGGATGGGAGCGTGTGCGGTGACCGATCACCCCGCTGTGTCCTCGGTCGGTGATCTCGGCCCGGAGTTGCTCGCCCAGGCCCGCGAGCACGCGTCCCGTCGTGCGGCGCGCACTCTGGTGTCCGGGTCCTCGCAACGCGTCACGCTCATCGCGTTGACCGAGGGAGCCGAACTCGCCGAGCACGACTCGCCGCCGGCCGCGACTCTCCACGTGATCACGGGAAAGGTGCGACTTCACACCCACGACGACGAGTGGGTCCTGGAAAACGGCCAACTCGCGGTCATCCCACCGCAGCGACACGGGTTGACCGCACTCGCGGATGCCGTCGTCCTGCTCACCGTCGCCCTCCGTTGACCAGTGGTCAGGCGGAGGGGCTGACCGAAGAGCGCATGCGTCGTCCGGTGACCTCCTCCACCTGAATGCGGACGAAGTGGTCGCGCCGTCCGTTCGCCCACTGCTGCAGCCACGTTCCGGAGATCTCCGTCGAGCTCGTCGGCTTGGAAGGCGACGACGGAGTTTCCTGTCACGGCGGCTAGCTTCGCCCCACCGGCCACCCGGATCACTGGCCGACCCACCTCGGCGCGGGAACGACCGCTCCGCTCGTCGCACCCGGCGGAATCCCGACCGGGGTGCTGGTCGTCGCGAACAGCCCCGGCCGCCGCGGCTTCGACCACCGGGACCTGAACATGCTCGCCTCGTTCGCTTCCCAGGCCGCGCTGGCCCAGCGGCTCGCCGCGCACCGCGCCGACGCCGACGCCGAGTGTGCGCCGCAGGCTCACCGACGTCATCCACGACGCCACCGATCCCCTCGGCTTCACCCCGGCCCTGCGTTTCGACGGCCCGCTGGACGCCCTCGTTCCCGACGACATCGCCGCGGACCTGATCGCCCTGGTCCGCGAAGCCCTGTCCAACACCGCCCGCAGCGGTCTGGCCAACCTCCGCACCCGCGCCGAGAAGCACAACGGAACGCTCACGATCGACAGCTCAGCGGGTCGCGGCACCACTCTCATGCGGACCGCACCACTGCCGGAGCCGGACCAGGACGACAACGCCCGGCAGGCGCCGCGCCTGCCGGCAGTGTCCAACGACCCTGACCTGGCAGGGCGTCAGGCCGTGGCCGACCGGTTCTCGACCCGGTCACCGCTCGTCGGTCGCCCCGTGACCTCGATGTCGCCCCGTGCAAGAGGCCAGCGGGCCTCAGGGACAAAGGCCTGCGGGATGCGGGACGTTCGACTGCTGAGTGGACAGTGATTTCCCATGATTCTTGGTGGTGCCTGACCGGTCCCCGCCTTCGTGGTTCTGGTGTCCGGATTGGCTGACGTCCAGCCGGATCCACTCGAAGGAGCTGCGTGCCCGTGTCCCCCCTTCCTGACCCCGCAGGGCTTGGGAACGACCACGTTCCCGGCCACGGTGCGCTGCTCGGCGTCCGGCGTTTCCTGACCAAGGAGACGGTCGGCGACCACGGACGGACCCTGCACCAGATCGACTCTGGTGCCTGGGAATCGTTCTACCGCGACCGGTGGAGCTACGACCGCGTCGTACGGTCCACCCACGGCGTGAACTGCACCGGTTCGTGTTCCTGGAACGTCTTCGTCAAGGACGACCTGATCACCTGGGAACACCAGGCGACCGACTACCCGACCACGGGTCCGGACAGTCCGGACTACGAACCGCGGGGATGCCCTCGCGGCGCGTCGTTCTCCTGGTACGAGTACTCGCCCTCCCGCGTGCGGCACCCCTACGTGCGCGGCTCGCTGATCACGATGTTCCGTGCCGGTCTCGCGCGGTTCGGCGACCCGGTCGCGGCGTGGGCCGACATCGTCGAGGATCCCCGCAAGGCGGCTGTCTACAAAGGACAGCGTGGTCGCGGCGGTTTCGTACGCGCCTCCCAGGACGAGGTGACCACCATGGTCGCCGCCGCGCACGTGTACACCACCAAGACCTACGGACCCGACCGCGTCGTCGGGTTCTCCCCGATCCCGGCGATGTCGATGGCGTCCTTCGCGGCGGGCACCCGCTACCACGCGCTGCTGGGCGGCACGTTGCTGTCGTTCTACGACTGGTACGCCGACCTGCCGATCGCCTCGCCCCAGGTGTGGGGCGACCAGACCGACGTCCCCGAGGCCGCGGACTGGTGGAACGCCACCTACCTGGTCATGTGGGGCTCGAACATCCCGGTCACCCGCACCCCGGACGCGCACTTCCTCGCCGAGGCCCGCTACCGCGGCACCAAGGTCGTCGCCGTCAGCCCCGACTACGCCGACAACGTCAAGTTCGCCGACGACTGGCTGGCCCCGCACCCCGGCACCGACGGGGCGCTGGCGATGGCCATGGGGCACGTGGTGCTCACCGAGTTCTTCGCGAACCGGCAGGTGCCCTACTTCACCGACTACGTGCGGTCCTACACGGACCTGCCGTTCCTGGTCACCCTGCGGGAGCGGGAGCCGGGCGTGTACGTCGCCGACCGGTTCCTCACCGCCGCCGACCTCGGCGACGACGACCCCGGCGCGCAGCACAAGACGGTGCTGCTCGACGACGCGTCCGGCGAACCGGTGGTGCCCGGCGGCTCACTCGGGTTCCGCTACGGCCCCGAGGGTGAGGGCCGGTGGAACCTCGACCTCGGCGGCGTCGTGCCCGCGCTCGGCGTGCTCGACCACGCCGGCGGGCAGGTCGCGGTCGACCTCGCGCGGTTCGACGTCGGCGAGACCGAGGGCGGGGCCACCATGCGCCGCGGAGTCCCCGTCACGCGCGTCGGCGACCAGCTCGTCACCGGCGTCTTCGACCTCGTCATGGCCCAGTACGGCGTGCGGCGCAGTGGCCCGGACGGCGATCTGCCCGGCGAGTGGCCCACCGGTTACGACGACGCGGAATCCCCGCACACGCCGGCCTGGCAGGAGCGGATCACCGGCGTGCCCGCGGTGCTGGCGGCCAAGATCGGCCGCGAGTTCGCCCGCAACGCCGAACGCAGCCGCGGTCGCTCCCTGATCGCGCTCGGTGCCGGCGCGAACCAGTGGTTCCACTCGGACATGACCTACCGCGCGTTCATCGCACTGGTCACCCTCACCGGCTGCCAGGGCGTCAACGGCGGTGGCTGGGCGCACTACGTCGGTCAGGAGAAGGCCCGGCCGATCACCGGGCAGCAGCACATGAGCTTCGCCTTCGACTGGCAGCGGCCGATGCGCCACCAGGCGAGCACACCGTTCTGGTACCTGCACACCGACCAGTGGCGCTACGAGAAGGTGCCCGCCGACGAGCTGGCGTCCCCGCTGGGGCAGGGCCTGCTGGCGGGCATGACCTTCGCCGACACCGTCGCGGCCGCCCAGCGGATGGGCTGGTCACCGGGCCACCCGGCGTTCGACCGCAACCCGCTCGACCTCACCGACGAGGCCGCGGCCGCAGGTGTGAGCACGGCCGAGCACATCGTCGCCGAACTGCGCGCCGGGCGTCTCAAGGCCGTCGCGGACGACCCCGACAACCCCGCGAACTTCCCGCGCTGCTTGACGTTGTGGCGGGCCAACCTGCTCGGTTCGTCCGGCAAGGGCAACGAGTTCTTCATGAAGCACCTGCTCGGCGTCGACTCCCTCGCTTCGGCAGAGGAGTGCGGGCCGGACGAGCGGCCCCGGGACGTGGCGTGGCGGGACGAGGCGCCGGTCGGGAAGCTCGACCTGCTCACCGCGATCGACTTCCGGATGACCAACACCGGCCTGCACGCCGACGTCGTGCTGCCCGCGGCCACCTGGTACGAGAAGCACGACATCTCCACCACCGACATGCATCCCTTCGTGCACGCGTTCTCCCCCGCGGTCGACCCGCCGGCCGAGGTGAACACCGACTACGACGCCTTCCTCGCGATCGCCGACAAGGTCAGCGAACTGGCGGTCACCCACCTCGGGACTCGCCGCGACGTGCTTGCCGCGCCGCTGCAGCACGACACTCCCGATGAGCTGGTGACACCGCACGGCCGGGTGCGGGACTGGAAGCGCGGCGAGTGCGAGCCGGTGCCGGGCGTGACCATGCCGAAGCTGGTCGAGATCGAACGCGACTACACCCTCATCGGCGCGAAGATGCGCGCCGTCGGCCCGCTGCTGGACAAGCTCGGCACCACGACGAAGGGCATCACGGTCGACGTCACCGCCGAGCTCGAGTACCTGCGCCACCAGAACGGCGTCGTGGCCGACGGCCCGTTCGCGGGCAGGCCCTCACTGTCCACAGCGGACCGGATGTGCGAGGCGATCCTCGCCCTGTCCGGCACGACGAACGGCCGTGTGGCGCACGAAGGCTTCCTTCAGCTGGAGAAGCGCACCGGGCAGCGGTTCACCGACCTGGTCGAGGGCCATGAGACCGACCACGTCACCTACGCGGCCACGCAGGAGGCGCCGCAGCCGGTGATCACCAGTCCGGAGTGGTCCGGCTCGGAGACGGGCGGGCGCAGGTACTCGCCGTTCACCATCAACGTCGAACGCCTCAAGCCCTGGCACACCCTCACCGGCAGGCAGCACTTCTTCGTCGAGCACGACTGGGTCGCCGAGCTCGGCGAGCACCTGCCCGGCTACCGGCCGCCACTGAACATGGCGCGGCACTTCGGCAAACCCGGCGACGTGGCCGACGGCGGTGTGACGGTCCGGTTCCTCACCCCGCACGCGAAGTGGTCGATCCACTCGATGTACCACGACAACGAGCTGATGCTCGCGCTCTCGCGCGGTGGGCCGGTGATCTGGATGAGCGTGGAGGACGCCGCGAAGATCGGTGTCGCCGACAACGACTGGGTCGAAGCCGTCAACCGCAACGGCGTGATCGTGGCCCGCGCGGTGGTGAGCCACCGGATGCCCGAGGGCACGGTATTCCAGTACCACTCGCCGGAACGCACCGTGAACGTGCCCAAGACCGAGAAAACCGGCCGCGGCAAGGGAAAGCGCGGCGGCTACCACAACTCGATGACCCGGCTGCTCGTCAAGCCGACGCACCTCGCGGGCGGCCATGCCCAGATGACCTACGCCTTCAACTACTACGGCCCCATCGGCAGCCAGCGCGACGAGATCACCGTCATCCGCCGCCGCACCCAGGAAGTGGAGTACTGACATGCGGATCCGCGCCCAGGTGGCCATGGTGATGAACCTCGACAAGTGCATCGGCTGCCACACCTGTTCGGTGACCTGCAAGCAGACCTGGACCAACCGCGAGGGCACCGAGTACGTCTGGTTCAACAACGTCGAGACCAAGCCCGGCATCGGCTACCCCAAGCACTACGAGGACCAGGAGCGCTGGAAGGGCGGCTGGAAGCTCGATGCCAAGGGGCGCCTGGTGTTGCGCTCCGGCGGCCGGGTCAAGCGGCTGTCCCGGATCTTCGCCAACCCCGACCTGCCGACGCTCGAGGACTACTACGAGCCGGCGACGTTCGACCTGGACGTCCTCGTGTCCGCCCCCGCCGGGCTAACCGACACCCCGGTCAAGCAGCCCCGATCCGCCCTCACCGGCGAACCGATCAGCCTCGAGTGGGGCGCCAACTGGGAGGACGGTCTCGGCGGTGCCCACGAGCGCGCCGCCACCGACCCGAACATCACCGCGATGGCGCCCGAGGCGGCGGCCCGGGTGAAGTTCGAGTTCGAGAAGACCTTCATGTTCCACCTGCCGCGCATCTGCGAGCACTGCCTCAACCCCGCCTGTGTCTCGGCGTGCCCGTCGGGCGCGATGTACAAGCGTGAGGAGGACGGCATCGTCCTGGTCGACCAGGACCGCTGCCGCGGCTGGCGCATGTGCGTGACCGCCTGCCCCTACAAGAAGGTCTACGTCAACCACGCCACCGGCAAGGCGGAGAAGTGCACCTTCTGCTTCCCGCGCATCGAAGCCGGGCAGCCCACCATCTGCTCGGAGACCTGCGTCGGACGGCTGCGCTACCTGGGCCTGGTCTTCTACGACGAGGACGCCGTGCTCGCCGCCGCATCGGTGCAGGACGAGCGGGATCTGCTCGCGGCACAAAGGAAAGTGTTCCTGGACCCGCACGCCCCCGAGACCGTGCGCCTGGCCACCGAGGCCGGGCTGCCGCAGGAGTGGGTGCTCGCCGCTCAGGCGTCGCCGGTGTGGCGGCTGATCAGCGACTACCAGATCGCACTCCCCCTGCACCCGGAGTACCGCACCCTGCCGATGGTCTGGTACGTCCCGCCGCTCTCCCCGGTGCTGGACGCGGTCGGCGCCGCGGGCCGCGACGACACCGATGCCGACGACGTCTTCCACACCATCCGCGACCTGCGGATCCCCGTGGAGTACCTCGCCGAGCTGTTCACCGCGGGGGACGCCGACGCGGTGGCCGGTGTGCTGATGAAGCTCGCCGCGATGCGTTCCTACATGCGGGCCAGGACCCTCGACGGCACCGTCGCCGAGGAGCTGTGCGAGGCGGTGGGCATGTCGGGCACGGAGATCGAGGCCATGTACCGGCTGCTCGCGATCGCCAAGTACGACGAGCGTTACGTCATCCCCGCCGCCTACGCCAAGGACGCCGCCGCGCTGGAAGCACAAGCAGCATCCACTTCGGACTGCTCGCTGGACTGCGCCGGTGGTCCCGGAATGACGGAACCCGCCGCAGCCGAAGGGTTCCACCTCGTGGCCGACGGCGACCAGATCCGTTCAGGACGGAGAAGCCTGTCCACCCGCCGCAGCGACGGCAGGCTCGGCCTGTCCATCGACCCGGCCGGGGAGCGGTCATGACCGAGCAGTCCACAGTGGCCGGAACCGACAGATCCCGGCTGTTCGGCCTCGCCTCGACACTGCTCACCTACCCGGACGCCGCCCTCCTGGCCGCGGGGGACGAGTTGCGAGCCGCCGTCGGCGAGATCGAGCACGACGACGTGCGGACGCGACTCGAGGCATTCCTCGACTGGTTCCTGACCACCGACGTGATCGAGGTCGAGACCCACTACGTGCACACCTTCGACCTGCGCCGCCGCTCCGGCCTGTACCTCACCTACTACCTGCACGGCGACACCCGCAAACGCGGGATCGCCCTGCTCACCCTCAAACAGCGCTACCGAGCCCACGGGTTGCGCCTGGCCCAGGGCGAACTGCCCGACCTGCTGCCGGTGGTGCTCGAGTTCGCCGCCATCACGGGCCCCGGCGACGGCGAGGCACCGCTGCGCCAGCACCGCCGCGGTGTGGAGCTGCTGCGCGCCGCCCTGGAGGAGAACGGGTCGCCCTACCGGCACCTGCTCGATGCGGTCGTCACCGCGCTGCCACCGCTGACCGAGAACGACCGGGACGCGATCCGGGCTCTTGCCGAGGACGGCCCGCCCGTGGAGTCCGTCGGCCTGGCGCCCTACGGCACCGATGTCGACTCGATCGGATTCGGCCCGACCCTCGGCGCTGACGCCGCCACCGATCTCAGCGCCGAACCGTGCGCGCACGCCCACCCTTCGATGGAGAGAGCCCGATGAACACGCTCGTCTGGATCGTCATCCCCTACGCGTGCCTGGCGGTGTTCCTCATCGGCCACGTGTGGCGATGGCGACGCGATCAGTTCGGCTGGACCACCCACACCAGCCAACTCCTCGAAAGCCGCATCCTGCGACTGGGCTCGCCGCTGTTCCACCTCGGTGCGTTCGGCGTCATCGCCGGCCACGCCATGGGACTGCTCGTACCCGCCTGGCTGACGGAGAAGATCGGCGTCTCCGAACACGTCTACCACGCGACCGCGGTGTGGGGCGGCACCATCACCGGCGTTGTGCTCGTCGTCGGTCTGTCCCTGCTCATCGCCCGCCGCTTCGTCAACGGCCGCGTCCGCCGCGTCACCACGACGATGGACAAGGTTCTCTACGTGGGACTCGCGGCGATGGTGGTGCTCGGCATGACGGCCACCGTCGGGACCAACCTGCTCGGCGAGGGCTACGACTACCGCGAGACGATCGCCGTCTGGTTCCGCGGCATCTTCTGGTTCTCCCCCGAGACGCACCTGATGACCGAAGCTCCGCTGGTCTACCAACTGCACGCGATCGGGGGCTTCCTGTTCCTCGCGCTCTGGCCCTTCACCAGGCTTGTGCACGTGTGGTCGGCACCGATCGCGTACCTGTGGCGACCCTACGTCGTCTACCGCACCCGCCGCGGGTCACCAACCCCTGCTGTGCCGGCACCGGCCGCAGTGCGAGACCGCGGTCTGCACGACCTCCGGCGCTGACCCCGACCACTTCCGTTGGACGGCCTCACCATGCATGCTCTCACCTTGCAGCACGTCCCGCCGGAGCTGATCGGCAGAACAGCCGGCGACGTACTGGTGCGACAACCGAAGACCTTGCCGGTCGACATCACCGTCGACCAGGCCCGCGCCTGCTTCACCGACGACCACGTCCACCTCCTCCTGCTCACCGAGTCCGGGCGTCTGGTCGGCACGCTCCTGCGAACCGACCTGGGCGACAACCTCGACGGCACCGACCTCGCGTTGCTCCACTCCCGCATGGTGGACCGCACGACTGCGCCGACCACGCCCGCCGAACAATCCCTCACGCTCCTTCGGAGGAGCGGGCAGCGTCGGCTTGCCGTGATCGACGACAACGGCACCCTGCTCGGCATGCTCTGCCTCAAACGCAGCCTGACCGGATTCTGCAGCGACGCCGACGTCGCCGCGCGGGCCGCCGAAAGGGCTGTCCGAACGAACGGCGCCGCGCGTGGTTGAGTGATCAGCCGACCGAGCCGGGTTCCCGCACGACGACGGTCGTGGCCACGTCCCTGCGCACCAGCCGGTCCCGACGGCTGGGTTCTTGCTGAAGTCAGACATCCGCACGGACTTCTTGACACAGCAGAAGGGCGCCGGACGGAGAGTCCGGCGCCCTTCTGCTGCTGTTGCTCTTACGACCTCCTTCCCCAGCGGAAGTAGGAAAGCGGCCCAGGCACCGCCTGGCCTGCTCGACATCCACACGAACATGCTTGGGTCATCCCCGGCCATCGAGGCACTTGTGGTCACCGGCAGCCCGCTCTCAGCTCCTCGGTGCGGTGTAGATCTCGTCGGGGAAGACGCTCACCGCTGTCGTCGATCGGGCCCCGCCGCGCAGCTTCCGCCTGTCTTCCCACGTCTCCAGTGAGCCCTCACCCAGCGGCGACACTCGACGCCGAACCACTCGCTGCGCCAAGAATCTCGAGTCAGCTGTCCCGAGAAGCCCTTCTTTCCGGCGTTGAGAGGTGCCAACGGCGCTCTCCACTTCAGCCGACAGCACCCTCCGGAAAGGGCGTGCCCGATGACACTGCTAGGTCGATCATCGCCTTCAGGATCGCCAGCGCCGAGGTGCTCCGGCCCGGTGCCGAGCAGACCGCGGAAGCCGAAGATCACCCGGCTCCGGCCCAACTGGCGACCGCAACGACGCAGGTCCTGTTCACCCCCTGCTCAAGCGGCAGCGCAGTTGCAGGTGCGGGAGTCCTGGCTGCGCCGACGAGCCGCACGTCGAGCAGTACCGTGCACGTTCCTGGGTAAACACCTGCGTTTTTCTCGGGACAACACAGATAAAATTGCACAATCGGCAGCGCCAGTGAACTCGACGAGCACAAAGGCACGTCCACACACACAAGAGACCTGGCTCATCGAGGACGAGGTGCCGCGCGTGCTGAGGCTGCAGCGGCTGGGGCACAAGCGCCGTTCCACGGACGAGCGGTACTCGCACGTGACCGAAGCCATGATCAGTCGAATGCTCGAACAACTCCAGCGCCGCTGGGAAGTGGACGGCGGGTGGTCCTGGATCATGGAAGGACCGGACGAAGCCTGGTGACCATCTGGGCATCGCGAGCGTTCGTCACTCGTGCTCCCGAACTGCTCCCAATCTGCGCGAACGCTTGGGCAGATGGAGCCGCTGAAGGACACCTGACCAGCCTGAACACGCTGGTGCGTCAGTAGACTTCAGTCGTTGAACACTCAATGGAATCCTCTGTAGACGGTTGGCAAGGTGGTGGTATGAGCCCGCGAACAGGCCTCACCCGCGTGCTGGACGACCTGGGCACCACGCTGATCGATCTCGTGCGTGGTGATCCGGGCCGTGCCACCGACATCGGCGGCGTGGTGATCCACGACCCGGACGACGACCAGGTGCTGCCGCCGTCCGCGCTGGTGCTGGGCGTCGGTGTGCGCGAACCCGCCCCGCTCCTGGCCCTGCTGGGTCAGGCCGGGGCGGCCGCGCTCGTCGTGCGCGGCCCGATCGTCCTCACCGCGGAGCTCTCCGAGGCCGTCGACGGCTCCGGCGTCACGCTGCTGGGCCTGGCGCCGGGTGCGTCGTGGACCCAGCTGGCCGCGATGCTGCGGTCGCTGCTGGCCGAGGGCGAGGTCGACCCGTCCGAGACGCTCGGCGGCCTGCCGGCCGGAGACCTGTTCGCGCTGGCCAACGCGGTGGCGTCGCTGATCAGCGCCCCGGTGACGATCGAGGACCGCAGCTCGCGGGTGCTCGCGTTCTCGGGGCGCCAGGACGAGGCCGACTCGTCGCGGGTCGAGACCATCCTGGGCAGGAAGGTGCCCGCGCGCTACACGCAGATGTTGGAGGCGCGCGGGGTGTTCCAGCAGCTCTACCGCAGCGACCAGCCCGTCTACATCGAGGGCCTGCGCGCCGACGACGGTTCGCTGTGCCTGCCCCGCCTCGCCGTGGCGGTGCGGGCGGGCGACGAGTTCCTCGGCTCGATCTGGGCCGCCGTCCGCGCGCCGCTGTCGCCGGACAGTTCCACCGCCTTCGGTGACGCGGCCAAGCTCGTGGCGTTGCACATGATGCGTCAGCGGGCGGGCGCCGACGTCGAACGGCGGCTGCGCGCGGACCTCGTCTCGACCGCGGTGGAGGGAGGCGCGGGCGCGGCGGAGGCGGTGCGGCGGCTGGGACTGGCAGACCAGGCGTGCGTGGTGCTGGCGTTGGCGCTCGCCCACTCGCACGGTGACGACCCGGCCGCGCACGCCCGGCTGCTGGCCGAACGGCAGCAGATCACCGACGCGCTCGCCATGCACCTGACGGCCGTGCATCCCCGTGCCGCGGCCGCGTTGATCGGTGACGTCGCCTACGCGATCCTGCCCGCGGAGTCGGACGACCGGGCCCTGCGGATCGCCACGGACTTCCGCAACCGCATCGGCAACCACGTGCTGGTGGGCGTCGGCGAGGTGTCCGACGGCCTGACGTTGTCGCGGTCGCGGGCCGGTGCCGACCTGGTGCTGCGGGTGTTGCGGGCCGGGCGCGCGTCCTGGTCGGTGGCACGGGTGTCCGATGTGCACAGCGAGGGGTTGTTGCTGGAGCTGTCGGACCTGATCGCCGAACGCGGTGACACGCTGACCGGGCCCGTCGCGCGGTTGATCGCGTACGACCGCAAGCACAGCGCGTGCCTGGTCGAGACGCTCGGCGCGTGGCTCGACGCCTTCGGTGACGTCGCCGCCGCGTCCGCCGCCGTTTTCGTGCACCCCAACACCTTCCGCTATCGGCTGCGGCGGCTGTCGGAGGTCGGGGAGATCGATCTCAGCGATCCGGACGCGCGGTTCGCGGCGATGCTGCAGCTCCGGCTGTGGCGGCCAGGTGGCGCCGCGCCAGGGCGATGAACTCCTCGGTCGACGGGTGCGCCGTCGCCGCCGGCCACGCCAGGTGCACGACGATCGGCTCGGCGTCGGTCAGCGGCAGGTAGGTCACGCCGGGGTGGGGGTGGTGGTGGCTGGTGCCGGCCGCCGTGACCCCGACCGTCGTGCCGGTCGCGATCGACGTGAGCCACTCGACCACGCCGGGGACGTCCACCGTGCGGGGGCGTGCTCCGGCCGGCCAGAGATCGGCACCGGTGGTCGCCGCCGTCTCGCACACCGCGACGCACTCGCCCGCGAGGTCGTCGAGCACCAGGGCGTCGCGGGCCGCGAGCGGGTGGTCGTCCGCCACCGCCGCGATCCGGGGTTCCTCGACGAGCGCCACGTGCCCCAGGCCGGTTCCGGCGGGTTCGGTGCGCAGGACCGCCACGTCCGCCTCACCGCGCCGCAGTGCCGCCTCCGGGTCGTCGGCCTGGCGGATGCGCACGAGGACGTCGGGGTGTTCGGCCCGCCACTCGCGCAGGAACGGGATCGTGAACCGGCCGAGCGCGGCCCAGGCGAAGGTCAGCCGGATCGGCTGCGGCTGGGCGGCTTCGGCCAGGGCCGAGTCCAGTGACGTGAGGATGCGGTGGCTGTGCTCCCACAGGCGCAGACCGGGCTCGGTCAGGGCGACGTGCCTGGTCGTGCGTTCGACCAGCCGCACGCCGAGGCGCCGTTCCAGCTGCTCGAGCGTGCGGGAGAGCGCGGGCTGCGTGACGTGCAGCGCCTGGGCGGCCGCGGTGATCGACCGGTGGTCGCCGATCGCGGCGAGTGCCCTCAGATGACGCAGCTCGACATTCATGACCACCGATCATAAGTGCTGCACGAACGGCATTTCTCACCTCGCGAGACCGCACCTAGCGTCGACGGCATGAGAATTCTGCTCGTTGGAGCGACCGGTCTGCTGGGCACCGCGGTGCACGAGGTGCTCGTCGAACGCAAGCACGACGTCGTGACCGTCGCACGCACCGGAGGCGACCTGCAGTACGACGTCACCGACCCGGCCCAGGTGGCCGATCTCTACCGGACCGTCGGCCAGGTCGACGCCGTCGCGTCGGCCGCCGGGCACGTGCCGTTCAAGCCGTTCGGTGAGCTGACGATCGCGGACTACCAGGCCGGGGTGACCGGGAAGGTGCTCTCCCAGGTCGCACTGGTCCGGGAGGGGCTCGCCCACGTGACGGAGTCGTTCACGCTGATCACGGGTGTGCTGGCGCGCGAACCGATCGTCACCGGTGCCGCCGCGGCGCTGGCCAACGGTGCGGTCGAGGCGTTCGTGCGCGCCGCCGCCATCGAGATCGCCCCGAAGCGCGTCAACGCCGTCAGCCCGACGGTCTTCACCGAGGCGCTCGACGTGTACGGCGACTACTTCCCCGGCATGAAGCCCGTGCCGCTGGCCGACGTGGCGCAGGCCTACGTGCGGTCGATCGAGGGACGGCAGACCGGGCAGGTCTACGTGCCCTGAACCTGGAGCCTGCCGAGGAGGCGGTCCACGAGGTCGGGCAGCTCCTGCGCCCCGGCGCCCTCCAGCCACAGCGCGATGCCCGTGCGGATCGTGGTGAGGAAGGTCGCCGCCATCAGCCGGGCGGCCTCCTCGTCCGGTTCGCGGAGGACGAGAACGGCGGCCAGGTCGCGTTCGAGCGCGACCTGGTCCCCTGCCTGACGTGCGAGCAGTGACGGGTGCCGGCGCAGCAGCCGGAGCTGGGCCATCCACTCGACGTCCGGCAGGGGCCGGACGCGGTAGAGCTCCGCCGTGGACGCGCGCAGCGCCTGCCAGGCGCCTTCACCGGCCGGACGCGCCTCGACCATGGCGACCAGCGCCCTGAGCCGCTCGCGGTCGGCGTCCAGCACGGCGTCTTCCTTGCTGGTGAAGTAGTTGGAGAACGTCCTGCGCGAGACCCCGGCCGCGTCCGCGATGTCCTCGACCGTCACCCCGTCCAGCCCGTGCTCCATCGCGAGCCTCAACGCCGCTCCGGCCAGCGACCGCCTGGTCACCGCCTTGTTGTGCTCCCGCCGCGTGGTGAGGGTCTCCATGCCGCTCAGCGTAGCGGGTGTAAGTTGCTCATTGCGCAAACTTGCACGACGCGCAAGAATTGCGGCGACGAAGGGGCGGGACGTGAAGATCGAAACTCGGGCGATGGGGCACCGCCAGGTGCTGGAGTCGCTGTCCGGACTGCTGCTCGCGCTGTTCGTGGCCATGGTCAGCTCCACGGTGGTGTCCACCGCGCTGCCGCGGATCATCGGCTCGCTGAACGGCACGCAGACGCAGTACACCTGGGTGGTCACGGCCACCCTGCTCACGGCGACGGCCACCACCCCGCTCTGGGGCAGGCTCGCCGACCTGTTCAACAAGAAGACGCTGGTCCAGGCCGCGATCGTGATCTTCGTGATCGGCTCGCTGCTCGCCGGCTTCGCCCAGGACACCGGTCAGCTCATCGCCGCCCGCGCGTTCCAGGGCCTCGGCGTCGGCGGCCTGCAGGCACTGGTGCAGGTCGTGATCGCCGCGATCATCCCGCCGCGCGAACGCGGACGCTACAACGGCTACCTCGGCGCGGTCATGGCCGTGGCGACGGTCGGCGGCCCGCTGCTCGGCGGCCTCATCGTCGACGTGTCGTGGCTCGGCTGGCGCTGGTGCTTCTGGGTCGCCGTGCCGATCGCCGCGCTGGCGTTCGTCGTGCTGCAGGCGACGCTGAAGCTGGAGACCGTGCGCCGCGAGAACGTGAAGATCGACTACCTGGGCGCCGGCCTGATCGCCGCGGGCGTGAGCGTCCTGCTGGTCTGGGTCTCGTTCGTCGGCAACTCGTTCGACTGGATCTCGTGGCAGACCGGCGCCATGGTCGGCGGCGGCCTCGTGCTGCTGGGCGCGGCGATCGCCGTCGAACTCCGGGTCGAGCAACCCGTCGTGCCGCTGCACATCGTCGTCCAGCGCACCCCGGCCCTGGCCATCATCGCGAGCCTCTCGGTGGGCATGGCGATGTTCGGCGGCGCGGTGTTCCTCGGCCAGTACTTCCAGATCGGCCGCGGCTACAGCCCGACCGAGGCCGGCCTGCTGACCATCCCGCTGATGGCGGGCGTGCTGCTGTCGTCCACGATCTCCGGCCGCCTGATCAGCCGTTCCGGCAAGATCAAGCCGTACATCGTCGCGGGCACGATCATCCTGGTGCTCGGCTTCCTCGGTCTCGGTTTCGTCGACCACGCCACCGCGCTGTGGATCGTCGGCGTCGCGATGGCCGTCGTGGGCATCGGCGTCGGCATGACGATGCAGAACCTCGTGCTGGCCGTGCAGAACAGCGTGCCGTTGAGCGAACTGGGCGCCGCTTCGGCGTCCGTCACGTTCTTCCGCTCGCTGGGCGGCACGATCGGCGTGTCGGTGCTCGGCGCCGTCCTCGCCAACCGCGTGACGGCGGACCTCTCCGCCGCGCTGCACGTGCCGGCGGGCCAGTCGACGGGCAGCACCAGCGCGCTGAACCTCTCCGCCCTGCCGCCCCAGGTGCAGACGATCGTGCACACCGTCTACGGCGACGCGACGGCGCACATCTTCCTGATCTCCGCCGCGGTCGGCGTGGTCGGCATCATCGCGGCACTGCTGCTCAAGCCGATCACGTTGCGCACGACGATCGATCTCGAGAAGAAGGAAGCAGACTCAGCGGTCGCACGATAACCGAGGAGCAACCATGAGCGCCGGCCTGAACAACGTCTTCCAGTCCACAGTGGACTGCTTCGGTCCCGCTCCCCTGCCGTCGTCGCGGACCATCATGGTCGGGATCGACGGCACCGACACCGCCATGCGCGCGGCCGCCGCCGCGTTCGGCCTGGCCCGCCGCCAGGGAGCCCGCCTGGTCGTCACGTTCGTGGCGTGCCAGTCGTCCCTGGCGGCGCTGAGCCCGGCCGTCGCCTCGGTGTTCGAGCACGAGGCGACGGCCCGGCTGCACGCCGAACTGAGCGACCAGGTCCGGTCGTCCGCCGAGGAGCTCGACGTGCCGGTGACGTTCGCGAAGGCGTTCGGCGACCCGTACACGGTGCTGCGCGACTCGGCGGACCAGTGCCAGGCCGACATGGTGGTCGTCGGGGCGTCGCAGCAGGCCGGGCACCGGTTCGCCGGGTCGGTGGCGACGCGGCTGATCAGGTCCGGTCACTGGCCGGTTCTCGTGGTGCCCTGACCGCACACCTCAGATCACACGAAGCTCGCACCGCGTCGCGACCGACGTGCTGCGCCGCGACCAGGCGTACGGCCGCAAGATGTCGGGCCTGCGGGACCGGTTGTACCTGCCGGAGGTCAGCCCGAAGACCGGCATGCTGCAGGAGTGGATGTCGCCGGACGACCTCGGCGAGACCACCCACTGGCACCTGTCGCCGCTCGTCGGCTGCTTCCCCGGTGACCGCATCAACCGCGACGACTCCCCGGCCGACCGTCGCGTTGCGTGCCACCGGAACCACCGTGGTCGCCGAGGTGCTCGACAGCACAGCCCACGACGACGGTGAGGGCTTCAGCCACGAGCTCACGCTCTGGATTCCGTCAGGCAGCGGTTTCGAGGTTCACCACCGTTGTGGCCACTACAGCGGCGAGCAGAGGCTCATGGTCCTCGTCGACCCCGTCGTTCGCACTTGGGCCGTCGTGCACTAGGGCCTGTATCGAAGTCTGGTTCGATGAGAGTCGCGCTTGAGGTGGTTCCTGGTGGTGCGGCCGGATGGCCCGCATACCGGTGTTGTATGTGGGCCATCCGGCCGCACCACCAGGGGCCGCCTCGGGCCCGGCTATCGCGGATCAGACTTCGATACAGGCCCTAGACAGCGGCGGTGGAGTCCCTGACCACCAGCGTCGTCGCCAGCTCCAGGTGCAACGCCTCCGGCTGATGCCCGTCGAGCACGCGCATCAGCTGCGTGACGGCGATCCTTCCCATCTCCTGCAACGGTTGCCGCACTGTCGTGAGCGCCGGGTTCGTCGCCTCGGCCAGGTCGATGTCGTCGAACCCGGCCACCGACAGGTCTTCCGGCACGCGCAGCCCTCGTTCCCGCGCGGCCCGCAACGTGCCGACGGCGACCTTGTCGTTGAAGCAGACGATGGCGGTGGGGCGGGGTTGCAGGTCGAGCAGTTCGGCAGCGGCACTCGCGCCGTGCGCGACAGTGGGTTCGACGTGCCGCAGCCGCTCCGGTGTCAGCAGAACCCCCGCCTTGGCCAGCGCCGCTCGGTGGCCCGCCAGGCGCGCGTCGCCCGCCAGCCACTCCTCCGGTCCGGCGATCACGGCGATGTCGCGGTGGCCGAGGCCGATCAGGTGGTCCGCGACGGCCCGCGCCCCGGACGAGTGCGCGGCCGAGACCGCGGCGATGTCCGGCGGTGGCGGGGTGCGGGGGTCGACCACGACGAACGGGAAGCCCGACTCGGACAGGGCGACCAGTTCGTCCCCCTCCTCCGGCGGCAGGATGAGGATCGCGGCGTCGACGCCGGGTTCACGCGGCAACGCCTTGAGCGCGTCGCTGTGCTGGCCCGACTCCCCCGCGTCCAGCAGCATGCGCAGGCCGTGCAGCTTCAGCGTCTCGGCGATCGAGGAGACGATCAGGCCGAAGTAGTCGGTGAGCACGTACGGGCACCGGACGTAGACGGTCCTGAGCCTCGCGGGCGTCTCCTGCCGACGCCGTTCGACGGCCTGGAGCACCAGGTCACGGGTCCGCGGCGCCACGTTGACGTGATCGTTCAGCACGCGGGAGACGGTCGCGACCGACACGCCTGTCTCCGCCGCGATGTCACGCAGACTCGCGCGCTGTTTCACGTGTTCGATCTTGCGTTCCACCTGGTCAATGTACCGGAAATCCTCCAGACCATTGACCGTCACCACGACCGGGTGTTTCATCCTGGAAGCTGATGTTTCACAGTGATGATTGGGTGTTACATGAGACGAACGGCGATCGTGGCCCTGCTGGCCGGGCTCACCGCTGTACCGGCGGCGGAGGCGTCCAGCGCGCCTCAGGTGCGGGTGTGGGTGACCACGCCCGACCGCGCGGAGCTGATGCACGAACGGCCGCGCGTCACCTTCGGCACCGGCGAGTCGGCGCATCCGACGATCGTGGTCGACCCCGGTCGCCGCTACCAGGAGGTCGACGGCTTCGGCGCGTCCATCACGGACTCGTCCGCCGAACTGCTCGCGGGTCTCGCCCCGGCCGCCCGCGCCGAGACCATGCGCAAGCTCTTCGACCCGGTGAACGGCATCGGGGTCAGCTTCCTGCGCCAGCCCGTCGGTTCGTCCGACTTCACGGCCGCAGCCGAGCACTACACCTACGACGACGTGCCGGCCGGCCAGACCGACTTCCCGCTCAAGCACTTCAGCGTCCGCCACGACGAGGCGAAGATCCTTCCGTTGCTGCGCGAGGCGAAGCGCCTCAACCCGCGGCTGAAGGTCATGGCCACGCCGTGGAGCCCGCCTGCGTGGATGAAGGACAACGACTCGCTCGTCGGCGGCAGGCTCAAGGACGACCCGAAGATCTACGACGCCTACGCGCGATACCTGGTGAAGTTCGTGCAGGCGTACGCGAAGGCCGGTGTGCCGGTCGACTTCCTGTCCGTGCAGAACGAGCCGCAGAACCGCACGCCCGACGCCTACCCCGGCACGGACATGCCCGTCGCGGCGCAGATCAAGGTCATCGAGGCGCTCGGCCCGAAGCTCAGGCTCGCCAGCCCGCGCACCAAGATCCTGGGCTACGACCACAACTGGGCCACGCACCCCAACGACGGCACGGCGGAAGCCGACTACCCGTACCAGATCCTGAACAGCGGGGCCGCGAAGTGGCTCGCCGGCACCGCGTACCACTGCTACTACGGCGACCCGAGCGCGCAGACCGCGTTGCGCGAGGCCTTCCCGGACAAGGGGATCTGGTTCACCGAGTGCTCGGGTTCCAAGGGCGCCACCGACCCGCCCGCCAAGGTCTTCAGCGACACCCTGCGCTGGCACGCCCGCAACGTCGTCCTCGGCACCACCCGCAACTGGGCGCGGAGCGCGGTGAACTGGAACATCGCGCTCGACAGCACCGGCGGCCCGCACAACGGCGGCTGCGGCACCTGCACCGGCCTCGTCACCGTGCAGCCGGACGGGTCGGTCGTCACCGACGCCGAGTACTACACGATCGGCCACCTCTCGAAGTTCGTGAAGCCCGGCGCGCGACGCATCGCCAGCACGTCGTTCGGCACCACCGGCTGGAACGGCCAGATCATGGACGCCGCGTTCCGCAACCCGGACGGATCCACGGCCCTGGTGGTGCACAACCAGCACGACGACCCGCGTTCGTTCGCCGTCAACGCCGGTGACCGCACGTTCGAGTACACCCTGCCCGGCGGCGCGCTGGCGACGTTCACCTGGACCAGCCGGCTCCACAGCAGGCTCGACGCCGTGTCGCTGAAGGGCGCCACCGCTTCTCCCGACGGTGCGCTCGCGATCGACGACGACGCGTCGACCCGCTGGTCCAACGGCGCGGCCCAGGCTCCCGGCCAGTTCCTGCAGGTCGATCTGGGGCGTCGCAAGGACTTCCGCCGCGTGGCCGTGGACTCCGGCGGCAACCTCGGCGACTACGCCCGCGGCTGGGAGCTCTCGGTCAGCAACGACGGCACGGCCTGGCGATCGATCGCGTCCGGCGCGGGCGTGGGCCAGCTGACCACCGTCGACGTCCGCCGCACGAGCGCGCGGTACGTCCGCATCATCTCCACCGGTGCCGCGAGCAACTGGTGGAGCATCGCCGACTTCCGTTTGTACAACTGATCATCTGCTGTCGGGCGCCCAAACCCCTGCAAGGAGCGCTTATGTCAAAGGCGACACAACGCTGGCGCGGCATCGCGATCGCGGCGGTCGTGGTGACGGCGGGAAGCACACTGGTCTCCCCCGCCGCCACCGCGGCGACCAACGCGAGCGTGTGGCTGACCACCGCCGACAAGTCGAACGCACTGACCAGGAAGGCGGACGTGACGTTCGGGTCGGGTGGCACCGGGTCGACGATCACCGTGAACCCGAACTCCACCTACCAGTCGATGGTGGGATTCGGCGCGTCGTTCACGGACGCGGCGGCGTGGAACATCTTCAACTCGCCGCGCCGCAACGAGATCATGACCAGCCTGTTCGACAGGAACACCGGCATCGGCATGAGCTTCATCCGCCAGCCGATCGGCGCGACCGACTTCTCCCGCAGCTTCTACACCTACAACGACGGCGCGGCGGACCCGTCGCTGTCGCGGTTCTCGATCGACCACGACAGGCCGTACATCCTGCCGCTGCTCCAGCAGGCCAAGCAGATCAACCCTCAGCTCGCCGTGATGGCGACGCCGTGGAGCGCGCCGGCCTGGATGAAGAGCAACAACAACCTCATCCGGGGTTCGCTCAACGACAGCCGCATCGGGGTCTACGCCGACTACCTGGTCAAGTTCGCCCAGGCGTACAAGGCCGCGGGCATCCCGATCGACTACCTGAGCGTGCAGAACGAGCCGCTCTTCGAGCCGCCGGGCTATCCGGGCATGTACATGTCGCCGCAGCAGCAGGTCAACGTCATCAACACCCTGGTGCCGAAGCTGCGCGCCGCCGGTGAGCAGGCCCGCCTGCTGGGCTACGACCACAACTGGGACAACGTCGACTACGCGCAGACCGTCAACAACGGCGCGGGAAGCAACGTGATCGGGTCCGCGTGGCACTGCTACGGCGGTGACCCCAGCCGGCAGTCCGTCGTGAAGAACAACCAGCCCGGCAAGGACGTCTTCTTCACCGAGTGCTCCGGCACGAGGTCGGCCGACGACGCCGCGACGTTCCGCGACACGTTGCGCTGGCAGGGCATGAACCTGGCGATCGGCGCCACGCGCAACCACGCGCGGACCGTCGCCATCTGGAACATGGCGCTGGACCAGAACAACGGTCCGGTGATCGGCAGCTGCACCAACTGCACGGGCGTCGTCACGACCAACGGCGGCAACGTCACCTACAACGCCGAGTACTACGTCCTCGGCCACCTGTCGAAGTTCGTGCAGCCCGGTGCCGTCCGCATCGACTCGACCGGCTTCGGCGAGGGTGGCGTCCAGAACGTCGCCTTCCGCAACCCGAACGGCCAGATCGTGCTCGTCGCCCTGAACACGGGCGGTCAGCAGGACTTCCGCGTCTCCTACAACGGCCAGACGTTCGGCTACAACCTCCCGGCCGGCGCCATGGCGACGTTCACGTGGCCCGGCACGCTCGACCCCGGCCAGCCCGGCGGGCGGACCGGTGCCATCACGGGCCTGGGCGGCAAGTGCCTCGACGTCACCGACGGCTCGACCGCGAACGGCACCCTGCCGCAGATGTGGACCTGCTTCGGCGGCCCGAACCAGACGTGGACCCTGCAGCCGGACGGCACCGTGCGCGGCCTCGGCAAGTGCCTCGACGTGACCGGCAACGGGACGGCGGACGGTGTGCCGGTCCAGCTGTGGGACTGCTTCGGCGGCCCAAACCAGAGGTGGACGGCCTCCGGCGGCACGTTGGTGAACGTCGGCAGCAACAAGTGCCTGGACGTCATCGGCAACAACACGGCCGATGGCGCGAAGCTGCAGATCTGGTCCTGCACGGGCGGGGCCAACCAGAGGTGGACCGTGCCCGCGTAGGTGAGCGGTAGGCCGGTGTCCGCAGACTGCGGACACCGGTCCCGCGCTTGAGGCCGGGCGGCACGGGTAACCGCGAGACATGACCGATCCCGTCAACCCGGAAGCACCCCACTCGCCGGGCACCCCGAGCCTCGACGACCTGGAGACCGAGGAGCCCGAAGTCACGCAGGAGACGACCGAGGACAAGAGCGAGCCGCCGGACTGAGCGCGGCGGGCATGGCCGGCCGTCCAGTGGATACCCCCGGTCCATGAACAACGAGGAACTCCGGCGCTTCGTCCTCGATCGCCTGACCGAGGACGAACAGCGCCTGGCACGAGACGAGCTGCCGCTGCTCGACGAGGCCGAGGGCCGGGGCAGGCTGCGCATCACGCGCTCCGACGACGGCTCCGGCCTGCTCCTGCTGCCCGGTCCGATCCAGGCGGCGGAGGAACGGAACCCCGTGCCGTTCCCCGAAAAGCTCCCCCAGCTCCGCACCGAGGTCGAGAACAGCGACGACGAGGCGTTGCTGCGCCTGCTCGCCGAGGCCTACGACACCCACCACGACTGGCAGGAGGAATGGCGATGAGCACGCCGGAGCCCGACCGCGTGACCGCGGAGAGCGAACTGGAGGACGCCGACATCGGCGGCGAGCACACCCGGCCCACCTACGCCGACGAGAACCCCGGCGGCCCGCACCGGGGACGCGACGAGTCAGAGCCCCACGACGAGGGTGGCATGGACCAGTAGTAGTGGCTTCACGCGCGGGCTGGTACGACGGCCCGCCGGCCGGGCAGGAACCCGCGCGCCGCGGTCAGCAACGTCCGCGCCTCCATGAGCTCGCCGTACTCCAGGTGCTCATCGGCCGCGGCGACGTGTTCCAACGCCCGCGCGGGCACGTCCGGTGCGTTCATCACGGCTTGCGCCAAGCACTTCCGCGCCTGCTCCGCCTGATCGGCGAGATCCGCTCCGGCCGTGGTGCGCAGGAGGACGAGAGCGTCGCAGATGGCCCGGTCGAACGCGTTGGTGTTCATGTGCTCCGCCTTGCAGACAGTCGGGATCGGGGCGCGCCGACTGCTTGACGCGCCACCGGCTACCCGCGCTGTCCGGAGGCCAAACCACCGAACGGGAGCTTTCGAAACCGCCTACGACAGGACGTTGACTCGCTGCACCGGCACGAAGGCGGCGAAGTCGCGGTTGACCTGCTCCCGCACCTGTTCCTGGTGCAGCACGCGGTCGACCCAGGCAGCCACCGCAGCCGGCGCGGGTCGCAGGTCCCCGTCGAGCCGCGCCACGTCCACCAGCTCACCCAGCCGGTCCTCCACCGCCACCGACCAGCCGCTCTGCTCGTGCCACACCAGAGCCACGTAGTGATCGGGGAAGTCGTGCAGGCGTCCGTCCAGAGCCACGTACGCACTGGCCCGCGGCGTCATCTCGACGCACGAGCTGTCGCCGCGCAGTCCGAGCTCGGAGACGACCTCGCGGACGTAGCGCTGAACCTCCAGCGCCGCCGAGTCGTCGAAGTCGATGTCGAAGGGAAAGTCGAAGCCGAAGTCGATCGTCATGTCGCGGTCCATGCGAGCCGTGCCTCCGTCAGCCGTACACACCCAGTCATGCGCAGGTCGGATACCCACACGGGGTGTTGACCAAACGCTTCTCAGAACGTGCGTACGGTGAGGCGTCGGATCAGGGCCCGGCAGAGCCCCACCTCGCGGAAGTGGGCGCGTCCGGAGGGTGCGGTCTGCCAAGATCGTCGGCATGGATGCGGGACAAGCGCAGTTCGGGTACTTCCTGGACCCGCGGGCGCGGCCGGACGGGCGCACCGTGCTCGACGTCGGCGACGCGGAGGTGGCACCGGCCGCGGTCGCCGAGGCGCTCGTCGTGCTGTACCGCGCCGAACCGGACCTGGACCAGGTGACCATCGCCGTCTGCGGCCGGCCGATCGGGGCCTGCACACGCGCGTGGTTCGCACGGCGGTCCGGCGAGCCGCTGCACCGGCTGGGCGAGGCCGACCGGGCCGGGCAGCCCGGCGTCTCCACCCAGTTCGAGCTGCTTCGCTTCGCCTGCACCGAATGCGACCGGCGGGCGGTGCGCCTCACCTACGACGACCGGGATCTGCCCGGTTGTCCGGAGCACGGGGCGATGGAGTTGCGGGCATGAAGTTCGAACAGCTCGCCCGCCCGCTCAACGACGCCATGTCGGGCCGGTTCGTCCTGGTGAACTACCTGCCCACGGCGGCGGGCGCGGTCTGCGTGCTCGTGCTGGTGTGGGCGGGCGCTCCCGGTCCGCGGCTGGACTTCGGCGCGGCCTGGCGCACCGCGGGCAAGGTCGGCGTCGGTGAGGTGTTCGTCCTCGTTCTCGCGGTGACGCTGCTCTCCCTGCTCGTACAACCGTTGCAGCTCGCGCTCGTCCGGTTGCTGGAGGGTGCGTGGCCGCGCTTCACGGCGGGGCCGTTCCGCTGGTGGCAGCGGAAGCGGCGGGCCCGACTGGCCCGCTCGGCGGAGGTCTCGTCGGAGGAACCCGCCGAGGTGCAGCGTGCCGGGCAGTCCGCCGACCTGCTGCGTCGGCGGTTCCCGCACGCCGAGCACCTCGTGCGGCCGACCGCGCTCGGCAACGTGCTGACGGCGATGGAGGACCAGGCCGGTCGCCCGTACGGGCTCGACGCAGTGGTGGTGTGGCCCCGGCTGTACCCGGTGCTCGGCGAGCAGGTGCGCGCGGTGGTCGCGGATCGGCGCGACAGCATGGACCTCGCGGCCCGGCTGTCGGTCACGCTCGGCCTGACGGCGGTGGTCAGCACGGCACTGCTGCACCGGACGGGCTGGTGGTTGCTGCTGCCGCTAGGGCTGCTGGTCGCCGCCCGGCTCGCCTATCGCGGGTGCGTGCAGGCGGCGCAGGCGTACGGCGAGGCGGTCGAGGTGGCGTTCGACCTGCACCGGTTCGACCTGTACCAGGCGCTGCACCTGCCGTTGCCCGCCGACATCGAGGCGGAGAAGCAGGACAACCGGCGGCTGTCGGCGTTCTGGCGGCAGGGCAGGCCCGTGAGGTTCGAGTACCGGCACGAGGCACCGGAGGATCAGGGCCCCGAGTGAAACCACTGAGCCCACCGCATCGGGTCGTACGGGTCCTCTTCGCGCGCCGACAGAGTCGCCTCGTGCACCGCGACCGCCGTCCGCGCCGGATCCAGTCCCGCACCGCCGGCCAGCCGCGCGTACACCGCCGCCGTGAACTCCGCCGCGGACTGGTCCTCGACCGACCAGAGCGTGCCCACGACGTGCCGGAAACCCGCCGCCTGGAAGCCCGCCGCCACGTGCAGCGCCTCGTCGGGCAGGTCCACCGCGCCCACCCCGGTGCGGCACGCCGACAGGAACGCCAGGTGCGCGCCGCCCGGCACGGCGGCGATCGCGGCGAGGCCGAGCTTGCCGTCGTGCAGCACGATGCCGGACTCGGCCGGATCGACGAGACTCTGGGTGGCGTGGCAGGCGAAGTGCGCGATGTCGTGCTCCGCAAGAGCTGTCGTGACAGCCGCAAGTCTCGCTTCTGATCCTCTTAGGACAGTGGGAGCGGCGACCTGCCGGACCGCACGCACCTCGTCGTCCACACCGAGCAACGCAGGCAGCCCGTGAGCTTCCGGCACGGCCACCACGAGAACGCGACGACAGGGCCGTTCCAGGCCTTCGCGCGCGAACATCCGCAGGCTGCCCGCGTACGACGACACCACTCGGTCCAGCACCGATTCGCCACCGCGGGCGGTGGCCGCGTGCAACGGCAGCACCGACAGCAGCCTCGTCGGGCTCCACCAGATCCGGGACGGCAGCGGGCCGAGCGCGTCCAGCACGGGCGACACGACCGTCCGCCACAGCCAGTCGAGCGTCTCCCGCACCTGGCCGACCAGCGTGGCCTTCTCCGGCAACGGCAGCGACCGCGACTCCAGTCTCGCCTGGGCGCCCAGGAACACGTGGGCCCGCGCGGCGACCTCGGCGGAGGCCAGTTCTGGCAGCGGAACCGCGCGCACTCCTCCAGGACCGGCCAGCAGCGCGTCGCAGCGGTACCGGCTGACGTTGATCACGACGACGGTTCGTTCGCCGACGTCCAGCGACACCTCTCCCCCGCCCGACAGGAGCAGACGGCTCCGCTCGACCAGGTCGAGCGCGCGGTCCGGCCTGCCCGCCGACACCGCCCACGCCGCGGCGTCGTTGCCCAGCGACTGCCAGCTGCCCAGCAGTTCCCCCTCGGCGAGCTGGGGCAGCAGGTCGACCACGCCGCCGAAGCCGGCCAGTGCCGCCTCCGCGTCCCCGATCTCCGCCCCCAGGCGGCCCAGCCGCATCGCCGACCCGCTTCGTTCGGTCACCGGCGCCGGAGTGTGGTCCACGGCCGCGCGCAGGGCGGTCACGGCGTCGCCGCGATCCCGGGGATGGTGCGTGCGGGCGAACCTGTCCAGCAACGCCGAGGCCAGGCTCCCCAGCACCCACGCGCGTTCGGGTGCTCCCTCCGCGCACCGCTCCAGCGCTTCCCGTTGCACCCGGACGGCTTCGTTCAGCAACGCGGGATCGTTGCGGCGCTCGGCGTTCACGCGGAGGGCCTCGCCCAGGTTGCACAGCCGCACAGGGGTCGGTCCCGTCTCCACGGCCTCGCGCAGGAGCGTGACGGCCTCGTCCAGATCCCCGAGCCTGCCGCGCCGGACCAGCGCCACGGCCAGTCCCGACAACGCCTCACCCCGGTTCACCGCTCCTGTCAGCGCGGCCCGCTGCAGGGCCACCGCCTCGTCGGCGTTCTCCGGACCCTGGAACGCCAGCGCCGCCGCCAGGTTCGACAGCCACGACGACCGGTCCGGGTGGTCCTCCGGCGCGCGGGCCACGACCTCACGCAGGTGCCGCACCGCCTCCTCCACGTCGGCGCGGACGCGCAGGTGCTCGAACCGGCGCAGCAGAGCCAGTCCCAGCGTCGCCCGGTCCGTCAGGTCGTCGCCCAGGCCCTCCGCCTCGCGGGCGCACGCGACGGCGTCGTCGAGGTCCGCGACGTCGCCCCGTTCCTCGAACCGGGCGCCCAGGGCGCTGCTCAGCGCCGACAGCGCCCGCGCCCGCCACGGCCCCTCGACGTTCTCGGAACGCAGCATCTCGACCGTCTCGTCGGCGTGACCGGTCAGGCGCAGCACGTCCGCCAGAGCCACCACGTGCATGGGCCGATCGGGGTGGCCGGCGGTGATCTTGGCGACGATCGCCCGCCGCACGCCGAGCACCTTCTCCGGCGCACGGGACGGCAGCACGCCGACGTACCGCGTGAGCAGTTCCAGGCTCGGGTCAGGGCTCACCTCCATCGCCCTGGACAGCACCGCGTACGTCTCGCCGGCATCCGTCAGGGCCCTGCCCAGCGCGAGCAGGTAGCCGGGCAGGGCCGGGTCGTCGTCCGCGGTCCGGGACACCAGTGCGCGCAACGACTCCACGGCCTCGTCTGGCGGCGAGATCCTGGTCCGGGCATCCAGCACCGCACCGAACGCGTAGGTGCGGGCATCACGCAGCGGGTCGTCCTCGGGCGTCAGCGCGAGCACGCGGCGGGCGGCGGCGACCGCTTCCTCCAGCAGCCACAACTGGTCCGGCCGGGCGAGGAACTGCCGGTACACCAGCGCGACGAACGCGTCGAGCAACCGGGGATCGGGCCGCACCGCGATCCGGGCGCGCAGGTGGTCGACCGTCGAGTCCAGCACCTCCTGGTCACCGGACGCGTCGAACCGCGCGGCGACCTGGCGCGCCCACTCGGCGACGACCTGCACGGTGTCGAGCCCGGCGACCTCTCCCCCGGACCTCAGCCCGACGGTGATCTGGTCGGGGTGGTCGAACCCGGCGGCCTGCGCCAGGGAGCGGCTGTACAGGTAGTCGCCCTCGCACTTCCCCTTCGGCAACACCGTGTACCTGCACCAGTGCACCAGCGCCACGACCGCGACCGCCTCGCGGTCGAGCACCTCGTCTCCGCCGGGGCCGGTCCGCAGCGCGACCTGGACGACCGCCTGGGCCTCGTCGACCGCGGCGTCCTCCAGCAAGGGACCCGGATCACCGCCCGTGGTGAACTGCCAGAGCCGTTCCGCCAGACGCGCCAACGGTTCCACCGGCATCCCCCGATCGGCACTCCCGCACGCACGAGAACTGGTTACATGATCCCATGCCGGAGGAGCTGGAACGCTGGCGCGAGAGAGTCCGCGACGCCGGGCTCGGCTTCGCCGACGACCCGATCACGCTGGCGCTGACCCTGGCGTTGCCCGCCCTGTTCCCCTTCCGCGACAGGCGATCGGCCGAAGCGCTGCTCACCGCGCTGCCGGGTTTCGCCGCCCGGAGGTACGACGTCCACCGCACCGCCGAAGTGCTCACGCCGGTGGAGTCGGGCCACGAACTGGTGCGCGAAGCGTTGAACGCCTACGGGGAGGCAGACAGGGGCGCCGACGTGTTGGTCGACGCACTGCGCGCCGTCGCTCCGGCCGACCGTCCGCACGCACTGGAAGCGCTGTTCCGGCTTGCCGGTACGGGAGACGTCGCCGCGCAGGCCGCCGATCTGGCTCTGTCACAGGCCTTGTCGGACGCCCCGGACGACTACCTGCCCGCACTGGCGCGGGCGTCGGCGTCGGTCACCGACACCGCACGGCTCATCGCGTTGCTGCGACAGGCCTTCCCGGTCGTGAGCGACGAGACAGCCCTCGACACCTATCTCAGCCTGCCCCGGCACGACACACGGCTGGCTTCTGCCGCCGCCGAGGTCGCGCTGGACCTCTTCACCCGCCGGGGTGAGGCCACCGAACCCGATCCGGAGCGCGAGCCCTCCGCGCTGATCGACATCGAGCTCGCCGTCCGGATGCTCGACGGCCACCGGCCGGACGACGCCGCCGCGTTCGCCCAACGTGGCGCCGAGAACGCCGGTCCACCGGAGCTGCGAGTCAGAGCGCTGGTCGTGCTGTGCCGGGCGTCCGCGGCTCTCGGCCACCACTGGTACGCCCGGCAGAAGGCGGACGAGGCCGTGGCCATCGCTCGTGGCCTGGGCCACGAGATCCTCCTCTTCGACGCGCTGCAATGCGTCGTCACGAGCAACGACGCCGTGCAAAACCATGCCAGAGCCGCCGCCGTGTCGCTCGAAGTCCTCGAACTGTCCCGCGGACTCGAACCCAGCGACCAGGCCGCCGCACTGGGCCTCGCCTGCGCGGTGCACACCGGGGAGCCCGGCCGCGCGGCCGAGTTCGCCGCCGAGTCGGTCGCGCTGCTGCGCGACCTGGCCGACCGCGACCCCGCCCGGCACCTCCCGCGCTACGTCGCCGCCCTCGACGTCCACGCGACCGCGCTGGACCGGGCGGGCCAGGACGCGTTCGACGTCGGCCAGCAGGCCCTGCTGCTGATCCAGGACCTGCACCGGCAGGACCCGGACTCGTACGGCCCTCAGTACGCCCAGGTCGTGCTGAACTTCTCGAACCGCCTGGCCGCCCGCGGTGACCACGCCAACGCGCTGGAGGGCTACCTCACCGCGACCCGCGTGCTGTACGCGCTGGTGCAGCGGTTCCCGTCCGCCTACGCCGCCATGTGCGCCACCGCCACGGGGGCGCTGGCCCTCTGCTTCGCCGAGCTGCACCGCTGGAGCGAGGCCGAGAACGCGATCCGGGGGACGATCACGCTCCAGCGCGGCTGTGTCCGCGAGTCGCAGACGTGGGTGATTCCGGACCTGCTCGGCTCACTGCAGTTCCTGAAGCTCTGTCTCAGTCGCGCCAGGCAGTTCGCGGAACTTCCGGCTCTGGAGGCGGAGGAACAGGCGCTGCAACGGCTGCACGAGCGCTACCGGACGCTCAGCGAGTCAGCTGCTCCACCTCCGCCTGACTGAGCCGCAGATGCGGTTCGATGCCGGCGGGCTCCACTTCGGAGATCACCCACCCGGGTTCGTCCTGCCACCGCCCCAGCAGCTCGGACGGCACCCAGCCGGAGTCCTGCGAGGTCTCCTCGACGCTTCCGGTGAGGCGCAGCAACGCGACTCGGCCCTGCTCGCCGCGGATCTCGAAGAAGCGGGGCTCCGCCGAGGCGATCTTGCGCGTGACGCGCTGGAGGCCGGACCTCGTGAGCGGCAGGGTGATCAGCTTCCGCGGCTTGCCCGTGCGCAGCCAGTGACCTTCGCGCAGGAACATCTCCCACCGCTCGGAGCCGTCAGCGGGGACGCGGAGGAGCGAGTACGCGTTGTCGAGGTTCGTGACCCCGCGCAGCCGCCAGAAGACGGCGAAGTAGAAGTGTCCGCCGATGGGCTGGGCGGCGCGACGGGCGTTGCGGACGCGCAGGCGCGCGGCCAGGTCGTCCCGCTCGGAGCTGTCGAGCGGCACGGAGAACTCGTGCCGGCGCTTGAGCTTCGGCACGACGTCGTACGCCGAGTCGAGGTCGAGGACGTCGGTCAGCCGGTGGAAGACCGCGTACCCGGCGGTCTCCTCCGCCCGCGCCCGGTTACGCCAGCGCACGGTGAGGCGCGCCATCGTCTCGACGACGCTCGCCATGGACGTCCGCACGGCGGTCATGCGCGGTTCGCGGGTGGCCTGGTCGAGCAGTCTCGACGGTTGTGGCTCCGGCTCACCGGTGAAGGCCAGCTCACCGAGCTCGCCGTCCGGGTCGTCCACCACCTTGGTGACCGCGGCCACCGGCAGGCCGTCCACCAGGACGACGTGGTGGGAGCAGCCGCGGTCCCACTGCGCGTCGACCAGCCGCTTGACGTACGCCGCCTCGGTGAGGCTCAGCGCGATGTACTCCTCGTGCACGTCGTGGCCGAAGTCGATGCGGTGGAGCTTGTCGCTGGGCTCCCACGTCTCGTGCCCGGCGTACTCCTCCTCGACCTGGCCCTCCGGCCGGCGGATCAACCGGTCCACAGTGGTCAGATCGAGCACACCGAGGGCCTGCTTGAACGACGCGTAGTACTTGTAGTCGGTCAGCTCCGACTCGTGCGTCCGCGCGCGGATCGTCTTGGTCATCTCGACCAGGAACCCGTTGGCGTGGCCGACGTTCACGTCACGGGCCTGCCAGTCCGGTTCGGACGGAACGCGGCTCAGCAGATCCGACGGCTCCCAGCACAGGTCGTGCGTGAAGGCCTCCTCGACGTCACCGGTCAGCCGCACGACGGCGAGCGGAAGCCGTTGCCCCTCAACGTGAACGACGACGTAGCGGACGTTCGGATCTTCTTCGCTTGCGCTGTGGTCCCCCATATCCGGGACACTCTACCGCTGCAAGAGCGTGCGCACGGCCACCGTGGCCCACGCGGCCACCAACGCGCCGTACAACACCACGGCCACCCCGGAGAACATCGCCGACGGCACCCGGACCGCGAGCGCGCTCGTGCCGGTCACCAGCGTGCCGAGCGGGAACACGAAACTCCACCACGTCAAGGCGAACGGCAGCCCGCGCCGCGCGGTCCGCACGGTGACGGCCGCCGCGAGCGCGACCCACAGCAGGGCGAACCCCCACGTGATCGTGCCGTACAACACGCCGAACGCGGTCTGGCCCGGCACCACGTGCACGCCCGCGAGCAGGTTCGCCGCGGTGATCGACTGGCCCAGCGGCCCGAGCACGATCCACAGCGTCGGCACGGTCGAGGCGGCGCCCAGGCCGTGCTGCACCAGCCGCTGCCAGATCTGCGGCACGATCACCATCGTCGCGAACAGGCTGACACCGAACAACGCGTAACAGCCGAGCACCATCGCCTGCCGCGACGAGCCTTCCGGCAGGTGCTGCGCCAGCAGGGCACCGGAGGCGGCGGACACCATCGGCGGCACCACGGGCATCAGCCACCCGGCGAACGCGCGTTCGCCGCTGCCGATCATCCGCAGCGGCACCAGCACCGACGTCGCGAGCCCGAGCACCGTGCCGATCGTCCACAGTGTCCAGTCGACGGTCAGCGCGGCGGGCAGCCCGATCCAGTCCTTCCCGAGCAGCAGCGCTCCGGTGCCGACGGTCATCAGCGCCATCGGCGGCGCACCCCAGAACTGGGCCATCACGGGGTCGGCGAGCTGCGCGCGCACCGTCCTCCACGTCCAGCGCCGTAGAGCTGCGGCCACCAGGAACGCCAGGAGCGCGGCGTCCAGCGCCCACACGTACGTGGCGGCGGTGTGCAGGCCGGGCATCGAGGCACCGGCCGTGGCGACGATCCCCGTCCCCATCACGGACGCGAAGAGGTTCGGGCCGAAAGGCGCCGCTCGTCGCACCTCTGGGGCACGGTGTGGTCGAGGTGCGAGAGCGGTCACGACATGACAATCCTCGTGCCGGGCCTGCCTCGGTAGACACCAACAGCCGATGTGGACATAGGCTGCCCCTATGCCGCTCCCGCCCAGGGTCACCGACCTGACCAGCTTCGACCTCCTGCTGAGCGTCGCCGAGCTGGGCAGCATCGGCCGGGCGGCCAAGGCGCACGGCATGTCGCAGCCCAGTGCCAGCGAGCGGCTGAGGACCCTCGAGGCCCGCGTCGGCGTGACGTTGCTGGAACGCACCTCGCGCGGCGCGCGGCTCACCACGGCGGGTCAGCTCGTGGCCGGCTGGGCAGCGCAGGTGATCGTCCGCGCGGCGGACCTCGACGCCGGCATCACCAGCCTGCGCGCGGACCGGCAGAGCCACCTCAGGATCGCCGCGAGCCTCACCGTGGCCGAGTACCTGCTGCCCGCGTGGCTGATCGCGCTGCGGTCCGTCAGCCCGGACACCGCGACCGTGCTGTCGGCGGGCAACTCGGTGCACGTCGCCGAGCAGGTGCTGGCCGGGAAGGCCGACCTGGGGTTCATCGAGAGCACCGACGTGCCGGCGGGCCTGGCCAGCCGCGTCGTCGCCACGGACGAGCTCGTCCTCGTCGTCGCACCCGCCCATCCCTGGGCCAGGCGCCGCCGGGTCGCCGCCGCGAAGGCCGCCGCGACGCCGATGGTCAGCAGGGAGTCCGGTTCGGGCACCCGGCAGGCCTGGGAGCACGCGCTGGGGATCGCGGGCATCACCGAGTCCGCGGTGCCGCTGCTGGAGATGTCGTCGACCACGGCGATCAAGGCGGCCGCGATCGGGGGCATCGGCCCGGCCGTGCTCAGCCTCCACACCGTGGCCGCGGACATCGCCGCCCGCACGCTCGTCCGCGTCGAGGTCGGCGAGGTGGACCTGCACCGCGCGTTGAGGGCGGTCTGGCCGTCCGGCCGGACACCCCGGGGACCCGCCTCCGACCTGTTGACCATCGCGACGCGTACTCTCACCCACCGTGCCGACCGGCGGTAGCAAACAGGTTCGCGCCGCGCGCAAGCGCAAGAAGCGCATGGCCCGCGTCGTCCACGACCTCACGGACGCGCAGTGGGACGCCCTCAAGACGTCGTGGGGCGGTTGCGCGTACTGCGCGGCTCCGGCCGGTTCGCTGCAGAAGGACTGCGTGCAGGCCATCTCTCGCGGCGGCCGCTACACGCTGGGCAACGTCGTGCCCGCGTGCGGATCGTGCAACGCCAGCAAGTGCAACGCCGAGGTGACGGGCTGGCTGCGGCGCAAGAAGCTCGACGAGCGCACGTTCCTGGTGCGCCACTACGAGATCTCGGCCGAGCTGACCGCCCGCTTCGCTACCCCACCAGACGCCGTCGCCACTCCAGAGGCGTGACGGTGATGGACCGCCCGGGATCGCGGTCCCACCTCGTCTGAAGGCCTGCCGCCGCCAGCGCCGCCACGACCTCGTCACCGATGGCGGTGGTGGTCTCGGCCGATCCGTCGAACCCGCCGTACAGCAGCGTCAGACCGTGGCCGGCCGCGGCGGAATCCGTGCACTGGCTGTGGAAGTAGACGAAGCCACGCGCACCCGGCACGCTCTCGCCGCCGATCTCGGCCTGGCCGCAGGTGCGGCAGCAGGTGAAGTTCTCGCGGGCCGTGATGCCGGCCTGTTCCAGCGCGGCGAACGCGCGGGTGAGGCGTTCGGGATCGGTCTCACCCCGCCACGTGGCCTGTTCCGCGACCCGCTCCAGCCACAACCGGTCGACGAGCGCCGCCGCCTGCTCCCGCGACACGGGCCGGCTGTCCTCGGTGACGAGGTACTCCTCGGCGAGCTCCGTGAGCTGGGCGCGGGAGGAGTAACCACCGGCCAGCGCCTCGCGGACGCGGTCCTCCAGCTGCGCGCGGTCGGCGTCACCGAGGTCGAGCGGCGGCACCGCGGGCGCGGGCGGCAGGCCCAGCGACGACCACGGGAGACCGCTGTCCCACCCGACGTCCTGGCGTGCCCAGCCGGTGAGCGCCGCGACGGCGCCGTCGAGCCCGGCCGTCGCCGTGAAGTGCCGGTCGGGGCCACCGTCGCGGTGCTCGACCGTGTAGTCGCCACCGTTCTCGTGCCAGATCTGGGCGAAGACACCGGGCAGGTCGGGCACCCTCTGGAGGATCAGGAACCGGTCCCCCTCGCCACCGATGCGCCGCACCAGACCGGCCAGCGCCTCGGCGGACACGCGCACGTGCCGCTCCCCGGTCTCCGTCTCCACCACGATCTCGAGCATGCGGAGACTCTAATAGCGGGCATGGGTCGTGTGTCCTGCAAGCCTCGTCCGGCGACAGTGGCGGCCGAGGGCCCTGGCGGCGGCACCGCCTCCGGGTCGCTCGCCCGCGCCTCTCACCGAACGAACTCGCAGGACACGACCTAAGCGGAGTTGCGAACGGCGTTGTACCCCTTGTACAGCGCGTCCCACGCCTTCTTGCAGCGGGCGTTGAGCTGCCCGTCCTCGCTCACCCCACCGGCCGCGAACCAGGGCTCGCACGGCCCGATCTCGGCGAGCTGGCGACGCACGTCGGAGAGCGCGGCCTGGCCCGCGGGCGGCAGCTTGGCGGCCTGCTTCTCGACCTCGTCGATCACCCCTGTCACGTCGGGCATGACGTGGCTGCAGTTGTCGGCCGGGGCGACGGGTTCGCCGCGCAGGCGGGCGGCGCAGTCCGTGAGCAGGACGCCGATCGCGTCGAGCCTGGGCTGCAGGTCTGGCAGCGGTGAGCCGGTGGCCGAGGTCACGGCCGGGGTGATCCTGGGCAGGGACGACGTCCCGGCACCGCACCCGACCAGGAGGAAAGCCAGCGCAATGGCGGAGTAGCGCATGCCGAGCAGCGTAGCGAGACGAGAAGGCCGCCAGAGCCGGGGATGCTCTGGCGGCCTTGTCGTTCACCCGATCAGGTTCACGCGCGGATGTAGGACTTCACGCCGTCCGGGAAGCCGAGGGCGGCCGTGTCCACGACGTCCTCGCTCACGACGGCGGACTTGCCCTTGCAGCCCGGCTCGGACCAGATCTTCACCGCGCCGTCCGGGGAGAGCGACTTGAAGCCGCTGCGGAAGTCGGCGCACTTGGCCTCGACCTTGACGCGGGTCGCGAAGTTGTCGCCGCTGAAGTCGTCGAAGTTCTTGCCGGAGAAGAAGGTCACCGCGTTCGCGGGCTTGGTGCCGGGAGCCGGCGGAGCGGGCTGGGCGACAGGAGCCTCGGCGGGAGCGACGGCGCGCTTGCCTTCGGGGTTGATGACGAACCACTTGTCGCCGACGTTCTGGCCCTTGATGTCACCGGCCTTCTCGTCCTTGCTGAACAGGTAGACGGGGCGGCCGCCGATCGTCACCTGGGTCGCGCCGTCCTGGCGCTTGACGAAGCCGATGTTCTCCCGCTTGATGCCGGGGAAGAAGAGCCTGGTGCCCTTGGCGACCGTGACCGGCGGCCACGTCTTCGCGCAGTCACCGTTGCAGTTGGACACTCCGCCGTTCACCGGGTCGTCGCTGAACCAGTAGACCGAGAGTCCCTTCCCGTTGACGACGGCGGGCTCCAGACCGCCGGCGTTGGCGACGCGCAGCTCGACCCACTTCTGCTTGACCTCAGGGGATGCGGTGGCCGGAGCGCGGTCGCCGGTGTTCCGGTCGGCCTTGTTGGAGTTCGCTGATCCGCGCACGAGGTCCACACCGGACTGCGGGTCGGTCTCCGCCGACGCGTCCGGCGCGTTCTGCTCCTGGGCCTGTTCCTGGGAAGGGGCAGGGGAACCGGACTGCGCGGCACCCTGACCGCAGGCCGTCAGAGCGACGACACCGACCGCGAAAAGGGCAGCAACGAGCCCAACTTGCTTGCGACGCATTGTTTTTTCTCATTCCTGAGTGGACTGTCGTCAACCTGTTCACCCCCCATCACGTACAGCCCCTCCGAACGGTTCAGCCGGGTTCGAGGTGAGAGCGCGATCACAGTCACCGCGAAGCTCACCCGGTACCGTTGGAGGCGTGAACATCAGCCTGAGCAGCGACTTCGCGGACGCGGTGCCGGAGATGGCGGTCTCGTGGGAGGCCGCCGCCGTCTCCGAACCGGAACTCCTGGCACTCAACGAGCCACTCGCGAAGGAGCTCGGCCTCGACCCCGCCTGGCTGCGCGCTGACGGTCTGCCCTTTCTCGTGAGCGGCCGCGGAGTCGCCCAGGCCTACGCCGGTCACCAGTTCGGCGGCTACTCCCCCCGGCTCGGCGACGGGCGCGCGTTGCTCCTCGGCGAACTGACCGACACCGACGGCCGGCTGCGCGACCTGCACCTGAAGGGCTCCGGCCGCACCCCGTTCGCCCGCGGCGGCGACGGGCTGGCCGCTGTCGGACCGATGCTGCGGGAGTACGTCGTCAGCGAGGCCATGCACGCCCTGGGCGTCCCCACGACCCGAGCGCTGGCCGTCGTCTCCACCGGCCACGTCGTCCAGCGCGAGGAACCGCTGGCGGGCGCCGTCCTGGCCAGGGTCGCCGCCTCGCACCTGCGCGTGGGCAGCTTCCAGTACGCCCGCAACACCGGCGACCTGGACCTGCTGCGCCGCCTCGCCGACCACGCGATCGCCCGCCACCACCCCGGCAGCACCTACCTGGAGTTCTTCTCGCACGTGGTGGCAGCCCAGGCGTCCCTGGTCGCCCAGTGGATGCTCGTCGGCTTCATCCACGGCGTGATGAACACCGACAACATGACGATCTCCGGCGAGACCATCGACTACGGCCCGTGCGCGTTCATGGAGGCCTACGACCCGACGACGAAGTACAGCTCCATCGACCATCAGGGCCGCTACGCGTACGGCAACCAGCCGATCATCGCCGAGTGGAACCTCGCCCGTCTTGCCGAAGCCCTCCTGCCGCTGTTCGCCGATGACCAGGACGAGGCCGTCTCGCTCGCTCTCCCGGCGCTGCGGACGTTCGACGCGCACTTCGAGGAGGCCTGGATCGCCGGCATGCGGGCGAAGCTCGGCGTGTCCGGTGACGTCTTGCCCCTGCTCAAGGACCTGCTCGCGTTGATGCACGAGAACCACGTCGACTTCACGTCGTTCTTCCACCTGCTCGGCAAGGCCGCCCGGGGTGACGCGGAGCCGGCCCGCTCCCTGTTCCTGGACCTCGCGGCCATCGACGCGTGGCTCGCGCGCTGGCGGCAGCTCGGGCCGGACGGCGGGGCGATGGACCGGGTCAACCCCGTCTACGTGCCGCGCAACCACCTCGTGGAGGAGGCGCTGGCAGCCGGGGCGGACGGGGACATGGGTCCGTTCGACCGGTTGCTGAAAGCGGTTACCTCCCCGTTCGGCGAACGGCCCGGCCTGGAATACTTCGCGGCTCCTGCGCCGCAGGACTTCAGTGCCACCTACCGGACCTACTGCGGGACTTGATGAAGCTGCAGCCGATCGGCCACGTCGAATCGCCCCTCACCGACCGCTCCGCCGCGCCCAGGCAGGCGGACGAGGGCGCGCCGGAGGCCTTGCTCGTGTTCGCGCCCGAGTACGCACGGGCGATGCGGGAACTGCGACCGGGCCAGGAGGTCCTGGTCCTCACCTGGCTCGACCGCGCCGACAGGTCGGTGCTGGCCGTGCACCCCCGCAGCGACCCGGACCGGCCGGAGACAGGCGTGTTCTCCACGCGGTCGCCGGACCGGCCGAACCCCATCGGACTGCACCACGTCCGGATCACGGCGGTGGACGGCCTCGGCGTGCGGGTGGCGCACCTGGAAGCCGTCGACGGCACGCCGATCGTCGACGTCAAGCCGGTGCTGGGGAGGGAACGCTGACCTGCCGGGGAAGCGGGGGGTTTGACCGGCGGGTACCCCGTCGTCATGAGCCAACCAGTACCGCCGGCCGAGCCCGTGCCGACCACGCCGGGACCCGACCAGCCGCGCCCCACCGGACCCGACCAGCCCCAGCCACCCGGACCGGACCCCGATCCCCTTCGCCCGCCCGGACCGGACCCCGACCCGCTGCCGCCGGAACCCAGGCCGATCTAGTGGTTTGAACCGTGAAAAGCCGGGTACAGGTGTCGTGGCACTGCCGGACCTCACCCTGGAGCACACCATGCTCAGTCGAGAGGAACACCAGCGGCTCGTCGACATCGAGGACCGCCTCCGCGTCTCCGACCCGGACCTGGCCCGCGCGCTGAGCGAAGGCCCCCTCGCGCAGAGGAACCTGCGTCAGCGCGCGGTCGCCGTGCTGGCAGCGCTGTCGTTCAGGAAGCGTCAGGGATCACCTGGGTGACGGCCGCGCTGCCTGACCGCGCCTGACCGCGGCGGCAGGCAGGTCACCAGACGCACGGACGGGGCCGCGGCTCTGCACCGCGACCCCGCCATCGTGCCCATCCAGACCGTGCGCTGAAGACGCTCAGGAGGAAGCCGCCTTCTGCAGCTCCTTGCGCAGCTGCTCCTTGGACATGCTCGACACGTTGTCCAGCCCCAGGTTCTTGGCCTGCAGGAGCAGTTCCTCGCGCGTGGCCTGACCCGGCATCTCGCCGAGGTGGTCGGCGCGGCTGCGCGCGAACGCCTCACCGAGCTCGTACCGGCGTTCCGCGCTGAGTCGCTTGCGCATGCCCGGCAGAACGGTCTTCTCCTCTTCCTCCACGTGGTGGGTGATGGAGTCGACGACGTCCTGCAGCGCCTTCTCGTACTGCGGCGAGTCGTAGTCGGTGTCGAGGAGCTTGGCGAGCAGCTGCTCGGCCTCGGCGTGCTCCTCCTGGCTGTGCTCGACCTCGTCCTCCCCGCCCGCGTCCTTGGCGACCGGGTAGACCTCGCCCTCCTCGGCGCGGCTGTGGGCGACGAGCAGGCCGCAGAGCACCGGGGTGAGCAGCGGCCGTTTCTCCGGGTGGTTCTTCAGCTCGTCGAACAGGCGCTCCACCTCGCGGTGGTCCTGCATGATCAGGTCGACGACGTCGTACTGCATGGTGGTTCTCCTTCAGTTCGGGTGGTTCCTCGGATAGCGCGTGGAGATGGGCGCGATGCCGCGCCGTCCGATTCGGCCGAGCGCGACGCCGAAAGCAGTGATCACGGCGATGGCGACGACCACGGCGATGACGATCGACCAGGTCAGCGTGGTGCCGAGCAGACCGGAGGCCGCGCCGGCGATCACGCCGGCGACGAGTCCGTTGACGAGGTTCACGAGGCCGGCGACTCCCAGAGCGGTGCCGATCAGCCGTGGGCGCCTGGCGTTGCGCCAGCCGGTCTGGCCGGCGTCGACCTCGACGCCCAGGGTGTCGTCGTGCAGCTGGCGGACGAACACGTCCCTTGTGGACGGTTCGAGTTCGGCGTAGACGGCCCTGATGCGGTTGATCCCCAGGCCCGCCTGGACGTCCTCGATGGTCAGTTCCACCGTGCGGAACAGGGTGGCGAGCCCGATCAGGAACAGCGCGGTGAAGACGACCAGCAGCAACGTGAGCAGCACGGTCCGCGGGACCACCTGCGCGACGAACCCGAGAGCGATCATGGACGCGGAGATCGTCGTCAGCAGGTGGCCCGCTCGTCCGGTCGCGTCGGTGATCGTCGCCGTGCGGATCATCTGCAGCGTGTTGTGCTCCATCGTGAGGATCGTGAGCGCCGACGCCTTGTCCACTTCCTGCACGTCAGCGTCCGAGCGCGTGGGCAAGTTCCTTCTTCGTCATCGTGGAACGGCCCTTCACGTTCTTCTTCTTGGCCTCGTTGTAGAGCTGTTCCTTGGTGAGGCCCTTCGGGCGGTTGGTGCCCGAGCGCCGGCCGCCGCGCTTCTGCGGCGACATGTCCTCAGTGGACGACCTGCTCGCCGTCTTCGACTCACCGGCCTGGGCCCGGTTCTTGTTCACCGTCCGCGCCGCGATCTCCTTCGCGCGCTTCGGTGAGGCGCCTCGGTCCTCGGCGGAGTCCTTGATGTGCTCGTACTGGCGTTCCCGTTTCGCGTTCGATCCCGCGGGCATCACGACCTCCTGACTCGATGCTGGTCCGCGAATACCCCCGGTCAGGACGATTCACACCCGATCGACCGGGTAGCCAGGGGCATGGCGATCTCTTCCCGACTCGACACCGCGCGCGTGCTCGCGACGGTGCTGCTGCCCACCCTCGCCAAGGGCGTCATCGTCCGCAGGCCCGGCGTCATGGCGGCCGCTGAGAAGGTGCAGTCCGACACGAGGGCCATCGACGCGATGCGGAGGCTGCGCGACCGCTACGGCCCGGAACCGGTGCGCCTGCGCATCACCGGCCGCAGCGTCGCGGTGCTGGTCGACCCCACCGACGTCGGCAGGCTGCTCGCCGGGTCGCCGGAGCCGTTCGCACTGGCCACGAAGGAGAAGAAGGCCGCCCTGAAACACTTCCAGCCGCACGGGGTGCTCATCTCCGAGGGGCCGGAACGGGATCGGCTGCGCCGGCTCAACGAACGCGCGCTGCGACCGGAGAACGTGCCGGCTGAGGCGATCGTGCGCGACGAGGCCGATCTGCTCACCCGGCACGTGATGAGCACCGGCGAGCTGACGTGGGAGGCGTTCAACCAGGCGTGGTGGCGCATCGCGCGCAGGATCGTCCTCGGCAGCGGCGCCCGCGGCGACGACCAGCTCACCGACGACCTGAAGGCGCTGCGCCAGAACGCCAACTGGGCGTTCCTGCACCCGAAGCAGCGCGACCTGCGGGAACGCTTCCAGCGCCGGCTCGACGAACACCTGGCCCGGCGCGAGGAGGGCAGTCTGGCCGCGCAGCCCGGCGACCTGTCCGGTCACGTGCCGCACTGGCTGTTCGCGTTCGACGCGGCCGGAATCGTCACGCTGCGCGCGCTGGCCATCGGGGCGCGCGGCATGAACGGCATCCTGGAGTCCGCGCGGTTGTGGCCGACGACGCCGGTGATCCTGCGCGAGAGCACGATCGCCACCCGCTGGCACGGGACGTGGCTGCCGGAGAACACCGAGTTCGTCGTGTTCACGCCGTTCTTCCACCGCGACCCGGACCGGCTGCCGTTCGCCGACCGGTACGCCCCGGAGATCTGGGACGAGCCGCGCGACCCGGCGATCGTGCCGTTCAGCGCCGGACCCGGCGAGTGCCCCGGCCGCGACCTGGTGCTGACCACCGCCGCGACGATGCTGGACACACTCTCCGAGCACCTCGCGTTGCCCGCGCTGAGCGCTCCGCTGCCGGGCACGCTGAACCACTTCGGCATCCGCATGCCGGCCCAGCCGACGGGTACTCGCGTCTCTTGACTCCCTCTCCCTCGTGAACGAGGGGGATTCCTACGGCTCGCGCTGCAGGGTTTTCTGCTTCGTCGCCGACTGCCCGCCCGGAGGGTTCCGTTGAGGTCTTACACCGGCTCCACAGACCGACGCCGCCAGCCCGGCGGCCAGGATGTTGCGTGCCGCGTTCACGTCCCGGTCATGGGTCGCGCCGCAGCCACAGGTCCAGGTGCGCAGGTGCAGCGGCATGGTCGCCGCGAGCGCGCCGCAGACCGAGCACAGCTTGGACGACGGGAACCAGCGATCCACGACGATCACGTCCCGCCCGTACCAGTCTGCTTTGTACTGCAGCAGTTGCCGGAACTGCCGCCAGCCCGCGTCAATGATCGCGCGGGCCAGGCGGTGATTGCCGACCATGTTGGACACTGCGAGGTCCTCGATCACGAGCGTTTGGTTTTCACGCACGAGCCGAGTAGTGATCTTGTGCAGGAAGTCGGTACGCCGATCAGCGATCCGAGCGTGGACACGGGCGACCTTGACGCGGGCCTTGTCCCGGTTACCGCTGCCCTTTTGCTTGCGGCACAAGGCCCGCTGCGCCTTCGCGAGCGCCGTGCGGTCGCGGCGTTCGTGCCGGGGATTGCCGATCTTCTCCCCGGTCGAGAGGACCAGGAGGTGGTCGAGGCCGACGTCGATGCCCACCACCGAATCGGTAGCAGGCAGCTGTGTCACGCTCGGGTCTTCGGTCAGCACGGACACGAACCAGCGCCCGGCCGGGTCCCGGGACACGGTCACCGTCGACGGCACCGCGCCGTCGGGCAGTGGCCGGGACCAGCGGATGTCCAGCGGCTCGGACATCTTGGCCAGCGTGAGCGCACCGTCACGCCACCGGAACGCCGACCGCGTGTACTCCGCGCTCGCACGCGACTTCTTCCGCGACTTGAACCGCGGAAACCGCGCACGCCCGGCAAAGAAGTTCGTGAACCCAGCCTGCAGATGCCGCAACGCCTGCTGCAACGGCACCGACGACACCTCGGCCAGAAACGCCAGTTCCTCGGTGCGCTTCCACACGGTCAGCAACGCCGACGTGGCCTCGTAACCGACCCGCTCCCCACGCAGCGTCCACGCCTCCGCACGGGCCTGCAACGCCAAGTTGTAGACCTTGCGGACACACCCGAACGTGCGCGACAGCTCCGCAGCCTGCGCCTCGCTTGGATGGAAGCGGTACCGGAACGCCCGCTTCACCAGCCCGTTCACCGTTCACAGATTACCCAGCCACCGCGTGTGCCCGTGCGGCTGGGTTGTGAACGCCGTATCGCCCCGGCGGCGACACGGCTGCTCCCGCCGTGCTCCGCAGAGGTCCGATTCCTCCCCGTCCTGAACGACGATGTCTCCTCGAAGGACTTCAGATGAACACACCCCGCTACGCCGTGGTGACCGGTTCGGACTCCGGCATCGGCAAGGCCGTGGCCGTCGCGCTGGCACGCGGTGGCGTCGACGTCGGCATCACGTACCACGAGGACGCCGAAGGAGCCGGGAAGACGGCTCAGGAGGTCCGCGAGGCCGGTGCGCGCTGCGCGGTGCGGCAACTGGACCTCACCGACCTGCCGGACGCGACCGGCGTCGTGGACGAGCTGGCCGCCGAACTGGGCGGCGTCGACGTCCTGGTGAACTGCGCCGGCACCGGGAGCAGCCAGAAGGCACTGGACATGCCTTTCGACACCTGGCGATCGGTGCTCTCGGTCGACCTGGACGGCGCGTTCCTGTGCTGTCAGCGCGCGGCCAGGCACATGATCGAGGCCGGACGCGGCGGACGGATCATCAACATCACGTCCGTGCACGAGCACCTGCCGCGCGTGGGCGCCGCGCCGTACTGCGCCGCGAAGGCCGGGCTCGGCGCGCTCACCGAGGTCCTCGCCCTCGAACTGTCCGAACACGGCATCACGGTCAACTCGGTGGCACCGGGCGAGATCTCGACGCCGATGACCGGGCAGGAGGACGTCGATCCCAACACCCAGGCCCGTCCGGGCGTGCCGCTCGGCAGGCCGGGCAGTGCTCACGAGGTCGCCGCCGTGGTGGCGTTCCTGGCGACCCCGGCCGCCAGCTACGTGACCGGGGCGTCGCTCGTCGTGGACGGCGGGATGTCGTTGATGGGGCCGCAGGCGAGCCAGCTCATGACCGACGAGAAGTGGAGGCAGACCTGATGCGTGCCGTGGTGCTCAACTGCACCTTGAAGAAGTCACCGGAGCAGTCCAACACCGACCTGCTCGCCCAGGTGGTGATCGACGAGCTGACCAAGAAGGACGTCGAGGTCACCTCGTTCCGGCTGGCCGACCACGAGATCCCGCCCGGCGTCGTGACCGACCTCGGCGGCGGCGACGAGTGGCCGAACGTCCACCGACTGCTGCTCGACGCCGAGATCCTGGTGTTCGCGACCCCGACGTGGGTCGGCCGTCCGTCGTCGCTCGCGCAACGGGCGCTGGAACGGATGGACGCCATGATCTCCGAGACCGACGACCAGGACCGGCCGGTGGCCTACAACCGGGTCGCGGGGGTCGTGGTGACCGGCAACGAGGACGGCGCGCACCACGTGATCAGCGAGATCTGCGGCGGTCTCGGCGACATCGGCTACACGATCCCCGGCCAGGCGTGGACGTACTGGAACCGAGGTCCCGGCCCCGGTCCCAGCTACGCCGACACCGACGAGGGTCACGAGTGGTCGGAGAACACCGCCCGCACGATGGCCGCCAACCTGCACGCCGTCGCCCTGGCCCTGGCGGAACGCCCGATCCCGGCCTGAGCCAGCGCCACGACCGCGCCGATCGCCAAGCCGCCCAGGACGTCCGTGGGCCAGTGCACACGGGTCCTGAGGCGGCTGTAGGCGACCAGCAACACCACCGGTGTCACGAAGAAGGCGGCATCGCGGTCCGCCAGCGCGGTGGCGGTGCCGAACGCGGCCGCCGTCACCGCGTGCTTGGACGGGAACGACGACGAGTCCGGGTGTTCCGGCAACGCCTGCCGTGCCGGCATGGTCGCGACCTGGGGCCGGCGCCGGTGCACGATCACGCTCACCAGGTGCCCCAGCGGCATGGCGACCACGGCCGCGGTGAGCGCGCGCTTCGCGGTCTTCCTCTTGCCGCACAACGCGAGCAGCCCGGCGACGGGCAGCCACAGGAGGCCACCCCGCGCGGTCAGGCTGGCGGCGATGATGATCGGGTGCGGACGTCTGGTGGGCAACGCCTCGCTGTTGTGCAGCGAGTCCTCGTCGAGTTCCTCCAATTCGTCCTCACCTGTCATGTGGCTCATCTACCCAGAACCGGGCTGGCCGGAACCTCCCGCCCCTGCCCCAGCCCCAGCACGATCGCCTTGAGCGCCTCCTGCGCGTCGAACTCCGGCTTCCAGCCGAGCTCCGTCCTGGCGCGCGAAGCGTCCAGCAGCGGGGACTTCAGGGCCAGGTCGACCCATCCCGGCGGAGTGGGTTGCAGGTGCAGCCTCCAGGTGACGTTCGCCAGTGACCGCATCAGCTTCGGGGGAACGGTGACGTGCCGGCCCCCGAGCACCTCGGCCAGCGCCCGGGGAGTGATGACGGGGTCCGCCACGAGGTTGATCCCGCCGTGCAGCCGCTGGTTCAGGATCCGCGCGACTGCGTCGGCGACGTCGTCCGCGTGCACGAACTGCAGCACCAGGTCGCGCGGAATCGGCAGGACGGGAATCCGGTGCCGGAACACGGCTCTGGGCACCAGGCTGCCGAGGAAGTAGTCGCGGATCTCGGATCCGGCATCGGACTGCAGGATCAGGCCGGGCCGCGGCCGGGAGATGAGCAGGTCGGACTCGAACTTGTTCAGCATGTGCTCCACGGCGGCCTTGTGCCTGCTGTAGAAGGACGTCCTCACGCCGTCGACGGGCCACGACTCGTCGACGCGACGGTCCTTGCTGCCGGGTGAGTACGCGCCGACCGACGACATGTGGACCAGGTGCGGCACACCGGCCTTCACCGCCGCGCCGAAGACCTGGGCGGATCCGGCCACGTTCGTCCGGTACAGCTGCCGTTCGTCCCGCGAGGGCTGGATGAGCCAGGCCAGGTGCACGACGGCGTCGGCCTGCTCGAACGCGGTGCGCAGCACCTCCTCGGCGCCGGCACGGCCGATCTCGACGGGCGTCCAGGGCACGCCGCGGTAGGGCGGCGCGTCGGCGGGCGGGCGCCGCGAGATGCCGTGCACCTCGACGTCCGGTTCCTCGGCCAGCCTGCGCAAGAGCGCCGTTCCCACGTTGCCACTCGCTCCGGTGACGACGATCTTGCGTGCGGGCATGGTTCCTCCGGGTGTCGGCCTGTGGTGCCGGATACCCGTTCAGGTGATGTGGAGAACCGCCTGCAGGACAATGTTCGTGACAAAGGGCAAAGCCCTCCGCGCGACGCGGGCGCACCCGTGCCGAGGGGGCCGGTTCACCCTTCAAGACGTGAGACGAGCACCCCTCCGTGCTTGACGAACGTCTCGGGCAACCACGGCTGGTAGATCCTGCGGCCGTTCCACCGCGTCTCCTGCACGTGGACGCCCGGTGTGCCGGTGGCGAGGACCGTGATGTTCTTCGCGGTGATCCGGGCCTTCGGGAACATCGGGCTGGAGACGTGCAGCTCGGCGCTGCTCGGCGTGCGCGGGTACAGGCCGAGCGCGGCGAAGACGTACCAGGCCGACATGGTGCCGAGGTCGTCGTTGCCGGGCAGGCCGGACGGGCCGGTGCGGTAGACCAGCCTCGCCATCGCCCGCACCGTCTCCTGCGTCCTGCGCGGCTGCCCGAGCTCGTTGTAGATCCACGGCGTGTGGATGCCCGGCTCGTTCGTCGGGTCGTACCGCAGCGCGTCACCGCCCGTCGCCCACGAGCCGTCCGCGCGCTTGAAGAACCCGTCGAGCCTGGAGACCGCGACGTCCTTGCCGCCCATGGCCTCGGCCAGGCCTTGGACGTCGTGCGGCACCATCCACGTGTAGGTGGCGCTGCTGCCCTGCGCGAAGCCCTGGTCGGAGGCCGGGTTGAACGGCGTCACCCAGGTGCCGTCGGCCTTGCGGGCCTGCTGGTGGCCGGTGGCGGGGTTGAAGGTGTTGCGCCACCAGCCCGCGCGCTTCTCCATCTCCGCGCTGGGGCGGCCGAGCCTGCGGCCCAGGTCGGCGAGCGCCTGGTCGGCGACGGAGTCCTCGAGTGTCTCGGCGGCGCCTCCCCAGCAGTGGCAGGTGTCGTGCGGGGCGTAGCCGAGCCGCATGTACTCGGCGAGATTTGGGCGCTGGCCCTCGCACTGACCGGGACAGCCCTTGTCGGACAGCCCGTCCGGGTGCGGGACGGTCGCTTGCCGCAGCAGTGAGTCGTAGGCCGCCCGCACGTCGAAGTCCCTGGCGCCCATGGCGTACATGCCCGCGATCGCCGGGGCGGACGGGTCGCCGGTCATGACGTGCGTCGGGCCGGTGATGTGGACCCAGCGGTCCCACACGCCGCCGTTCTCGCGCGAAGTCCGCAGCAACGACTGGGCGTACCCGCTCGCGACGTCCGGTGCGAGCAGGGCCAGCAGCTGGGTCTGGGCGCGGTACTGGTCCCAGCCGGAGAAGTTGCCGTACCGCACCTCGCGGCCCACGTCGCTGATCACGTTGGGCTGCAGGAAGGTGTGGTAGAGCGCGGTGTAGAAGATCGTCCGCTCGTCCGCGGTGCCGCCGTCGATCTCGACCGCGCGCAACTGCTTCGCCCAGGCCTTCTTCGCCTCCTTCGCCACGTCCGCGACGGTCGCGCGCTTCGGGATCTCCGCCGCGAGGTTGCGCTTGGCCGCGTCGAGGCTGGTGTAGGAGATGCCGACGCGCATCCTCACCTCTTTGTCCGCGAAGGACACATAACCGCCGGATCCCTTGCCGGCGCGTGCACTTCCGGTCAGGTAACCCTCGCCGCCACTCGCGGTGGTGCTGCCGGGCCTGAGTTCACCGTTCACCCAGGTGCCGTGAGCCGAGATCGGGCGGTCGAAAGACGCCGTGAAGTGCAGGCGGTAGTAGGTTTTCTGGTTGTTCGTGCCGCCGTTCGCGCGCCGGCCGCAGAACGCGCCGGTGAGCACCGAACCCGAGACCGAGCCGGTCGCCGGGTCGATCGTGATGTCGGCGTCCTCGCTGCCGTTGAGCGAGTTCGAGGTGCGGAACAGCAGCGAACCGTTGACGGGGAAGGTGAACTCTCCGATGCCCGCGCGGGTCGTCACGGAGAGGTCCGCCGTGGCACCGGACTTCAGGCCCACCCGGTAGCGGCCCGCCTCGGCCTTCTCGTCGGCGTGGGAGAAGTCGCTCGCGAAGATCTGGTCCTTGGTGTCCGCGGTCGGCGACGAGGTGATCTCACCGACGTGCGGCATGATCGGGATGTCCCCGGCGGCACCGGGGTGGCAGCCCGCGCCGTTGACGTGCGTGAGGCTGAACCCGCGCACCCTCGTCGCGTCGTACGCGTAACCGTTGGCGGCGCCCGTGTTCGTCTGGTCGCCCCGGGTCGACGTCGGGCTCCACGAGATCATCCCGAACGGCCGGACGGCGCCCGGATAGGTGTTGCCGCCGCCCGCCGAGCCGATCAGCGGGTCGACGTAGCGGGTGTCGTCTCTCACCGCCGCACTCGCGGGAGTCGCCAGCGCGGCGGTGAGGACAGTGACCAGGAAGACCGGGAGCGCTCTCACGTCCCGGGACGATAACCGGATTTCAGTAAACGCAGGGTGGCCGGTAGCCGTCGATCTCCAGGCTCTGGAACTCGAGGTCGTTCTTCGTGTTGCCGACGAACACCAGGCCACGGGCGTCGTCGAGCGCGTCGGCGAGCGGGTAGGACGGCTTGCCGAGCGCGGGCAGGTATGTCCAGTTCTTTGTCTTGAAACTGAAGAACCGCTTCACGAGCTTGCCGCCGGTGGACGGCACCCTGGTGACCCACTTGTCGCCACCGCTCCAGAACGACGCGGGCCGCAGCTGGACGTAGAGGTCGTTGGTGGCGCGGTAGGTCATCCAGAAACCCGCCGACTCGGACAGGTCCGCCTCTGCCTCGAACTTGTTGCCGAGCCAGACGACCATCACCGCCCAGTCGTCGGCCAGAAACTTGATCTTCGCCGTGTGCCCGTGCCGTCCTCTGGGCACGAGGATGCTGCCGGTCGCGGGCTCGGTGGCACCTTCACCACTGGCGATCCACTGCTGCAACCGGTCGATGGACGGGGTGGCGCACTCGCGGCCGTGCGAGGCGTTCGCCACCGCCGTCGAGCTGAGCGTGAACAGCACCGCGCACGCGATCACCGCGACGCGGCCGAACGTCGATTTCAAGCGCATCTGGCGGACCGTAGCGGAGATTGGTTTAAACCATTTCTGTTCACCGTTGACAGGGTCTCACTCGGGCTACCTGGACAGCGGATTGTGAGGGCCCCGCACGAGGGACACAGTGAGCCTCGTGCAGCCCGCCAGATGCATCGCATCCATAGGTGTCGTAACGGTTTTCGCCCTCCAACTGACCACTCCGGCCCTGGCGTCGGCCGACTGCTCCCCCGCGGTCGACGAGCGGTCGTTCGCCACAGCTCCCCAGCTTCGCGCTCTCAACGCCACCGTCGCCGGGTTCGGCGTCCGTGCGACCGGCAGCCCTGCCCACGACCGCCTGATCTCCTGGCTGGAACACCGCGTGGACCGGCTGCCGGGGGTGTCCGTGCGGTCCGAGCACTTCGCGATCCAGCGCTGGCAACCAGGTCCCGGTCTGCTGTTCGCGGACGGCGTCGTACCGGTCGCCGGCGCGATCCCCTACTCCGATCCCGGCCTGCGTTCCGGCGAACTGGTCCGCCTGCCCACCGGCACCCCGATCACCGCCGCGAACGCCGGCGGCAGGGTCGTCCTGCGCGACTTCCCCGCCCTCGACCGCGGCTACCTCGCCGAACCGCTGCTGGACCGGGACATGGTCGATGCGGGCAAGGCCGGCGCCGCCGGGGTCGTCGTCGCCTTCCCGTTCCCGCACGAGCAGGTGAAGGGCTACTGGGACCCGCACCTCGGCACCCACTACCGCGTGCCGGGCGTGTTCGTCGGCTCCGACGCGGCCGCGAGGCTCGTGCCGGGCACCCGGACGACCATCGGCGTCCTCGCCGCGCGCGCCCCGGCCGTCACGCGCTCGCTGGTCGCGACACTGCCCGGCCTGAGCAGCGAACGGATCGTCCTCGACACCAACACCGACGGCGTGGGGTGGGTGCAGGAGAACGGAACCGTCGCGCTGCTGGCGCTGGCAGAGCACTTCGCGCGCCTGCCGTTGCGCTGCCGGCCGCGCACCCTCGAGTTCGTCTTCGCGACGGGCCACCTGCACCGCCCGGCGGAGGGCAGCGAGTTCCGCGCCCGCGCGCTCGACGCCGAGTACGACTCGGGTTCCGTCGCGTTCGCGTTCGTGCTGGAACACCTCGGGACGCGGGAGTTCCTGCCTCGCGACGGCTCACTCCAGCCGACGGGACTGGCCGAGCCGTCCGGCTGGTTCGCGGGCAGCCCGGTGCTGGCGCGGACCGCGACCACGGCGCTGGCCGGACGTTCGGTCGAGCGCACCTTCGTCCTGCCGGGCAGTGATCCGCCGGTACCGGGCCGGGTGCCGCCGCAGTGCTCGTTCGGCGGCATCGGCACGCACTTCCACTCGCACCTGATCCCGACGATGGCGATGATCTCCGGGCCGTGGACGCTCTGGGCGCCCTCGTTCGGCGCTTTGGCCGTCGACCACGAACGCATGCGGCGCCAGGTGCTGGCCGCGGGTGACGCGATCACGGCGCTGGCCCCGTTGCCGCGAGCGCAGATCGCCGGGCCGTACCTCGGCCTGCGGCAGGCGCGGGCGGCCGGTGCGCCGACCTGTTCCCACGACCTGCCGCCGGAGTGGGCGCCTAGATCCTGATCAACGCCTGGACGGCGAGGTGGTCGGACGGGTACTGGCCGTTCAGCTGGAAGGCGTTCATCGCGGCGGCCTCGACCGTGGCGCCGCGGGTGAGGATCCAGTCGATGCGCGGGCCGTCCGGGACGAGCGGGCCGTACCCGTGGAACGTCCCGTACGCCGGGGTCGTCCGCGGGCCCGCGAGCCACGAGTCGGCCAGTCCGGACGTCAGGGTGGTGTAGGCCGGTGAGCCGGGGACGTCGTTGAAGTCACCGGTGAGCACGACCGGCAGCGTCTGGGCCTGGAGGCGGTCGCGGACGAACTCCGCGCTGCACAGGCGGGAATGCGCCGACTCGTGGTCGAAGTGCGTGTTGACGGCCACGAACTGCTTGCCGGTCAGGCGGTCCGCGAACCGGACCCACGTGACCATGCGGATCACGTTGTTGCCCCACGACCGGGAACCCACGACGTCCGGGGTGGCGGACAGCCAGTGGTGGTCGAACTCCAGCGGTCGCAGGCGGAGCGTGTCGAAGAAGATCGCCATGAACTCGTCGTGGCTGCCGCCCGCGCGGCCGAGGCCGATCCAGTCGTAGTGGTCCGGCAGATCGTGCGCGATGTCGTTCAACTGTCCGTACAGGCCTTCTTGCGTGCCGAGCAGGGCCGGCCGTTCCTTGAGCAGGAACTGGGCCATGACCAGGCGTCTGGCGGCCCACGAGTTCGGCTCGGCGGCCGAGGCGTACCGGAGGTTGAACGACATGACGCTCAATGGGTCCACTCGGCCGATCATGGCACAGGCCCGCCCTGGATCAGGGCGGGCCTGCTCTTGACTATGCAGGCGCGTAACCGGTCGGGGTGGCGGTGAAGCTGCCACGGCCTTGCGTCCGGCTGCGCAACCTCGTCACGTAGCCGAACATCTCCGCCAACGGCACGCTCGCCGTCACCACCGTCGCACCGAGCCTGGCCTCCGAACCGAGGATCCTGCCCCGGCGCGTCGCCAGATCACCCAGCACGCCACCGAGGTACTCCTCCGGCACGGTCACCGTGACCTCGGCGATCGGTTCGAGCAACGTCATGGCGCCGGCCTTCAGCGCCTCGCGCAGCCCGAGCCGGCCCGCCGTGCGGAACGCCATCTCCGACGAGTCCTTGACGTGCGTGGACCCGTCGGTGAGCGTCACCCGCACACCGGTCACCGGGTGGCCGAGAGGTCCCTCGGCCAGCGCGTCCCGGCAGCCCTGTTCGACCGCGCGGACGAACTCCTGCGGCACGCGCCCGCCGGTGACGGCCGAGCGGAACTCGAAACCGGTCTCCAGCGGCTCGGTGTCGAGCACGACGTGAGCGAACTGTCCCTGCCCTCCGTCCTGCTTGACGTGCCGGTAGACGAATCCCGTGACGCCCGTGCCCACGGTCTCGCGGTACGAGACGCGCGGCCGTCCCATGGTGAGCTCGATGCGGTGCAGCGTGCGCGCCTTCTCCACCGAGACCTCCAGGTGCAGCTCACCCTGGCCGGACAGCACCGTCTGACCGGTCTCCGGGTCCGTCCCGAACCGCAGGGACGGGTCCTCGTCGACCAGGTGCGCCAGCGCCTCGGTCAGCCGCGCGTTGTCCGCGCTGGTCCGCGTCTCCACGGCCACCGACACGACCGGATCGGCCGACACCGCGGGTTCGAGCGACAACGGTGCCTCGGGGGCGCACAACGTCGTCCCGGTGCGGGCCGACTTCAGCCCCACCAGCGCCACGATGTCGCCCGCGACGGCCTCGTCGACCGGCGTGTGCCGGTCGGCCTGGACGCGCAGGATCCGTCCGATGCGTTCGTTGCGGCCACCCACCTGCACCGTGTCTCCCTTGTGGAGGGTGCCCGAGTAGACGCGGACGTACGCGAGCCGTCCGGTGGCGGTGGCGTTCACCTTGAACACCAGTGCCGCGAACGGCGCGTCCGGATCCGGCTGCCGTTCCTGACCGTCGACGCCCCGCACCGGCGGAACGTCCACAGGGGACGGCAGGTACGCGATCACCGCGTCCAGCAACGCCTCGACTCCGCGGTTGCGGTACGCCGAGCCGCACAGCACGACGGTGGCCTGGCCGCGCCGGGTCAGTTCCCGCAGAGCGTCTCTCAACGTCTGCTCGGACAGGCCCTGTGCGAAGAACTCCTCCAACGCCTCGGGATGCAGCTCCGCCACCGCCTCCTCCAGGAGGCGGCGCCGTCGTTGTGCCTCTGCCAGCAGCGTTTCCGGCACAGGTCCCTCGGTCATGCCGTCGTCCCAGATCAGCGCACGCATGCGCACCAGGTCGACGACGCCGCGGAACCCGTCCTCCACGCCGATCGGCAGCTGCACGACGAGCGGCACGGTGTGCAGCCGCGTGCGGATCGACTCGACGACCTGGTCGAGGTCCGCGCCCGCCCGGTCGAGCTTGTTGACGAACGCGATCCTGGGCACGCCGTACCGATCCGCCTGCCGCCACACCGATTCGCTCTGCGGCTCCACTCCGGCCACACCGTCGAACACCGCGACGGCCCCGTCGAGCACGCGCAGGGACCGTTCGACCTCGTCGGCGAAGTCGACGTGTCCCGGTGTGTCGATGAGGTTGATGCGATGGCCGTCCCACGTGCAGGTCACGGCCGCGGCGAAGATCGTGATGCCGCGATCGCGTTCCTGCGGGTCGAAGTCGGTGACGGTGGTGCCGTCGTGGACCTCGCCGCGCTTGTAGGTGCTGCCGGTGGCGAACAGGACGCGTTCGGTGAGCGTGGTCTTGCCCGCGTCGACGTGGGCGAGGATGCCGAGGTTGCGGACAGCGTTCAACGTGATCGTGCGCATGGCTTTGTGCCTTTGGTGTCAAGGACTTACGGGGTCAGCGCGATGACCCGGCGAGCTCCGCTCGGGAGTTCGTCAGACAGTCCGGCGCCCGGCGCGCAGCAGGCGACCGGGGTGCGAGGACACGAGGATCACGTCGAAACGGGACGGGAGGACGACGGCGGCGGTACGCACGGCCGGTCTCCTCTCGTCTCGGTGATGATGATCGTGGAGTGTAGACACATGAGCGGTGCCTCACAACGCATTTGAGGTGGAACACCTCCACAACGCTCTTCGTTCAACGGACATGCGCCTGTGTTTGCTCGGCGACTCGATCGCCGCCGGAGTGGGCAGCACGCGCCGGGAGGACACGCTCGGCCCGTTGCTCGCCGAACGCCTGCGAAAGGCGGGACATCGGGTCGACCTCGCCGTGCACGCGTTCGCCGGTGCCCGCTCGGCCGATCTGCGCGCCCAGGTGCGCATCGCGGTCGCGAGCCGAGCCGACGTCGCGGTGGTGGTCATCGGCGCGAACGACCTGACCAGGTTCGTCCCCGCCCACGTCGGCGCCCGGCAACTGCACGACGCCGTCGCAGACCTGCGCGCGGCGGGGGCCGAGGTCGTCGTCGCCACGGCACCGGACCTGAGCATCGTCTCGCACGTACCGCCCGCGTTGCGCGACGTCGTGTCGGCCGTGAGCCGTGACTACGCCCAGGTGCAGCAGCAGGCCGTCATCCGGGCCGGCGGGGTCGTCGCCCACGTCGAACGCGCCGTCACCCCGCGGTTCGCCGCCGATCCCTCGCTGTTCGCCGCCGACCGCTTCCACCCGTCCGCCGCCGGCTACCGCGCGATCGCCGAGGCCCTGGCGCCCGCGGTCGAGGCCGCTGCGGACCGGCGACGTGTCTGAGCGATTACGACCATGCGTCTCTGACGTTGCGATCACGGCCGTGGCGTCGTACTGTCCGCACTAAGTTCAAGCATTGAACGAATGAGGTGGATGATGAGCACGCCCACTCCGGCGGACAAGTTCTCCTTCGGTCTGTGGACCGTGGGCTGGCAGGGCCGCGACCCGTTCGGCGAGGCCACGCGCCCCGAACTCGACGTGGTCGAGGCGGTGCACCGGCTCGCCGAGCTGGGCGCCTACGGGCTGACGTTCCACGACGACGACCTGTTCGGCTTCGAGGCGACGCACCGCGACCAGCAGATCAGCCGGTTGCAGGGCGCGCTCGCCGAAACCGGCCTCGTCATCCCGATGGTGACGACGAACCTGTTCAGCCACCCGGTCTTCAAGGACGGCGGCTTCACCAGCAACGACCGCGGCGTGCGGCGGTTCGCGCTGCAGAAGGTGCTGCGCAACGTCGAGCTGGCGGCGGAGCTCGGCGCCAAGACCTTCGTGCTGTGGGGCGGCCGTGAGGGCTCCGAGTACGACGTGGCCAAGGACGTGCGGGCGGCGCTCGACCGGTACCGCGAGGCCATGAACCTGCTGACGCAGTTCGTCACCGACCGCGGCTACGACATCCGGTTCGCGCTCGAGCCGAAGCCCAACGAGCCGCGCGGCGACATCCTGCTGCCGACGGTCGGGCACGCGCTCGCGTTCATCACCTCGCTCGACCGGCCCGAACTGGTCGGCCTGAACCCCGAGGTCGGGCACGAGCAGATGGCCGGGCTGAACTTCGTGCACGGCATCGCACAGGCGTTGTGGCACGGCAAGCTGTTCCACATCGACCTCAACGGTCAGCGCAGCATCAAGTACGACCAGGACCTGGTGTTCGGGCACGGCGACCTGATGAACGCGTTCGCGCTGGTCGACCTGCTGGAGACCGCCGGCTACGACGGGCCACGGCACTTCGACTACAAGCCGTCGCGGACCGAGGACATCACGGGCGTCTGGGACTCGGCCAAGGCGAACATGGCCACCTACCTGCTGCTTCGCGACCGCGCGGCCGCGTTCCGCGCGGACCCCGAGGTGCAGGAGGCGCTGGCCGTGGCGGGTGTCGCGGAGCTCTCGCAGCCGACGCTCAACGCCGGCGAGTCCTACGACGACCTGATCAAGGACACCGGGTTCGACCCCGACCAGGCGGGCGAGCGCGGCTACGGCTTCGTCCGGCTCAACCAGCTCGCCCTCGAGCACCTCACGGGAGCGCGCTGACATGACGCTCGTCGCCGGCGTCGACTCCTCGACGCAGTCGTGCAAGGTCGTGGTTCGCGACGCGGAGACCGGCAGGCTCGTCCGGGAGGGCCGCGCGGCTCACCCGGACGGCACCGAGGTGCACCCCTCGCACTGGTGGTCGGCTCTGCAGTCCGCGCTCGCCGACGCCGGCGGACTGTCCGACGTCGCGGCGCTGAGCGTCGCCGGGCAGCAGCACGGCATGGTCTGCCTCGACGAGGACGGCGAGGTCGTGCGCGAGGCGTTGCTGTGGAACGACACCCGTTCCGCGGCGGCCGCGGCCTCGCTGACGGACGAGCTCGGCGCGGACACGTGGGCGGCGCGGATCGGCCTCGTGCCGGTCGCATCGTTCACGATCACGAAGCTGCGCTGGCTCGCCCAGCACGAACCGGCCAACGCCAAGCGCACCGCCGCCGTCTGCCTGCCGCACGACTGGCTGACGTGGCGGCTGCGCGGCACCGGGTCGCTCTCCGACCTGGTCACCGACCGCTCGGACGCGTCCGGCACGGGCTACTTCGACTCGGTGTCGAACGAGTACGTGCCTGACCTGCTCTCTCTCGCGCTCGGCCGTTCCGACGTGGTGCTGCCGCAGATCCTCGGCCCCGCCGAATGGCGAGACGGACCGTCTCGTCTCGGCTCGGATGCGGGAGGCCGACGAGACGAGACGGTCCGTCTCGGCGCGGGTGCCGGCGACAACGCGGCGGCCATGCTCGGGGTGGGCGGCGGCACCGACGTCGTGGTGTCGCTCGGCACCTCCGGTGTCGTCACCGCGACCAGCGAAGTGCGGGCGACGGACGCGTCCGGCATCGTGGCGGGGTTCGCCGACGCCACGGGCCGCTACCTCCCGCTGGCCTGCACCCTGAACGCCGCCCGCGTGCTGGACGCGACGGCCCGCATGCTGGGCGTCGACCTCGCCCGGCTCAGCGACCTCGCGCTGTCCGCGAAGCCCGGTGCGGAGGGCGTGGTGATGGTTCCGTACCTGGAAGGCGAGCGGACGCCGAACCTGCCGGACGCGACGGGTGCGTTGCACGGACTGACGCTCACCAACGCCACGCCCGCGAACATCGCCCGTGCGGCCGTCGAAGGCATGCTGTGCGGTCTTGCGGTGGGCCTCGACGCGCTCGCTGAGCAAGGTGCGGACGTCACAGGCGTGCGGCTCGTTGGAGGAGCAGCGGTTTCTCCTGCGGTGCGGGAGATCGCGCCGATGGTGTTCGGTGTGCCCGTGACGGTGCCCGCGCCGGATGAGTACGTGGCGAACGGTGCGGCGCGGCAGGCCGCGTGGACGCTCACCGGCGGGGCGACGCCTCCTGAGTGGACGCTGGCGGACAGCACGCGGTACGAGGCGGAGGCGGTGACGGAGATCCGGGCGCGGTACGGGGACGCGGCACAGCGATACTTGAGTCGATGACCACCGTCGACCACCTGCGGCAGGTTCGCCTCGGCAACCTGCGCACGGTGCTGCTCGCCCTCGTCGACCGCCCCGGTTCGCGCGCCGACCTCGCGGCGCGCACCGGCCTGACGAAGGCCACCCTGTCCAACCTCACCGAGCCGTTGCTGGCGGGCGGGATCCTGGTGGAGGAACCCGCCACGCTCGCGGGCATGGGCAGGCCGTCCAAGCCGTTGCGCTTCCACCCCGCCGGGCCGGTCGCGGTCGGTGCGGAGATCAACGTCAGCCACCTCGCCGTCGAGACGCTCGGACTCGACGGCGCCACGCTCGAACGCCGTCTCGTCCCCGCCGACATGCGCAAGGCCACGGCGGACGAGGTGCTCGACCGGGTCGCCGGACTGATCCGCGAGGTCACCGGCGGCTCCGAGCGCACGCTGCTCGGGGTGGGGCTCGCGTTTCCCGGTGTCGTGCACGACGGCGCCATCGTCCGAGCGCCCAACCTGCCCGAGCTCGTCGGCGAACGACTGGCCGAGAGGCTCGGCGAGCGAACCGGTCTCGACGTCCAGCTCGACAACGAGGCGAACCTCGCCGCGCTCGCCCACCTGTGGCCGCGGCACCTGGCGGGCGAGGACTTCGTGCACGTGACGGCGGACGTCGGCATCGGCGCGGGCGTCGTGCTCGGCGGCGAGGTCTACCGCGGGGTCAGCGGGTTCGCGGGCGAGCTCGGGCACGTCGTGATCGAGCGCAACGGCATCCGCTGCACGTGTGGCAGCCGCGGTTGTGTCGAGCGGTACGCGGGGCTCGACGTCATCCTGCGCGAGGCGGGACGACGCCGACTCGACTCGTTGCGCAAGGCGCTCGAAGCGGGCGACCCCAAGGCCGCGGCGGCCGTGCGGACGGCCGGGGAGGCGCTCGGGGTCGGCATCGCGACGCTGATGAACCTCTTCGACGTCCCGACTGTCGTGCTCGGCGGCAGCTACGCCGTGCTGTACGACCACCTCCGCGAGGCCGTGCAGTCCGAACTGGACGGCAGGGTGCTCGCGGGCGGCGAACGGCACACCCGGCTGCTCGCCTCGCCCCTCGGCGAGTTCGCGGTGGTGCGGGGTGCGGCCGGGCTGATCACGAGGCGCGCGGTGCAGCAGCCCGAGCGGCTCTTCGCATAGCGAGGCCGCCCAGCACCACACCGGCCACGCCCACCGCGAGCGACACGTAGCCACCGACGATGCCGTAGCCGGTGCCGGGGCCGCCCTTCGCCATCAACACCACCGCGACACCGATCACCGCCCCCACCGCACCCAGCACGACGGCCCACAGACCACGCCGCGTGAGCGCTAACAGACCGAGCACACCGATGACCACACCGACAAGCGACAACGTGCGGCCGGCGGACATTTCATAAGCAGCGGAAAGCAACATGGGCACCAGCCAACCCCCGAACCGGCGTCACGTCGTCGTGCGGGCGCAGACACCGCTGTACTGCGCGCGCAGTAGTCCAACAATGCTCCCGCTGAAGGATCTACCAGCGCGAACGGGGGATTAAGGTGCACGGATGAGCAAGCGCTGGCTGGACTGGGCGATCGCCGCGGGAGTCGCGACGAGTCTCGTCGTGGCGGGCCACCCCGCGACCGTTCCCGGCTACGCGCTGCTCGCCGCCAGCGGACTGGTTCTCACCGCGCGCACACGGTCGCCGAGAGCCGTGCTCGCGGCGACCGGACTCCTCGCGCTCGGCTACCAGGCCACCGGCGCCGACGTGCCGGTGATCGCCTTCCTGTTCGCCGTCTACTCGACGATGCGGGCGGGCCACCGCGTGTTCACGCTCGCCGGCTCCGTCCTGATGCTCGCCACGCTCCCCCTCGCCGCACTCGCCTCGCCGCGCGACCTCACCACGTACGAGGCGTTCGCACAGACCCGCGACGTCCTGCAGATCGCGTGGCTGATCGCCGCGGCGGCCGCCGGTGAGGCGCTGAGGCAGGCCGAGCGCAGAGCCGACGAAGCCGAACGCACCAAAGAGGAAACGGCGCGCAGACGGGCCAACGAGGAACGCCTGCACATCGCCCGCGAACTGCACGACTCGCTCACCCACCAGATCTCGGTGATCAAGCTGCAGGCCGAGGTCGCCGTCCACCTCGCCCGCAAACGCGGCGAGGACGTGCCCGAACCCCTCCTGGTGATCCGCGACGCGGGCCGGGAAGCGTCCAGGGAACTCCGCGCCACGCTCGAAGCCCTGCGGGACGACGACAAGAACCCGCCGCACGGCATCAAGGACGTCCCCGAACTCGTCGAGCGCGCCAGGGCCACCGGCCTGGACGCCCGGCTCACGATCGAAGGCCGCCACGACGACGTGCCGGCAGCGGTGGAGCGCACGGCGTACCGGATCGTGCAGGAGTCGCTCACGAACATCGCCCGCCACGCCGCCGCCGCGACCGCGCGGATCCACATCGGCTACCGCGAGGACACGGTGATCATCGAGGTGGACGACGACGGCACGGCGGCACCGGGGAACACCGCACCGGGTGTCGGGCTGCTCGGCATGCGGGAACGCGTCACCGCGCTGGGAGGCCACCTCCAGGCGGCGCCCCGGACCGAAGGCGGTTTCCGCGTGCAGGCCGAACTCCCCGTGGCACAGCCGTGATCCGCGTCCTGCTGGTCGACGACCAGCCGCTGATGCGCCGCGGTTTCCGCGCGTTGCTGGAAGCCGAGGACGACATCGAGGTCGTCGCCGAGGCCGGGACCGGCCGGGAAGGCCTCGACCAGGCCAGGAAACACCTCCCGGACATCGCCCTGATCGACATCCAGATGCCGGAGATGGACGGCATCGAGGCCACCGGGCACATCGCCGCCGACCCGTCCCTGGTGGGCACGCACGTCGTGATCCTCACCAACTACGGCCTGGACGAGTACGTGTTCCACGCGCTGAAGGCAGGCGCGGCCGGGTTCCTCGTCAAGGACGTCCAGCCGGAGGACTTCCTGCACGCCGTCCGGGTCGCGGCCCGCGGCGACGCCCTCCTGTCCCCGTCGATCACCCGCAGGCTGATCGACCGGTACGTGAGCCAGCCGCTGCGGCAGAACCTGAGCGTCGACCACCTCACCAACAGAGAGCTCGAAGCCGTCGTGCTGGTGGCCCGCGGCCTGTCGAACGACGAGATCGCCGCGAGCATGGTGATCAGCCCGCTCACCGCGAAGACCCACGTCAACCGCGCGATGACGAAGCTGCACGCCCGCGACCGGGCTCAGCTCGTGGTGATCGCCTACGAGTCGGGCCTGGTGGTCCCGCAGGCCTCCGAGCGCGGGTAGGCCTCCGCGCAGATCCGGTTCTCGGCGTCCGCGACGGACAGCGACCAGCGGATGATCCGCGCATCGTTCGCGCCGGTCACCAGCTCGTCCTCCCGCGTGAACGCCACGGTCTGCACCGGTCCGGTGTGCCCGGTCAGCGTGGTGCCCGAACGGGTGCCGAGGTCCCACACGACGACCGCGTCGTCCTCTCCCCCGGACGCCAGCGCGGTGCCGGACGGGCTGAACGCCAGCGCCACCACGGGCGCGGAATGGCCGGTCAGCGTCATCAGCTCGGCACCCGTGGCCACGTCCCAGACCTTCACCGTCCGGTTGGCGCCCGCCGTCGCGAACCTCGTGCCATCGGGACTGATCGCGACGTCACGCACGTCGCCCTGGCCCGTGCTGACCCGCCGTTCCAGCCTGTCCCCGGCCAGATCCCACAGCATCGCGCCGCCGGCCGGGTCGGTGGAGATCAGCAGGCGGCCGTCCGGGGTGAACTCCACGGCGCTCGCGATGTACGGCCCGCCGGAGAACGCGCCCTGCTCCAGCTCCGGCAGGCTCCACCGGAACCGGCCGAGCGAGGCCGTGACGATCCCGCGCCCGTCCGGCTGGAAGGCGATGTCGGTCGACGCCCCCAGACCGCTGTACGACAACGACGACAGCCGCTCCCGCCGGGCGACGTCCCAGATCGAGATGGTGTGGTCACGGGTCAGCGCGGCCAGCCGGGAGCCGTCCGGGCTGAACGACACCGACTCCACCCGGTCGGAATGACCGTCCAAAGTGGCCAGTGCGGTGCCGTCGAGGTGCCACAGCCGCACGGTTGTGTCGTCACCTGCGGACGCGACCGTGCCGTGGGACACGTCGATGTCGTTGATGCCGCCGGAATGCCCGGTGAACGGCGGCACGGCGTCCTCGCGCACCGCCACGATCCGTCCGTAGCCCCCGGAGACCAGCAGGGTGCCGTCACGCCCCAGCGCGATCGCTCTCGACTCGGTGCGGCCGCGATCGCGGTAGGTCGTGATCGGGCGGCCGGTCCGGACGTCCCAGATGGTGATGAGCCCGTCCTCGTCCGCCACCGCCATCCGGCCGCCCACCGGCTCCGACGCCTCCCACGCGTACGCGCCCTGCTTCGGCAGTTCGGACAGCAGCTTCCCGCGCACGTCCCAGAACTTCACCCCGTCGCGCAACGTGGCGGTGCCGATCCTCGTGCCGTCGAAGACGACGTTGTTGACCTCCAGGGAGGGGATCTCGCCGATCCGGGCGCCGGAAGCGACGTCCCACACCAGCGGGTGCTCCTTGCCGTTCGCGGTGACCAGCACCGATCCGTCCGGGCTGAACGCGAGCGCGGTCACCTCCTCGGCGTGCCCCTGGAAGGTCCGGCTGGTCGGGGCGGCGACGTCCCACACCTCGACGGCCCCACCGGCGACGCCGACCGCGAACGACGTCCCGGCCGGGTGGAACGCGAGCCCGGCGGTGATGACGTCGAACTGGCGGGAGAACACGGCTTTCCCGGTCGTGAGGTCCCACACCACCACGTCACCACGGCTTGCGCCCAGCGCGGGCAGCGACGCGTTCGAGGCGAGGAACCTGTCGTCCGCGCTGAACTCGGCCTGCCTGGCGTAGCCACCGTCGGTGAAGGCGTTGTGGTCCGCGAGCAGGAGCTTGCGCGACCGGGTCCGCGGCTCCCACAGCGTGACGTGGCCGTCCCGGTCGGCCGTCGCGATCACGTCACCCCGGTGCGAGACGCTCACGTCGAGCACGGGCGGGCCGTCCGCGTTCAGCTCGATGCGCCGGCGCGGCGCGGAGGCGGTGCTCAGCAGCGCGCCTCGGGTGTCGCCGTCCGCGTGCAGGCGGTAGGCCGACATGGCGAGCGGGCCGGCCAGGTCGGGCGCCGTGTCGACGAGACCGCGTGCGGACAGCGCGATCTGGTGCGCCTGCTCGATCCGTTGCCGCAGCTGGGCTTCCCGCGACTGCCACCAGGCGACGCCACCACCGCCCGCGGCGAGCAGGAGCAGCACGCCCATGATCGAGATGAGCCTGGTGAGCAGCCGGTTGCGGCGCTTCACCGTCACCTGCTCGGCCTCGTCGCGCTCGCGGCTCGCCCTGAGGAACGCCTCCTCCGCCGCGTTCAGCTCGCCGGGGTGGTCCTGGGCCCAGGCGGACGCGGTGACCAGCTGCGATCCCCGGTAGAGCGCGCCCTCGTCGCGGTCCAGCTCGCTCCACGTGTGGGCGGCGGCGGTCAGCCTGCGGTGCACCAGCAACGTCGAGCGGTCGTCGGACAGCCAGCGCTGCAACCGCGGCCACGCGCGGATCAGCGCCTCGTGCGCGATCTCGGCGGTGCCCTCGTCCACCACGACCAGCCGCTCGGTGACCAGACGGCCGAGCACGCCGTCGATCACCTGATGCTCGGCGATGCCGTCGAGCTCGGCGCGGCGGATCGGCCGGCGGGTGTCCTCGGTGCCGTCGCCGAACGCGGTGAGCCGCACCAGGATCCGGCGCATGGCCTGCTGTTCCGCGCCCCCGAAGTCGGCGTAGGCGCGTTCGGCGGTCTGCGCGATCGCACCGCGGACCCCGCCACCGGCCCGGTAGGCGGCCAGGGTCAGCTCGGTGCCCGAGCGTTGCCACGTCTCGACGAGCGCGTGGGACAGCAACGGAAGCGCACCCGGTTCGGCGTCCACGTCGGCGAGCACGGTCGCGAGCAGGTCAGGGGCAACGGACAGCCCGCTCGTCGAGGCGGGGCGCAGCACGATGTCGCGCAGATCGGCACCCGAGGGCGGCCCGACCAGCACGGTCGCCTCGTCCGCCAGCGCTCGCACCAGGCCGGGGTGCTGCGTGACGTGGGCGAGGAAGTCCGCCCGGACGCCCAGCACGACCCGAGTGCGGCGGTGCGGTCCCTGGGCCGCGTCCAGCAGTACCCCGATGAACTGTGAGCGCTCACTTTCGCTGGCGCACAACGTGAACAGCTCTTCCAGCTGGTCCACGACGAGCAGCAGGCGGACGTCGTCCGGGCCGTTCGCGAGTGCGTTGCGCACCTCGACGTCGAACGCCGCCGGGTCCGCGCCGAGGTCGGGCCGCTTGCCGGTGAACGACGCGAGGGCGTTCGTGAGCGTTGCCATCGGATGCGCGGTCGGCGTGATGACGATCGGCCGCCAGGTCGCGTCGAGCCCGCCGACGACACCGGCCCGCAGCAACGAGGACTTGCCGCTGCCGGAAGCGCCGAACACGCCGACGACGGGGTGGCGGTCGATCCGGCGCGTGACCAGGTCGACGAGGTGGTCACGGCCGAAGAACCACGGGTGGTGCTCCGGCTGGTAGGCCATCAGGCCGCGGTACGGGCAGTCCGCGCGAGGGAGTCTCGGTGGCGCCGGTTCCTTCGGCGGCGCGCCCTGCAGCATCGTCTCGTGCAGGCCGCGCAGTTCGGCGCCGGGTTCGATGCCGAGGTCGTCCACGAGCCGTTCACGGGCCCGCCGGAACACCTCCAGCGCCTCGGCCTGGCGGGACGCGCCGTAGAGGGCGGTCATCAGCTGGGCGTGCAACGGCTCCCGGTACGGGTTCTCCTCGGCCAGCTCGGCCAGCCATCCGATCACCCCGGCGTGCCGGCCCAGTGCCAGTTCGGCCGCGGCACGCGCCTCCGCGGCGCGCAGCCGGGCCTCGTCCAGCCGCGCGGCGAACTGGCCGGGCAGGTCCGGGTAGGCAGGGCCGCGCCACAGGCCGAGCGCCTCGGCGAGCAGATCGGCGGCCTTGTGCGGGTCGCCTTCCGCGAGGGCCCGTTCGCCGTCCACGGTCAGCTGGTCGAAGAGGTCGGCGTCGAGCTCACCGGGTTCGATCGTGAGCTGGTACCCGGCAGGCTCGCGGGTGATCCGGTCGCCGAGCCCCAAAGCGCGCTTGAGCTGGTGGACGTACAGCCGGACGTTCTCCTGCGCGGAGGCGGGCGGGACCTCCCACAGCGCCTCGATCAGCCGTTGCGCGGAGACCGGCGTGTTCGCGTGCCGCACCAGCATCGCGAGCAGGATCCGCTGCTTCGCCGACCGCAACGGGGTCTCTTCCTCGCCGGCCGCGACGACGATCGGACCGAGCACCCGGAACCGCACGCACCCTACCCCCGATGATCGGCGGAACGGTAACAACGACCTGGCGTTATACGCAGCCGATACGCGGAAATACGGCCCTGTGCCGACTGTACCGGGATGTGCGAACCATCCTCGTCTCGCTGTCGCTGTGCAACGCCCTGCTGGCCGACAGGCTCTCGTCCCGCCTCGCCTCCGTGCCGTGGGCTCGCCCAGGCACTCCCGCCGACGTGATCGTGACCGACGACGTTGCCGCCGCAGGACCGCGCACGGTCGCGGTCCTGCCGTCGTTCGACGCCGTGGAAGGCCTGGTGCGGCTGGGGGTCACCGGGTTCGTGCTCGCCGACGACCCGCCGGAGGACATCGTGCGGGCGGTCCACGACGTGCACCGGTTCGGCGGCTGGGTGTCGCCGCGGCTGGTGTCCTCGCTGCTGCCCGGTCCGCCACCGGCGTCGCTGACCGTCCGCGAACGGGAGACGTTGCGGCTGGTGGCCGAGGGGCGGGAGAACGCGGAGATCGCCGCGGCCATGTTCATCACCGTGAGCGCGGTGAAGTACCACGTGTCGAACCTGCTGAGGAAGTTCGGCTGCCGCGACCGCACACAACTGGTCTCGCGACTAGGGCGCCCGCTGGCGGTGCGTTC